>CAZEJJ010000034.1:36447-49738 GCA_964512185.1 uncultured Enterobacterales bacterium | reverse complement strand
GCGCGGCCCCTGTGCACGCGCGGCGCCCCCAGCGCCGCCCACCAGTGGCGGCCGCGCCCCCTCGGACAGCCCGCCGCCTGGCTGGGGCTGGTGGCCCTGCCCGTGGCGGCGGCCAGCCTGCTGCTGGCCTGGCCCGTGGATCCCCAGCTGCAGCTCGCGGCTGGGGCGCTGGTGGGCTCGTTGCTGCTGGCGAGCTGGCTGGTGTCCGCACAGCGGGCGACGCTGGAGTCCTGCGCCTGGGTGGTGGCGGTGGCCTGCGCGGCCCGCTGGGCCCTGTTCGATCCCGACGGACTGGCCAGCGCCTGGCTGGTGCTGCTGCCGGTGGGCCTGGCGCTGCTGGCGCGCTGGCGACCGACCCCTGCTCGCGAGCACGCCGCGCTGGCGGCCACCGGGCTCGCCCTGCTGACCGCCGTAGCGCATGGCCCGGTGGAGCAGCTGGCGCTGCTGACGGCGGGCGCGGTCGCCATGGCCCTCCACGCGCTGCGCCATCCCCGCGGCTGGGCCGAGGGGAGCCTGCTGGCCTGGACCGCGGTGGGCCTCGCGGCCCTGCAGCGCTGCGCGGATCCGGGGCTGGGTGGGTCGCTGCTGGCGCTGCTGGCGGCAGCCGGACTGCTGCGCCTGGTGGCCCTCTGGCGGCAGCGCCCCGCCCTGGCGCGCGCGGCCCGGCACACGGGGTCGGGGCTGGCTGTCGCGGCCACGGGTGCCTGGATCGCCTACACCATCTGGCTCGCCGCGGGGCTCGCTGCCTGGTCTGCGGGCCAGGGCGACCTGGCGGCCTGGCCGCTGGGGCTGGCCGCGGCCCTGCTGCTGCTGTGGAGCTGGGGCCAGACAGGCCTGGCGCGGCTGGCGGCGCCCTGGGCCCTGTCGGCCGGGCTGCTGAGCCTGGGGGCCCCGCCCAGCGCCCATCCGCTGGCCTGGCTGGCCTTCGCCGCGCTGTGCTGGCTGCCTTCGAGGCGCAGCGCCCAGGATCGAGTGCTCACCCGCCTGCTGGCCACCGCGGTGGTGCTGGGCCTCGCCATCGTGGCCGCCAGGCATCCCGAGGCGCGGCCCGCTGCGGCCCTGGCCTGCGCGGCTGTCGGCCTGCTGTTGGCCAACACGGGGCTGGGGCCCTCCTGGGCCTGGGCCGGCCTCGCCGCGGGGCTGTACACAGGCGCGGCGGCCAGCTCCGCACCCCTGGAGCTGCTGGCCACCCGCTCCATGCTGGCCCTGGCGGCCCTGGCGGTGCTGGCGCGCGACCGCCAGCATCGACCCTGGCTCGCGGCGGGCCTCTGCCTGGCCGCCGCGCTGACGCTGCTGGGCACACCCCAGGGCTGGACCCTGGCGCTGCTGGCGGTGGGCGGGGCGCTGATCCTGCTGCAGCGTCGGCTCTCCGGAATGCGCACAGCGCTGCCCGAGCTTGCCCAGGAGGCCCTGGGCTGGTGCACCCTCGCGGCCGCCGTGCTGGTGCGCCTGGGCGGAGACGGCGCCACCCCCGAGGCCCTGTTGCTGGCCCTCGTGATCCCCGCCCTGGCCTGGAGGCTGCGGCGGCCCTGGCTCTTCCTGGCCAGCCTGCCCCTGCTGGCCTGGCTGCCGGGTGAGCTGCTGGGGGTGGATCCCTGGCTGAGCTGGCCGCTGGCCCTGGCGGCCCTGGGGCTGGTCCCCGACGAGCTCTCCCGGCGGCTACCCGCTGGTCGCAAGGCACCCCTGCTGGGGCTCGGTCTGGGCACGGCCCTGGCGCTGGTGACCCTGGTGGAGCAGGGTGCCGCGCCCTACGCCCTGGTGGCGTTGCCCCTCGCGCTGGGATGGTGGCAGCGCGGCTGGCCGCAGCTGGCCATGCTGCAGGCGCTCGCTGGCGCCCAGGTGCTGGCCCTGCAGGGGCCTGGCCTCGCCACCGGAGCCCCCGCGGCCCTCGCGCTGGGCTGGGCCCTGCTGGCCCGTCGCCTGGGGCAGACCCAGCTGGCGCGGGCCGGCATGGCGCTGGTGGTCCCGCTCTGCCTGCTGGCGCTGGGCGGTGGTCCGCTGCTGCAGCCCTCCAGCGGCCAGCTGCTGATCTTCGGCGCGGCGGCCCTGGCCTCCACCGTGATCACCTGGCGCCGCCGGCAGGCCTGGCGCTGGTGGGCCAGCCTGGCCTGGTGGGGGGCGCTCTACCTGCTGCTGCGGATCCACGGACCGCTGCAGGCGCTGCCGCCTGCCTGGGAGCTGCCCCTGCTGGTGGGCGTCGGCCTGCTGCTGGAGGCCACCGCGCTGGCCCTCGAAGCCCGCCGCGGAGCGGAACAGCTGGCCCCTCTGCGGCACGCTACGGCCCTGCTGGCCGGGCTGGCCCTGCTGGGGGCGGTGGGCATGGAGGGCCTCAGCGCTCCAGGGCTGGCCCTGGCCGGCTGCCTGTTCTGCCTGCGCTTCGTCCTCAGAGCCAGGATGGGCGACCTGCTGCTGGGCGTGCTGCTGCTGGACGCCGCCGCCATGCACCTGTGCCTGGAGCTGCGCTGGACCGATCCGCTGGCCTACGTGGGGCCCACCGGGCTGTCGCTGGTGGCGGTGGCCCACGCCCTGCGGAGCTCCCTGGATCCCAGGATCCGCTCCCTGCTGCGCTACGCCGGGGCGGGCTGCATCTACCTCACCGCCCTGGGCCAGGCGGCCTTCGATCCCGGCTGGACCCTGGGCCTGGTGCTCATGAGCCTGCTGGGCATCGCCCTGGGCAGCGGCCTGCGGATCAAGGCCTTCCTGTACCTGGGAGCCGGCTTCTGCGGCGCCGCGCTCTCGACGGAGCTGCTGCGCTTCGGCCTGACCCACTCCACCTTCTGGGCCTTCTACCTGACCGCCATCGGCCTGGCGATCCTGACTGGCATGGTAGCTCTGACGCTGCTGAGACCGCAGCTGGCCACCCTGCGCGGCCGGCTGCGGGAGCGGGTGGCGGACTGGGAGTGAGCGTTCAGCGCCCATCCCGACGACGACGCAGCAGCAGGCCCAGGCCGGGCAGCAGCAGCCAGGCGCCGCCATCCAGAGGCCAGGCTGCGGCCGAGCAGCCGCCGCAGCCACCGGCGCAGTCCTCGTGCCTGTCCCAGTCCTCGTCGCTGCTGTCCTCGTCATCGGGCACCGTCCAGTCGAGCTGCACGACGTCCTGCAGCTCCAGGTAGCTGGCCTCGACGACCACGCTGCGCTCGCCCACCCGCTTGCTGGGGGCCACGCAAGAGTCGGACAGCCAGGCGTAGCCTCCACCGGGCAGCGAGGAGGGCTGGCGCGGCCCGGGGCTCAGGGCGATGCGGCCCACGCTCACCTTCCAGTCCACGGGGGCGCCGTAGATGGGATCGCCCTCGCTGTCGCGCAGGATGGCGCGCGCGCCGTAGGGATCCAGCCGCTCGGGCTCCCCCTCGAACACCAGGGAGGCCGCCACCAGCTCCATGGACACGGCCTGCTGGCCGCTCACGGCCTGCACCGAGCCCACCCGCCAGTCCTGCCCGCCGATCTCCAGGTGCACCTCCGCCTCGGCGCCCTGGGACAGGGTGAGGCCGATCCAGCCCGGATCCAGCTCGCTGTCGTCCGAGACGGTCAGGTCACCGGCCAGGATCTCGACGCTGAGCTCGCCGTGGTCGGCGCGCCAGGCCACGGGCTGCTGCAGATCGTCGTCCCACAGGCGGGCGAAGAGCAGCACCTCTCGATCCTCCACCACCAGCCAGGGCTCGGACTCGTCCTGCAGCAGATCGTCGGGGAAGCCAGCGGGGTCTGCGGCCTCCATGGACTCCAAAGCGTATTGCTCGGGCCAGTGCTGCAGCCCGGCGGACACGCTCGAAGGATCCACCACCTGCAGCACCACCCGGTCCGCCACGGGCTCGTCCACGAAGCTGGCGTCGCAGTCCACCGGCTCGAAGGACCAGATGGCCTCGCCCGCCTCGTCCAACGAGAGGCAGCCCAGCTCCCCGATCTGGTCGAAGGAGGCGCCGCCTTCCAGGGACTGCTCGAAGCACTCGTCGAGGATCGCCAGGTCATCGTCGGCGCCCGAGGGCCAGTCCAGCTCCCAGCTGGGCACCGGGCAGAGCAGGGTACCGGCCAGCAGCGACTGGTCGTTGGTGAAGCCACGCAGCGCCTCGGTGACCAGCTCCTGGTCCTCGAAGCGCCACTGCCCCTGCTCGGAAGGGAAGGTGTAGCTGCAGGCCTGGGCACAGGCGAACAGCGCGATTAACGCTGGAAACGGGGAGGTTGCGAGACGGGACATGCTGACCTCGGCGAGGGGGGTGTTCACGAGGAAAACACCCGGAGGTCGGGGTCTGGGAACCGGGTAACCGCATGTGGGGTGAGGGCCACGGGGTCTGCCATCTCAGGCTGATCCACAAGGGGATCATCTCGGTGGAGCGCCGGGATGGGGCCTTGATCTGGCGCTACCCGGGCCGGGTGGTGGTGGCGCTGTGAGCGCGCTCCGCGGCCTGCTCCAGCAGCTCCACGAAGCGGGCGGGATCCGTGGTGGGCTCCTGGCAGCTCCCGCCAAAGCAGAGGTAGGCGGTGGGTTGGCCGCCCATGGCCAGCTTGCCCTTCAGCAGGGGCACGGCCCGCTCTTGTCGCTCCAGGTCGGCGCCTTCCACCGCGGTCACCACCACGTGACCGGGCAGATAGACGGCGGCGATGGCGCGCAGGAAGGGCTGCAGATCGGCCCTCTCGGAAGGAGCCACCAGCACCAGCTCAGCGCTGCCCGCGTGCCGCCGCTGCACAGCGAGCAGCAGCTCCGACAGGGCGAAGGGCGACTGGTTCAGCGGCACCCCGAGCCCCGTCAGCAGGGAATCGACGCGAGCGCGGTAGCGATCGTCGCCGGTCAGGGCGGCGAGGCGCAGCAGGTTGGCGGCGTGTACGGAGTTGCCGCTGGGGATGGCGCCATCCTGGTAGGGCTTCTCGCGGGCCAGCAGGGCCTCGGCGTCATCGGCGCTGCGGAAGAACCCGCCAGCGTCGATGTCCTCGAAGTGCTCGGCCAGCACGGCATCGAGCGCCAGCGCCTCGTGGAGCCAGCGCAGATCACCGCTGGCCTGGTACAGCTCCAGCAGGCCCCAGGCCAGAAACGCGTGGTCCTCCAGCGTGGCGTCAAGCCTGGCCTGGCCGTCCTTGTGCACCCGCAGCAGCCGCCCCGAGCGACGCATGTGGTCCAGCACGAAGCTGGCGGCACGGGCGGCCCGCCAGGTGTAGCTGCCCTCGCCGGTCCTGCCGGGCTGCAGCAGGCGTCCGGATCGCGCCAGGGCGGCGATGGCCAGGCCGTTCCAGCCGGCCAGGATCTTCTCGTCGCGCAGGGGCGCGGGGCGGGGCGAGCGGGCCTGGTACAGCACGTCCCGGGCAGCCTCGACGCGCGCCTCCAGCTGCACGGCGTCGATGCCCAGCTCCTCGGCCACCACCGGGTAGGCCCGCGGTCGATGCAGGATGCTGCGGCCCTCGAAGTTGCCTCCAGGCGACACGGAGTACGCCGCCATCACCGCCTGCAGGCTCTGCTCGTCCAGCTCTGCCGCCAGCTCGGCGGGGGTCCAGGTGAAGAACAGGCCCTCTTCGCGCTCCCCGTGGGCATCCAGGCTGTCGGCGTCGGTGGCCGTGTACAGGGCGCCCTGGGGCGAGCTCATGTCGCGCTGCAGGTACCGGGCGATGTCGTGCACCACCCAGGCCATGTCCTGGCGTCCAGAGGCCTGCCAGGCCTCAAGGTAGTCCAGCATCAGCAGGGCGTTGTCGTACAGCATCTTCTCGAAGTGGGGCACCAGCCAGGCGGCGTCGGTGGAGTAGCGGTGGAACCCGCCGCCCACCTGGTCGTACATACCGCCGCAGGCCATCCGCTCCAGAGAGTACAGCGCCATCTGCTGGGCCTGGGCGTCGCCCTGGCTTCGGTCGTGGCGCAGCAGCAGGCGCGCGGGCAGGCTGGAGGGAAACTTTGGTGCCCGCCCCAGGCCACCGAAGCGGTGATCGAAGCGGGAGGCGTAGTGCTCCACGGCGCGGTCCACCAACCGAGCACCGGGCAGCTCCGTGACCGCCGACCCGGGCTCCAGCACGGAGCGGATGGCCTCGGCCGCCGAGGCGGCTGAGCTGGCCACCTTCGGGTCCTCGCGCCAGGCCTCATCGAGGCGTCGCAGCAGGGTCAGGAAGCCCACGGGCACGCCGCGGTCGCGGTCGCGGGCAGGGAAGTAGGTGCCAGCGAAGAAGGGGCGGCGCTGGTGGTCGAGCCACACCGTCATGGGCCAGCCGCCGCTGCCGGTGAACAGCTGCACAGCGGTCATGTACACCGCGTCCACGTCGGGCCGCTCTTCGCGGTCCAGCTTGATGGGCAGGTAGTGCTCGTTCAGGTAGCGAGCGATCTCCAGGTCTTCGAAGCTCTCCTCCTCCATCACGTGGCACCAGTGGCAGGTGGAGTACCCCACCGACAGCAGCACCGGCCGTCCCAGGCGCCGGGCCTTCTCGAAGGCCTCTTCGCCCCAGGGGTGCCAGTCCACCGGGTTGTGGGCGTGCTGGCGCAGGTAGGGGCTGCTCTCCAGGAACAGCCGGTTCACGAAGCGCGGCGTGGCCTGGTCGAGCAGGTGCCGCGTGCGGGGGCGATAGGCTGGCTCCCTGGATTCCCAGGCGTCCACGAGCGCGGTGGCGAGCTCCGCATCGTAGGGCTCGGCTCCCGGCGGGAGCTCTTCCAATACGCCCCCCGCGGCGGCTTCTGCGACGGACATGGCGTCTCCCGGAGAGGAGGGAGGAGGAGAGCACCAGACCAGCAGGAGGGGAAGGAGGAGAGGAAGGGTCGGGCGGGTCATGCTGCTCCCTGGCGGCGCCAGGGCCAGCCAGGCACGGGAGGGGTCCCGCGGACCACCACAAGCTGCTCACCTCGCCGGACACACCAAAGGACCACACAGCCCAGCCAGCCCGTCGGTAAGGGGTACTACGGCCCCGCGGTTCGTTGCCTTCCCGCTCCCGGCGGGCCAAGATGCCCCATGCCTCGCGCACAGACCAACGGCATCGAGATCCACTGGGAGTCCATGGGCGAGGGCATCCCGCTGGTGCTGGTGATGGGCATCGCCGCCCAGCTGGTGCACTGGCCCGAAGGTTTCTGCCGGCTGCTGGCCGAGCGCGGCTTCCGCGTGATCCGCTTCGACAACCGCGACATCGGCAAGTCCACCTGGCTGGAGCATCACGGTCCACCCGACTGGAAGCGGCTGGGCTGGGGCTTGCTGCGCAGACGGCGAGCTCCCGCCGCCTACACCCTCTGGGACATGGCCGACGATCTGCACGGACTGCTCGATGCCCTGGAGCTGGGGCGCGTCCACCTGGCGGGCATGTCCATGGGAGGCATGATCGCCCAGTGCTACGCCCTGCGGCATCCCGAGCGGCTGCACAGCCTCACCAGCATCTCGTCCACCACAGGCAGCCGCGAGGTGCCCTCCGGCAAGACCCGAGTGCTGTGGACCGCCCTGGGCCCACGACCGAGGAGCCGCAGGGGAGCCATCCGCCACGAGATCCGCGTCCTGCACGCCATCGGCAGCCCGGCCCATCCCGTCCCCATCGCCGAGCTGCAGCGCCTGGCTACCGCCTCCTACGAGCGAGGCTACAACCCCGACGGCATCGCGCGGCAGCTGGCGGCCATCCTGGCCTCGGGCAGCCGGCGGAGAGCGCTACCGGAGCTGCAGGTCCCGACGCTGGTGCTGCACGGCGAGGCCGATCCGATGATCCCCATGGCTGGCGGCGAGGCCACCGCCCAGGCCATCCCCGGTGCGCGCTTGATCACCATCCCCGGCTGGGGCCACGACCTGCCCCCGGCGGTGTGGCCCACCTTGGTGGAGGCCATGGCAGCGCACGCCGCCGCGCACGGCGAGGGGCGAGCATGAAGCGCGGAGCGCTGATGGGCACGATGATCGGCACCATGGCGGGCATCGCGCTGGCCATGGGCGTGCACACCTTGTTCTACCTGCACCCACCCCTGGGTGAGACCTGGCTGGCGCAGCTGCTGGTCCTGGTGTCCACACCCGGCGCGAGGCTGCTGTCCCTGCTCTCCGGGCGACCGCTGACCCAGGAGCTGGGGATCGTCTTCTACTGGCTCTCCCTGCAGCTCACCCTGGTGGGAGGGGGAGCCCTCTGTGGCTGCCTGGCCGGCGCCCTGTGGCGGAGACGCAGCCGACAGCAGGGAACCTAGGCGAGGCCCCTTCCTCCGGGGGTTCACGGGAGCCGCCGCCCGCAGCCACTCCAAGATCGCGGCGAGAAAGGGTATGCTTGGGCGTCGGCGCGTACCCGCACTCCGCAGCTGCGCCAGCCGTTTCTGGATGCCATCCCGTGACTGACCCAACCACGACCTCCGACGAGCACCGCCCGCCCCTGCCAAGCGCCGAAGGCCAGCACGACATCACCAGCTACGTCTGCGTGTTCATGGCCCTGCTGCGAGATCGCCAGAGCGGCATGCTCGAAGTGAGCAACAGGCGCGGCTGGCGCAGGCTGCACTTCCTTGAGGGCCAGGTGGTGGCCTTCAGCAGCAGCTTCGTCCAGGACGCCCTGGGCCGCACGCTGGCCACCGCGGGCCTGCTCCCCAAGTCCCGCATCCAGTGGATCGAAGAGAAGCTCGGTCCAGGAGAACAGCTCGAGACCGCTCTGCAGCTGTCGGGAGCGCTCACACCGGAGCAGCTGGAGGAGCACCAACAGGGTCGAATTCGCCAGGGCATCGCGGCACCGTTGAGGGTCTCTTCCGGCGCCTGGCGCTTCGAGCCAGCCGCCGGTCTACAGCCGGAGCACCTGGCGTCGGAGTTCCGCCCGGTCACCGGCAGCGCGCCGGCGCTCTGGGAGGGCGTCAAGCAACACGTGGCGGTCGACAAGGTGCTGCCCACCGTCACCGAGGACGGGCGCGGCGACCTGCAGCTCGGCGACGACTTCACCACCATCTTCCCGCAGTTCGAGCTGGAGCCCCCCCTCACCTTCCTGGGCGAAGCTATCGGCGACGCCATCTCGGTCGAGGCGCTCTTCAAGCAGATCCCCGATCGCTCCGGCAACCTGCTCAAGCTGGTCTGGCTGCTGGAGTGTGGCGGCCTGCTCCACCGTGAGGGCGAGCGAGCAGTGGACACCACCGCCGCGTCCATCCAGAAGGCCTGCACCGAAGCACAGCGAGACAGCTGCGTGGCCCAGCAGCTGGCCTGGGCCCGAGCGCTGCACAGCGGCGAACCCTACGCCCCGAGCGTCGCCGCGCCCAGCGCGGAGCAGGGCGCGCCGGCCCACAGCCCCGCCTTGGCCCACACGCCCGGCGCTGCGGCCAGCCCGCGGCTTGGCGACGACCAGGAGAGCGTCGCTTCCGTGGCGGCCGACGGCCGCTCCGTTTCCAGGCGCGGCGGGACCAGCGCCATGACCCCCGCTCGCCTCGCGGTCGAACACGGCAAGCGCCTCAAGCGGGATTTCTACGGCTTCCTGGGCCTCAAGCCCGGCGCGCCGGTCGACGTGGTGGACCGCCGCTGCAAGCGGCTGGTGCAGCGCTGGAGACAGGCCGAGGAGATGCCGGGCCACACCGAGACCTCCAACGCCCAGCTGCAGCAGCTCCTGCACGGCCTGCAGATCGTATGGCAGACCCTCACCAGCCCCAGCCGCAAGGAGGAATACGATCGCCGCCTCAACAAAGGCCAGGCGCCCATGGTGAACCAGATCCAGCGCGCGCTGGAGAGCGCCGAGCCGGGCTCCGTGTCGGACGAGACGGAGCCCGACGAAGAGATGATGGGCTCCGGCGATCTGGACTACGCCATCCAGCTCATGCGCCGCGGCCGCCACGCCGCAGCCAGCCAGATCCTGGAGCGCATGCGCCGCGATAATCCCTCCTCCCCGGACGTGCTCGCCGAGCTGGGCTGGGCTGTCTGGAAGGCCCGTGGTGACGCGGCCGACTCCGGTCCAGAAGACTTCGTCGCCCTGGCGCTGACCTTCGATCCCCAGCACACCAGGGCGCTCGAGGTGCACGCGCGCATCGCCAGCGAGCGGGGAGAGACGGAGCAGGCCCAGCTGCGCATCGAGCGCCTGCTGGCCACCGATCCCCACAACGAGTGGGGCATGGCGGCCACCGGCAGGGGCTCGCCATCCACCCCCTCCGATACCCGATCTGCTGGCAGCAGCCTGCGTTTCTGGCGAAGGAGGTCCTGACATGAGCCCTCGCGCCCCCTCACTCCTGGCCCTGATCCATCACGAAGACACCCGCCTGGCTGGCGCCCTGCGCCAGCAGCTGAGTGAACACGACATCCAGGCGGAGGACCTGCCCGCCAGCGCCGAGATCCAGCGGGAGCTACGGCAACGCCGGCCCCTGGCCGTCTTCCTCGACGGAGATACCCCCGATTGCCTCGACACCTGCGACCTGATCCGCGCCGATTCCGCGATGGACGAGGTCGGCGTCGTGATCATCAGCAGCGGCCGGGCGAGCACACGCCTGGCCCTCCACTGGTTCTCGCCGCTGCGGGCCCACCTCTACCTGGGTCGGCCCGTCGACGAGAACCTGCTCGGCCGGTGGCTCGACGAGCGCTGCCGGGAGCCCGCCCCGGAGCCGATCCCCGAAGAGCCCGAGCCCGAGCCCACCGACCCCGAGCCCACCGACCCCGAGCCCACCGAGCCCGAGCCCACCGACCCCGAGCCGGTGGAGGACCTCGAAGCCTCCCCCCAGGCCGAGGCGGATCGAGGTGACGAGGTCGAGGAGCTCAAGGCGGCGCTGGCCGCCGCCCGCGACGAGCTGGCCCAGGCCCAGGAGATCACCGCCCTGGCCCAGGGTCAGGCCGAGCAGGCCCAGGAAGCCATCCTGGCTGCCCAGCAGGAAGCGGAGGATCGCACCCTGGCCTCCAGCCGCGAAGCCGACGCCGCGTGGGAAGAGGCGGAGAACGCGCTGGTGGAGCTCACCACCCTGCAGGCCGAGCTCATCGCCTCACGCGACATGGCAGAGAAGGCCCAGGCGCGCCAGCGAGGGCTCGAAGCCGAGCTGCGAGGCATCCAGCAAGCCGCACCCCCTCCAGCGGAGCCGGCCCCTGTCTCCAAGGCCGACGTGCCCCAGGAGGCCGCCGAGCTCAAGGAGCAGAACAAGCAGCTACGCGAACAGCTCGAAGAGGCGCAGCTCAGCCTCGATCAGCTCTCCCTGCTTCCCGCCATGGACGAAGAAGAGGTGAGCGCCCAGGGCGCCGCTCCCGCCGCGATCGCTGCCCCCCTGGAAGACCGGCTGCGGGACCTGGAGCGAGAGCACAGCGCCCTCCACGAGTCTGTGGACGAGCAGCGCGCCCTGGCAGAGGCCGCCCAGCTGGAGGCCGACAGCGCCCAGGGAGCCCTGAGCCAGGCCCTGGAAGCGCTCGCGGCCGAGCAGGCCCGCGTCGCCGAGCTCGAAGCCGGCCAACCCGAGGTGGACCCGTCGTCCCCCACCGAAGAGCCCGAGCAGGAGCCGGCTGTCTCCAGCGCCGAGCTCGAAGCCGCCAGGCTCGAAGCGGCGGCAGCGCAGCAGCAGGCCGAGGCCGCCCTGGCCGACGCCACCGACGCCAGAGCCCAGCTCGAGGCCGCGAAGGAAGCCTCCGCCCGCGCCGACGCAGCGCAGGCCGAAGACTCCGACTCGGTACGGGGCGAACTCATCGCCGCCATGACCGCGGTCTCCGCCCTGCGGGATGAAAACGGCCAGCTGCGACAAGCGGCGGACGAGGCGGCGGCCCAGGCGGCCACCCTGAGCGAGCAGGTGCAGGCTGCCCAGGACGCCAGCAACGAGGCGATCGCCCAGGCCGAGAACCGGGCCGAGGAGGCGAACGCAGCCCGCGCTGACGCCGAAGCCGCCCGAGCCGAGATCGAGACGGCCCGCGCTGACGCCGAGGCTGCCCGAGCCGAGATCGAGACAGCCCGCGCTGACGCCGAGGCCGCCCGAGCCGAGATCGAGACGGCGCGCGCCGAGACGAGCGCAGCGCAGGCCGAGATCGAGACAGCCCGCGCTGACGCCGAGGCCGCCCGAGCCGAGATCGAGACGGCGCGCGCCGAGACGAGCGCAGCGCAGGCCGAGATCGAGACAGCCCGCGCTGACGCCGAGGCCGCCCGAGCCGAGGTCGAGACGGCGCGCATCGAGGCTGAGGTGCGCCTCCGGGAGGCCACCGACCAGGCCGACAATGCCGGCGTGGAGCGGGACCTGGCCCAGGCCCAGGTGGAACACCACCGCCAAGAGGCGGAAGCCGCCCAGCAGCTCGCGGAGCAGGCGCAGGCCGCGGAGGATCAGGCCGCCGAATCTGGACGACAGCAGCAGGAAGCAGCTCGGCTCGCCACCGAAGCCGCCGAGGAGCAGCGTCAAGCCGCCCTGGCCGCCGAGCAGGCCAGGATCGAGGCCCAGGCTGCCGGAGAGCAGGCACGGAGCGAAGCCGAGTCCGCCAGGCAGGCCGCCGCTGTCGCGGCCGAGGAGAACGAGCTGGCGCAAGCCCTGGCCATGGAAGCCATCAACGACGCGACGGCCGCCCGCGACCAGGCGCAGCGCGACCGGGACCTGGCCCAGGCAGGGGAGGAGCGCGCCCAGCAAGCTGAAGCCACCGCGGAGAGCTGGCGTCGAGCGGCCGACCAGGCCAACGAGCAGGCCGCCGAAGCCGCCGAGGCCGCCGCACAGGCCCGATCCGAGATGGAGTCCGCGCTGTCGGCCGCCGAAGACGCGCAGGCCCAGGTGGCGCTGAGTGCCACCCGCGCCGCCCAGCAGGACCAGGCACTGGAGCACACTCGCCAGCAGCTCGACCACCAGCACGACCTCTCCGAGCAGGCCCAGGCCAGGACTGAGCAGGCCCTGATGGAGGCCGCCCAGGCCCGCGCCGACACCACGGCCGCCCAGGACGAGGCCGCGGCCGCCCACGACGAGGCCCTCGCCGCCCAGGAGGAAGCCGAGCGCGCCCAGACAGAGACCGACCGCATGGGACAGCAGCTGCACGCGGAACAGGCTGAGAGCAGCGAGCTGCGCGCCCAGGTGGCGAGCCTGGACGATCAGCTGGCCACCAGCACCGAAGAGGCCATCGGCGCCCGCGAAGAGGCGGAAGAGGCCCAGGCCGAGGCTCGCCAGGCCAGGGCAGCACTGGCCGCCAGCGAGGAAGCGCTGCAGGCCCTGCAGGCACGGAGCGAGCAGACGCGAGCCGAGGCAGCGGCCGCGCTGGCCGCTGCTGTGGCCGAGACCGACCGCCTGCGCAGCCAGGCCGATGACGACGCGGCCGCCGCCGCCCAGGCTCTGCAGGCTGCCCAGGAGCACACCCAGCGCGCCCAGACCGAGGCTGCCGTCGCCCTGGGGACCGCCCTCGCCGACGCTCAGCAGCTGCGCAGCGAAGCTGCCTCCCAGGCCGAAGCCCACCAGGCGGCGATCGAGGC
The DNA here is from genome assembly GCA_964512185.1 of uncultured Enterobacterales bacterium. GTDB lineage: Bacteria > Myxococcota_A > UBA796 > UBA796 > JAFGLY01 > CAZEJJ01. Next base: position 36,466 of record CAZEJJ010000034.1, on the reverse strand, counting down.
CTCCAGAGACGAAGCCGCC
>CAZEJJ010000034.1:0-36347 GCA_964512185.1 uncultured Enterobacterales bacterium | reverse complement strand
ACAGCCCTCGAAGCCGCCCAGACAGAAGCCGCCGCAGCCCTGCAGGCCGCCCAGGACGAAGCCACGGCGAATGCCGAAGCCCTGCGATCCGCCGAGGCCGAGACCGAGGCTGCCAGGGACGAAGCCGCCGCGGCCCTCGAAGCCGCCCAGACAGAAGCCGCCACAGCCCTCGAAGCCGCCCAGACAGAAGCCGCCGCAGCCCTGCAGGCCGCCCAGGCCGAGGCCGCCGAGGCTCGCAACGAGGCCGAAGCCCTGCGGTCGGTCTCCGAGCAGGCCAGCGGTGAGGTGGCCGCCTCGCTGGCCCAGGCGCGCACCGAAGCCGACCAGGCCAGGCAGGAGATCGCCGCCAAGGAGCGAGCCCTGCGGGCGGCCCAGGAACAGGCACAAGGCCTCGAGGGCGAACAGGGCCAGGTTCGAGCCGAGCTCGACGCCGCCCGGGCCGAGCTGGTCCAGGCGCGACAGCGGCAGGGCTCACTGCGCACCGAGATCGTCCAGGCCCGCGACGATGCAGCTGCGAGCCGCCAGGCGGTCCAGGCCGCGGAGGGTCAAGCCGCCCAGGCCCAGGCCGAGCTGGCGCGACTGCGCGACTCCGCAGAGCAGGGCGAAGCCACCCAGGCGGCCAGCACGGCCCAGGCCCAGGCCCAGGCCCAGCAGGCCCGCGACACCCTCGCCGAGCGCGACGCAGAGCTGGAGGCGCTCAGGATGCAGCTGGGCGCCGCCCAGACCGACCTGGCCGAGGCCTTCTCCTCGTTCCGCGCCGACGCCATCGCGGCCAACCAGGCCCGCGAGGAGGCCGAGGCCGCCGCCAGAGTGGCGCAGGCCGAGCTGCAGACGGCGCGCTCACAAGCCCAGCAGGCCGCCGGCCAGGCCCAGCAGGAAGCGGACATCCTGCGAGGCCAGATGGACGCCCTCCACGAGAGCCTGTCCACGCCCTCCGAGACGCCTCCCTCCGAAGAGCGCCAGCAGCTGGAGCGAGAGCTGTCGGATCAGGTGAACCGCGCCGCCCTGCTGGAGGGCATGCTGGAGACCACTCGGCAGCAGCTCGAGGCCGCCGAGGCCGCGCAGGGACCCATGGGGCTGGCCACCGTGAGCCAGGACGAGGTCAACGAGCAGTTCGAGACCATCAAGGCCATCATCCTGGCCAACCGCGACATCGCCACCGACGATTCGACCCACTGGAAGAAATCCGAGGTGGCCATCGGCAAGAGCATCAAGGAGCTCCTCGCCCTGGCCCACCGGCTGCCCCAGCACCTCGACGAGGTCTACCGGGTGCTCGGCTCCCTGCAGGACATCCTCGACGTGGGCAAGCGCATCGTCCGCCGCGGCCAGCAGCGCGCCGAAGAAGAGGTCCAGGCCCTGGGCGAGCTGGACGCCGCCTGGTCCGACGCCGCAGAGCAGCAGGACTGAGCGCTACTCCGCTGGGGCTTGTTCCACCGCCTCGGCGGGGGCGGCCTCGGGCTCCGCCTCGGGAGCGTCTCCCGTCGCCTGGCCCTCGACCGCAGCTTCGTCTGCCTCGGCGGGCGCCTCTTCGACGACGGGCTCCGGCACGTGGCAGGTGTCGCAGGCCACGGGAGCCTTGTCCAGCTCACCGGCCTTGTGGTTCTCCATCAGGTGGCAGCCGATGCAGCTCTTGTGCTGAGCCGCTCGCGCGGAGAACATGGTGCCGCTGTGCTTGCTGCGGTGGCACATGCTGCAGCCAAGCTTCACCTCGGTGCCCTCGCTCTCGTGATGGCAGTCGGTGCAGGCGATGCTCAAGCCCGTGCTGAGGCTGTGACCCAGGTGGTCGAAGCTGACCACAGCCTGTTCCTTGGCGCGCTTGTCGAAGACCACCTCGTGGGGGGCTGCGTCGGCGGCGGCATCGGCGGCGGCCGCGCCCGAACCCGGGCCGCGCTCCAGGGGCAGGACCGCCGTGCGCGCCTGGTCGGTGGGCACCACCACCGGCGGACCCACGGTCTCGGGGCCATGGGCCGGCACGTGCTGCAGCGCGATGGGCAGCAGCACCGCCAGGATGATCAGGGCGAACAGGATGGTGGCGTAGCGGACCATGCGTTCCATCACTCACCTCCTTCGTGCGAAGGATCGGTGTCGGCCTCGGCCTCGTCGTGTTCCCTGCCCAGGTTGATGAGCACGGGCGCCAGCGCGGCGATGAGCAGCAGGTAGGCGATGATCCAGAGGTACTCGACGCCCTTGGTGGCGTAGATGTTGATGAAGGTGAACTCGCCCATGGCTACTTGGCCTCCGCGAGGGCAGCCTCGCCGACGGGGGGGGCGGCGTGCTCATCCTCGTGCTCTTCGTTGAGCACGGGCATGCGCAGCACGATCCACCGGAAGATCCAGAGCTCCGCGAGGACCACGGTCAGCGTGACCATGATCTCGCCCATGGAGGGGTAGTAGTGCACCGGCGCGTACCACTTGAAGGCGATCACGCTGATGTTGAGCCGGTTCATCATGATGCCCAGCAGGGTGACGATGGCCGCCGTGCGGATGGCCACCTTGCTGCGGTTCTTGATGCCCCAGGCGAACATGAGCATGGGCACCAGCACCAGGCCCAGCATCTCCAGCAGGTACCAGGCGCCCCAGCCGGTGCCCAGCAGGTGCAGGTGGTCACCGTGCAGGAGCACGGCCCCCTGCATGCCCAGGTAGACGAACATGGCGCCCACCGCGATCTTGGCCAGCCCGAACATGATCTTCTCGTGCTGGCCGTCGTGGCCCCGGGGTATCAGGTGCTTGAACACCCTGTGGCTGACGGTGCCCTCGATGATCACCACCGACAAGCCTGAGAACACGCTGGACACCAGGAACAGCAGCGGGATGAACTCGTTGTACCAGAGCGGGTGGATCTTGCCCTTGGCCAGCAGGAACAGCGCCCCCAGGCCGGACTGGTGCAGGAATGACAGGCACACACCGAAGATCACGGCGCCGATGGTGAGCCCCTTGAGGATCTTCTTGATGCGCTCGAGCCCCAGCCACTCGGCCACGGCGGGCGAGAACTCCACGGCCTCGGTCATCATGTAGAGCATGAAGTGCCAGGACACGAGGAAGAGCACCGAGTTGTAGCCGAACTTGTTGCCGATGATGGGGTTGATGATGTTCCAGTATCGACCGAGGTCCAGCAGCAGGGCCCCGGCGTAGAAGCAGTAGGCCAGCAGGCCGTTGAGCACCGTGGCCCGCACGATGGAGTGGTAGCGGTCCATGCGGAACACGTAGACCATGGCGGTGACCACGTAGGCGCCGCCCGCCAGGGCGACGCCGGTGACCACGTCGAAGCCGATCCAGATGCCCCAGGGGAACTCCTGGTCGAGGTTGGTCATGGCCCCGAGCCCGAAGGCGAAGCGGATGGCGATGTAGACCAGGCCCACGATGATGATGGGCGTGGAGATGATGTTGAAGGGGGTGAGCAGCGGACCCTTGGGCTTCAGCTCGTGGAGCAGGAAGCCGATGATCGGCTGTCCGGGCTTGCGGTTGGCAGGCTGGACGAAGCTCATCTCTTGTCCTCCTGCTCGGCCTTGATGCCCATGGAGATACCGAACAGGGCCATGGGCAGGATGGTGAGCACCATGGGCACCGAGTACAGGAACTCGCGCGGCAGCTCCGAGTAGGGCTGGATGCCCAGGTCGCCCCGGAAGCCCAGCTGCTGGAAGTCACCCGCGGCCAGGTACATCACCTCGGTGCTGCCCACCTCGCGACGACCGTAGATGTGGTGGTTGTAGCGCTTGGGATCGGCGGTGATGCGCCGCCAGGCCTCCTCGTGCAGCTCGCGGCGGGTGCCAAAGACCACCGCGTCTTGCGGGCAGGCCTCAGAGCAGGCGGTGGGGATGCCCTGGGAGACGCGCTCCTCGTAGCACATGGTGCACTTGGTGAGCACCGGGATGGCCTTGTCGTACTCGAACTTGGGCACATCGAAGGGGCAGGCGATCATGCAGTAGCGGCAGGCCATGCAGCGATCGGCGTGCCAGGTGACCGGCCCCTCGGCCGTCTTCTCCATGGCGTTGACCAGGCAGGCGGTGGCGCAAGCAGGCTGGCTGCAGTGGTTGCAGGCCTTCTTGACCCACACCGGGCCCTTCTCGGTCTCGAAGAAGTTGACGATGGTGTACTGGTCCGGCTGGGTGGGCCGGTCTTCGTTGACCGGCTGGGGGCCGATCACCGGCATGGGCAGGTTGTTCTGGACCGAGCAGGCCACCTCGCAGGCCTGACAGCCGATGCAGCGGGTGGTGTCGATCAACATGCCCATGAACTCGGGATTCTCGTCCTGGTCCGCGGACGCCCGCGCTGTCCGCGCCAGGGCTGCCGGGGCCGTGGCCGAGGCCAACGCACCGAGCTTGAGGAACTTGCGTCTGTCCATCCGGGCCCTCCAAGGGGTAGGATTCGGTGGCGGCCGATCGCTCGATAGACCGCAGAAGAGGCGGAAAGTCCAACGAGATGGAGCGGATTCTCCGCTCCCTGCGGAATCGGAAGACGGTGATGCAGGCCACCCTTATAACGCTGGCGAGCGCGCCGATCGCCCGCCGCGCACCACATGCTGACATCGCGCTGAAGCGCCACGGCGACGTCCGCCGCACACGCCCGGGGAGCGTCACCGAAACCCCCCGATGCCCCTACGAAACGGGTGGGAGGTTCTGCGGAGAAACGGGGGCCCGGCGTCGGTCACAGCGGCCTGAAGGGCGTCGGGAGAAGGAGACCACACGAGGTCAACCCGACAGGCACCAGGGATCATGCTGGAGGGTGCGGGGCCATGAGGAGCCCTGACATGGCCGGCACCGGGCCCTCCGAGTGGACGTCTCTCCTGTTCAGAGCAGCAGACGGGCCAGCCGGAGCTTGCCGTCGCTGTAGGGTGGATAGCGCACAGCGGGATCCAGCCAGGCTGCCCGGCTCATCACGCTGCGTCGATGGGAAAAGGTCTCGAAACCGGATCGCCCGTGGCTGGCACCCATGCCGCTGGGGCCGAGGCCACCGAAGGGCAGGCCCGGCACGCTCAGGTGGACCACCGCGTCGTTGAACACCAGGCCACCGGAGCGGGTCCCGCGCTGGACGCGCTCGCGCGCCCGCCGCTGGCCAGTGAAGGCATACAGCGCCAGGGGATCGGGCCTGTCGGCGACGAAGTCGATGGCGGCCGCCAGATCGTCCACCGGGATCAAGGGCAGGATGGGTCCGAAGATCTCCTCCCGCATCAGCGCGCTGTCGAGGGGTGGATCCCAGACCAGGGTGGGAGCGAGGAAGAGCTGCTGCTGGTCCAGCTCGCCGCCGTGGACCACCCGCACGCCGTTCAGCAGACCCTGCAGGCGACGCAGGTGGGCCGCGTTGACGATGCGGCCATAGTCGGGGCTGGTCGCGGGATCGTCACCGTAGAAGCGACGGAGCGCCGCGCGCAGGCCGTCCAGCAGGGACGAGGCCACCGATCGCTCCACCAGCACGTAGTCCGGAGCGACGCAGGTCTGCCCCGCGTTCATGAAGCGACCCCAGGCGATGCGCCGGGCCGCCACCTCGATGTTCGCCGAGGCGTCCACGATGGCCGGGCTCTTGCCGCCCAGCTCGAGGGTGACCGGTGTGAGGTGCCTGGCGGCCGCCTCCATGACGACGCGGCCCACCTCGCCGCCACCGGTGTAGAAGATGTGATCGAAGCGCTGCGCCAGCAAGGCCTGCGCCTCCGCCACGGCGCCGGGGAACACCGCCACCACGTCCTGATCCAGGTAGCGAGGCAGCTGCCGCCCCAGCAGCGCCGAGCTGGCGGGGGCATGCTCCGAGGGCTTGAGCACCGCGGTGTTGCCCGCGGCCAGCGCGCTCACCAGCGGGCCCAGCAACAGCTGCAGCGGGTAGTTCCAGGGGCCGACGATCAGCACCACTCCCAGCGGCTCGCGCTCCACCTTCGCACGCCCGGGCAGATGCACCAGCGGCACGGAGGCGCGCTCGGGTGCGGCCCAGACGGCCAGCTCTCGGCGCGCCTGCCGGATCTCGGCCCGCACCAGGGCGACCTCGCTGGTCCAGGCCTCGAAGACCGGCTTGCCCAGGTCGGCGGCCAGCGCGTCCAGGCAGGCCTGCTCCTGCTCCACCAGGAAGCGGTCCAGCCTCTCCAGCTGGGCGAGGCGCCAGCCCAGGGGCCGCGTGCGACCCGAGCGGAAGCTGGTCCTGAGCCTCGCCACCGTCTCCGCGGCCCGCGTCGGGGCCATGGCCGGCGCCACCCGGACAGCGCCGCTCGGGGGCTGGCTGTCGCTGGGGAATGGCAAGACCTTGGCCACGGCTACCTCGGGGTTCTCACCCCACATGGATGGACGCGCCCACCGCTGGCTTCAAGTGAGCGTCGCTACCGTTCCCGCTCAGCGCGGCCGCGACGTGGGCTGCGGCCGAGGTCTCGGCCACCGGGCGGCCTGGGAACCTGGAGCTCTTCGCGCCGCGAGGGCTGCCTGCCCCCCACCTGCGCCGCTCATCAAGCGGCGAGGGTGGGGGCAGGGGCGCTGTCCGCCCCGGACAGGGGGGAAGAACCTGTCTTCCCCCAAAAAAAGCACGAAGCACCGAAACGGCCGCCGCCACTACATTTTGTGTTGGAGAGCCAGCCCGACCACAAGATGTAGATATCTCTTTCTGTGTCAAGAGCTTATGTTTTGTAGAGGATGAGGCGTTGGTCCAGCCTCGTTCCCGCTGCCCACCCACCCGCTGCGCCGTTGTCCAGGAGTCCACGATGGAAGTCGACGCCCACCCCGAGGTCCGTTTCGAGAACCGGCCCGAGTATCGCCCCCTCACCCACATCCTGCGTCGAGATGGGAGTCTGGCGGAATTCGACCAGGGGCGCATCCTCACGGCCATCCTCAAGGCCGGCGGCGCCACCGGTGAGTTCGCCGAGCCCGAGGCGGCCCTGATCACCGCCCAGGTGGTCAAGATCCTGGGCTACAAGTCCGGCTACGGCCCGCCGCACATCGAGGCCATCCAGGACACGGTGGAGCAGGTGCTCATCAGCAACAACCACCTGCGCACCGCCCGCGCCTACATCGTCTACCGGGACCAGCACGCCCGCCTGCGCGACCAGCGCAAGGTCATGGTGGACGTGGCCGGCACCATCGACGAGTACATCGACCGCGACGACTGGCGGGTCGAGGCCAACGCCAACCAGGGCTACTCACTGGGCGGGCTGATCCTCAACATCAGCGGCAAGATGGTGGCCAACTACTGGCTGAGCCAGGTGTACACGCCGGAGATCGGGCTGGCCCATCGCGAGGGCGACTACCACATCCACGACCTGGACATGCTCTCGGGCTACTGCGCCGGCTGGTCCCTGCGCAGCCTGCTGCGTGAGGGCTTCAACGGGGTCCCCGGCAAGGTGGAGGCCAGGGCCCCCAGGCACCTCACGGCCGCGGTGGGCCAGATGGTGAACTTCCTGGGCACGCTGCAGAACGAGTGGGCCGGCGCCCAGGCCTTCAGCTCCTTCGACACCTACCTGGCCCCCTACGTGCGCGTGGACTCCCTGAGCTACGCCGAGGTCAAGCAGTGCATCCAGGAGTTCGTCTACAACCTCAACGTGCCCTCGCGCTGGGGCACCCAGACCCCCTTCACCAACGTCACCTTCGACTGGATCTGCCCGCCCGACCTGCGCGAAGACGTGCCGCTGGTGGGCGGCGAGGAGGTGGACTTCACCTACGGCGAGCTGCAGGCCGAGATGGACATGATCAACCGGGCCTACATGGAGGTCATGGCCAACGGTGACGCCAAGGGCCGCATCTTCACCTTCCCCATCCCCACCTACAACATCACCGCGGACTTCGACTGGGATCATCCCAACTGCGAGCACCTGTTCGAGATGACCGCCAAGTACGGCCTGCCCTACTTCCAGAACTTCCTCAACTCGGATCTCTCCCCCCACCAGGTGCGCTCCATGTGCTGCCGCCTGCAGCTGGATCTGCGCGAGCTGCAGAAGCGCGGCAACGGCCTGTTCGGCTCCGCGGAGCAGACGGGCAGCATCGGGGTGGTCACCATCAACTGCGCCCGCCTGGGCTACACCCATCGCGATGACTGGGAGGGCATGATCAAGCGCCTGGACGTGCTGCTGGATCTGGCCCGCGACAGCCTGGAGACCAAGCGCAAGGTGATCCAGCGCCAGATCGACGGCGGCCTGCTGCCCTTCACCAGGCGCTGGCTGGGCACCCTGCGCAACCACTTCAGCACCATCGGCGTCAACGGTCTGAACGAGTGCATCCGCAACTTCACCGAGGACCGCGACGACCTGACCACCCCCGACGGGCACGAGCTGGCGGTGAGCTTCCTGGACCACATCCGCGAGCGCATGGTGGAGTTCCAGGAGAGCACCGGCCACATGTACAACCTGGAGGCCACCCCCGCCGAGGGCACCACCTACCGCTTCGCCCGCGAGGACCTGAAGCGCTTCGAGGGCATCCTGCAGGCGGGCACCCCTCAAGCGCCCTACTACACCAACTCCAGCCAGCTGCCCGTGGGCGCCACCGACGATCCCTTCTGGGCGCTGACCATGCAGGAGGGCCTGCAGCGTCGCTACACCGGCGGCACGGTATTCCACCTGTACATGGGTGAGCGCATCCCCTCCGCCGAGCAGTGCAAGCGACTGGTGCGCCGCGTGCTGGAGCGCTTCCGGGTCCCCTACATCACCGTCACGCCCACCTTCTCCATCTGCCCCAGCCACGGCTACCTGCGAGGCGAGCGGTCAGAGTGCCCCGAGTGTGGCGGCAAGACCGAGGTCTGGACCAGGGTCATGGGCTACCACCGGCCCGTCTCCGCGTTCAACATCGGCAAGAAGTCCGAGCACTCGGAGCGCGTGAGCTTCGGCATGGGGCGCTCCGGGATCGGCCGTTGAGCGTGCCCGCAGGGGGCCTGGTGCCCCTGTCCACCGTGGACTGGCCCGATCGGCTGGCGGCGGTGATCTTCCTGCGCGGCTGTCCCTGGCGCTGCGCCTACTGCCACAACAAGCCGCTGCAGCAGCGCCCGGGCCCCAGCCTGGCCTGGACCGAGGTGATGGACTTCCTGCGCCAGCGCCAGGGCCTGCTGGACGGCGTGGTCTTCTCGGGAGGCGAACCCACCGTGCACCCCGGGCTGCCCGCTGCCCTGGCCCAGGCGCGCGCCCTGGGCTTCGCCACCGCCCTGCACACCGGCGGCCCCAGGCCGGATCGGCTGGCCGTGCTCCTGCGCGCAGGCCTGCTGGACTGGGTGGGCTTCGACGTCAAGGCGCCCCGAGCTCGCTACGCCGAGCTCACCGGAGTGCCCGGCTCGGGCGAGGCCACCTTCCGCTCCCTGCGCCTGCTGGTGGGCTCCGGCCTGCCCTACGAGCTGCGCACCACGGTCTACCCACCGCTGCTGGCGCCGGCCGACCTGCTGCAGCTGGCCCGCGAGCTGGCGGAGTGCGGCGCCGGCAACCTGGTGCTGCAGCAGTACCGGCCCCCCGAGCAGGCGGGCGCCACCCAGGACCGAGCCGGGCTGCTGGACGCCGCCCGCCAGGTAGAACGCCTGCTGGGGCCTGTGCTCGTGCGCGCGGCGTGACCAGGGCCCACCCCCTGGCCGCCGACCCTGGGTGAAGGTACTGGAACGCAGGCGCAGGGCGCTCCACGAGCAGCTCGCCCTGCCAGGAGGTGAGCGTGCAGGTGAAGGCATTCCAACACGTGGTCCAGGTGGGCGATCGCTACGGCACGCTGGAACAGATCGAGGCCAAGATGAACCGGTGGCTCGCCGACCACCCGGACATCCAGGTCCGCCACATCCAGCTGGATGTGGCAGGAGCGACCAACAACGAGCGCGCCGCCCCCGCCACCTTCGCCGCGCTCTGCCTGCTGTTCTACGAGGCGGCCGACGCCTGACCCAGGCGGCAGGCGGTCAGTCCCGCAGCGCGCGGAGGCGCTGGTAGCCCCCCGGTGCCAGCTCCACCACCAGCGCATCGCCGTCCACGTAGATGCGCTCGATCTCGTCCATGACCATGCTCATCTCGGGGTTCTGGGCCCGCTGGTCCGCCAGGCTGCGGTTGGCGTGCTGCGCCAGCTCCTCGCCGGCCATGTACTGGCCCAGGTCCCAGCCGCTCACCACCAGCTCGTCGAAGCTCATGTGGGTGAACCAGCCGTGTTCCAGCTCCAGCTCGCCCACGGTGCGCAGGTTGAAGTAGCCGTCGAACTCCTCGGCCCACACCGACAGCACCAGCTCGGCCCGGCCGTCGGGGCCGAACTCCACCCAGAAGCTGTGGAGCTCATCGTCGCCCTGGGGATCCGCCAGCTGCACCAGCTCCTGGCCGCTGATCCGCACCGGCTCATCCAGCAGGAAGCGCCGCTCCAGCCGCTCGCCCGCCCGCGGTTCCGGCGTCACCGTGGGAGCCTCCAGGGGCAGCTCCTCGGTGAAGGCCGCCACCAGCATGTCCGGCAGGAGGTGCCAGAAGCCCGCGCAGCCACAGCAGCAGCCCAGGCAGAGCAGCAGCATGATCACCGCGCTGACCAGGAGCCAACGACCAGCCTTGCTCTCGCCCATGGGACCTCCAGCAGAGCCAGGAATGTAGCAGGATCCAGCCTGGCCCGGTGGTGTGAGCGGCGCCATGATAGCGGAGGGGCAGCGAGCCGCCCATGGATGCCCTCCCCGCCCCCGTCCTGTACAGCCTGGCCATGGCCAGCGGCGTGGCCCTGCTGGAGCTGCTGGGCTGGTACCTGATGAGCCCCTGGCTGCACTCCCTGCTCCCCCTGCGCCTGCCGGTCCCCGAGCTGCCCCGCGTCACCGTGCCCGACCGGCTGGCCGACTTCAGCGGCAGCGCCGAGTATGTCACCTGGCGCTGGCGACCCGCGCAGCGAGCCGTGCACTTCCGGCGCCGCGTGGAGCTGGGCCGCAAGCCCTACAGCATGGGCAGCCTGCGCCTGCAGGCCGACGGCAGCTGGGAGCTGGCCTGGGCGCCCTTCCCGTTCTTCTCCTGGGTGGCCATCATGGCCTGGCTGCTGGTGTACCTCGGAGCCTGGGTGCTGCCGCGCTCGGCCATGGGGCCGGGCTTCGCCGTCCTGGCCGTGGTGGCCTTCGTGGCGGTCATCAGCGCCAACCTCTACCTGAGCCGGCGCGCCTTCCTCTCGCGCATCTGGCCCGAGCTGCGGCGGGAGCTGCTGGACTGGCTGGGGTGATTGGGGGGCTGGCAACCGACCCGTTTCGAAACAGATTGGTTGCTACGGACAACAACCGCCTTGACGCGCTGCGATCTCGGAACTGCAACAAACATGTTTCGAAACCGTTTCGTTGTGGAGACGACATGAAGAACATTCTGGGCGATCCCGTTGTCGGTGAAGATTTCTTCGACCGCGAAGCCGAGCTGAAGCTGCTGTGGGCCAAGATCCCCCGCAACAGCCTGATCCTCGCGGCCCCTCGGCGGGTGGGCAAGACCAGCATCAGGTACCGCCTGCGCGATCAGCCCCTCCCCGGCTGGCGAGTCGTCATGCTCAACGCAGAGAGCCATCGTTCCCCCGCACACTTCGTAGCATCGCTGCTGGTGAGCCTGCGCGAGGCGCTGCATGATGAGCTCGCGTTCTGGGAACGCATGAGCTTCTGGAGCAAGATGGAAGGCCTCCTCGCCAAGGTGCGAAAGCTGGATCTCAAGTTCCTCGCTCTGGAGATCGAACCAATTCTGGCTGGAGCCTGGGAGCGCACGGGGCACGAGCTGGTGGGCTCCCTGGCGAGCCTGGACGAACCCGTGCTGATCATCATCGACGAGTTCCCGATCTTCATCGATCGCCTGGCCGGTGAGCGCGACAAAGAAGCGATCCAGGAGGTGGCGATCTTCCTCCACTGGTTCCGCGGACTGCGGCAGGCCCTCGCAGGCGAAGGCAGAGCGGTCCGGTTCCTGCTGGGTGGGTCCATCGGCCTGGACGCCGTGGTCTCCACACTGGGCCTCACCGCGACGATCAACGATCTGGAGGTCGTCCCCGTAGGCCCCTTCGCCCGCGGAGTGGCAGACCGCTTCCTGGAGCAGATGGGAGAGGCGGAGGACCTGCCACTCGCGCCGGAGGTTCGACGCCAGATCCTCGATCGCCTGGGCTGGTACATCCCCTTCCACCTCCAGCTGATGTTCTCTCGGCTCAAGGACCGGCAGGTCTTCCGAGCGGAGCAGCCCACTGCCGAGGTGGTGGACGACATCTACCAGAAGGAGCTCCTGGCTCCCCCCTACAAGAAGTACTTCTCCCACTGGGACGAGCGCCTGGACGATGTCCTCACAGTCGAAGCAGACTTCGCGCGAAAGCTGCTGGCCCGGATCGCGAGAGACAGGAAAGGCGTCAGCGATGACCTGCTCCGAGGCCTCTGGCAACAGCTCGCACCCACCCTGTCCCGCATCGACTTCCGGCGGGTCACGGCACTGCTGTTGCATGACGGCTACGTCGTCGCCTCGAACGCCGACGGACAGCAGCGGATCCACTTCGCCTCTGCCCTCCTTCGGGACTGGTGGTTGCACTGGTACGGAGAGGAAGAGCCTCCGGAGGACGAGCCGTGAGTCGCGCCGTGGCCTCTCCGGTCTTCCTGTACAATCCAGGCCTGCTGTCCCCTGCAGAGCTGGAGTCCTGCTTCCTCGTGAGGGGTCGCGAGCTGGAGTTCCTCGCCAGCCAACTGGCGGACTTCGCCCGCGGTCGCGGACGGCAACATGTCTACCTCATCGGCAGGCGGGGCATGGGCAAGACCACACTGCTGTGCCGACTCGCCCACCTCTGTGCACAGCGGGACGAGCTGTCCAACCTCGTCCCTGTGCTGCTCGCGGAGGAGAGCTACCAGGTAGGTGACCTGGTGGACCTCTGGCTGGAGGTCGTGAAGACCGCCAGCGTTCAACTGGGGCGTCCTGACCTGGAGCGCTCCGCATCCGCGCTCATGGAGACTGGCCTTGAGCCAGGCAAGCTCGGTGAGGCTCTGCTCCGGCTCGTGAGATCGGCGGTCAGTGAGAAGCCTGGACGCCGGATGGTCCTCCTCATCGACTGCTTCGATGAGATCCTCGCCGCACTCCACAGCGAGCACGATCAACACCGCCTGCGGGAGGAGCTACAGGAAAACCGCCAGCTGCTGCTCGTCGCAGCCTCAGCCCGCGCGGCGGAGCACGCCTTCGAACACAGCGCCCCCCTCTACGACTTCTTCCGGGTCCAGGTGCTGGAGCCGCTGGACGAAGCCCAGGTACGACACCTGCTCACCTTCGGTGCCGAAGGAGAGCGGGGCGAAGAACTCACGGGCCTGCTGGACCGCCACCCCGAGCGCCTCGAGGGCATCCGCCGCCTGACCGGCGGCAACCCCCGCATGGTCGTGCTGGCCCGCCAGCTCCTCCTGGACTCACCCCGGGGTGACATCCACAGCGACCTGGCGCAGCTCCTGGACAAGGTCACCCCCTACTACAAGCACCTCATCGAGAACATCCCGCGCCAGGGTCGACGCGTCTTCGACGCGCTCGCCCGCCGCTGGGCCCCCGCCACCGCCGCGGAGCTGTCCGGCGCCCTCCGGCTGCCCAGCAACCAGGTGGGCTCCCAGCTCTCCCGCCTGCGCAAGGACGGATGGATCGTGCAGGTAGACGCCCCTGGCCGAGGGCGGTCGTACCAGGTGGCGAGCCGGCTCTTCAACCTCTACTACGCCATGCGCTTTTCGCGGGATACCCGCCACCGCCTGGGCTTCTGGGTGCGCTTCATCGAGCTGCTCTTTGGTCCGGACCAGGGGCAGCGAGCCCTGGCGCCCTACCTGGCAGGCCTGGATGACGCGGCGAGCGGCACCCAGGAGCGCCATGGACTCCTACGAGACGCCTTCGCACTCTGCTCGCTGATGTCCCATCCGGACGTCCGCGACCGCGCGCACCAGCTCGTGCTCGCGAAAGCGATCGAGGCTGGGCCCTCTCGGCTGGTCTCCGGGCTCATGGAGTCCCTGCCCGGGGACCAGGAAAGGGCGATCCACGCACTCCGAAAAGGCGTCGAGCTCGACCCCGACAGCGCAAGTGGCTTGAGACATCTGGGCTTGCTCCTGGCGGTGGCGCCAGGTCAAGTCACGGAGGCGATCCGTACCCTCGAGCGTTCCCTGGTGATCAGCCCGGGCGACGCGGAGGTGCTCGCCGCGCTAGGAACGGTCAGGCTGCGCACCGATGGAGGCGCCCACACCGCAGCCGACTCGTTCCGTCGCGCCATCGAGATCGATCCCAGGAGCGAGATCGGGCACCTGGGACTCGCGGCAGCACTCGAGACCATGACCCACTATCGCGATGCAGCCGCTGCCCTTCAAAGGGCCCTGATAGACTTGCCCGGATCGGCTGCCTTGTGGCTGGCTCTCGGCACGCTACGCGGAGTGCGGCTGCAGGACCACGCAGGGGCCCTGCTGGCCTTCCAGCGCGCGGTGGAGCTGGACGAGTCCCACCGGGTAGGATGGCGCGGCCTCTCGGCCGCCGCCCGCGCGGTCGGAGATCGCGGTGAGCTGCGCCGAGCCGTCAGGCGATCCGTGGAGATCTACCCTACCAGCGGAGCCCTCGATCACCTGGCCTGGACCCTCTTCGAGGACCGCCGCCCCGGTGACCTCGAAGAGGCCCTCGGCCACGCCCGTGCGGCTGTCGAGAAGACTCCGAAATCACCGAACATACTCCACACTCTGGCCTCCATCCTGGCAGCCCTCGGACGCTGGGAGGAGGCAGGCGAGACGATGGGTGAGAGCTTCAAGAGGGCGACAGAGGCCTTCACAACCGAGCATGGACAAGACTGCCTCGCCCTCCTGGGCGCCTTCGCACGGGCTGGACGGGCGAGCGACGCCCTGGAAGTGATCGGCGGCACCATCGCCGAAGAAGCCTGGGAGCCCGCCGTGGCAGCCCTGGAGGTGCTGGCGACAGGCGATGAGACCCTCCTCCGCAGGCGACCGCAAGAGATCAGAGAGCTGGCGCAGGTGGTCCGGCAGCGCTTCGACAATCCCCTTCCCCCGTGGGACTTTCCGATTGTAGGGGCGCACTCCGGCGTCGGGGGAGTCTGAGGCGCGACAGTGGGCGCCCGGATAGGCTCGTCACTCATCCCGGAGTCACGCATGTCCCGCTGCCTGGCCCTGTCCCTGGTCCTCCTGCTGTCCGGCTGCCCCAAGGATCCCCAGCTCAGCAAGCCCGATCCCCCAGACACGGCGCCGGACACGGGATCCGACAGCCACTCTGCCACAGACCTGGTGCTCTCCACGGAGATCCAGGACGGCAGCAGCGGCACCATCATCCTGCGCTTCGCCCCCGTAGCGGAGGGCGCCGAGCCCCAGGAATTCACACTGGCGGCGGGCGATACCCTGGAGACCGACCTGCTGCCCGCGGGTGACTACGGCCTGCTGGCCTGGCTGGACGAGGACAGCGACGGCAGCTGGGACGGGCGCTGGACCGGCGAGGGCGAGCCCAGCGCTCGGCTGGGCCTGCAGGTGCCCGACGAGCTCCACCTGGTCCTCCGCCGGGGAGTAGCCGAGCCCATCCTCGACGAGGATCCCGAGCTGGTGGAGCTGTACCACGCGGCCTGGGACCTCGCCGAGGAGCACGTGCAGGCGGGCACCACCGCCAACGGCTTCGCCGAGCACTACATGGACGAGGCGTTCTCGGAGCAGATCTTCCAGTGGGACACCTACTTCATGGTGCTCTTCGGCCAGCACGGCCTCGACGCGTTCCCGGTCATGGCGTCGCTGGACAACTTCTACGGCATCCAGCAGGACGACGGCTACATCTGCCGGGTGGCCAACGAGTGGGACGGCGAGCCCGGGGGCGACGCCAGCGATCCCACCGAGCCCATGATCAACCCGCCCCTGTTCGCCTGGGCCGAGCTTCGCTACGTGCAGCGCAGCGGCGATCTCTCCCGCCTGCCCGCCGCCCTGCCCGTGCTGGAGGCCTACGCCGACTGGCTGGACGGCAACGTGCGCACCGGCCCGGGCCTGTACTACACCAGCATGCTGGGCTCGGGCATGGACAACGCCCCCCGCGACGCCGCCTATGACGGCTGGGTGGACATCACCGCCCAGCAGGCCCAGGCGCGGGCCATCCTCGCGGAGCTGTACGGCCTGCTGGGTGAGGACGACCAGGCCGCCGACGCCCTGGGCGAGCAGGAGCGCATCTGCGAAGACCTGCGCGAGCAGATGTGGGATGACGACGAGGGCTGGTTCTTCGACCTGGGCCAGGACAGCGCGTACCTGGAGGACAAGACCCTGGCCTCGGTGTGGCCGCTGCTGGCGGACTGCGCCACCGGCGAGCAGGCCGCGCGGGTGGTGGACCACCTGCAGGACCCCTCCGAGTTCTGGCGGGTGCACGTCTTCCCCTCCACCGCCGCCGACTCCGACGACTACGACGCCTACGGCCACTACTGGCGCGGCGGCGTGTGGGCCCCCACCACCTACGCCACCGTCCAGGCGCTCAGCGCCGTGGGCCGCCGCGATCTGGCCCGGGCCGCCGCCGACAATCACCTGCGCAACCTGCTGCAGGTCTACACCGACTTCTCGCCCGATGGCGACGACCTGGCCAAAGATCACGAGGGCGACGGCACCGGCACGCTGTGGGAGCTGTACGCCCCCGACCATGTGCGCCCCGGCACCCGCTGGGACGCCACCTGGCTGGGCCGCCAGGACTTCGTGGGCTGGACGGGCCTGGGTCCCATCGCCCTGCTGCTGGAGCAGATCATCGGTCTGGAGGCGGACGCGGGCTCCGACACCCTGCACCTGTACCTGCAGCGCAGCGACCGCCACGGCGTGGAGGGCTACCGCTTCGGCGACCAGCTGCTGGACCTGGTGGTGCAGGCACGCAGCGGCCCAGAGGCGCAGGCGAACATCGAGCTGAGCAGCAGCGACGACTTCACGCTGGTGGTGCACACCGCCGGCAGCAGCTGGAGCTTCTCCGTGCCAGCCGGTGACTCCAGCTTCGAGCTGGACCCGTCCGAGTCGGTGCTGGCCGCCGCCACGGTCACCGCGGGGCCCTTCCCCGGCTACGCGGTGCTGGGCAACGGGAGCATCTCCGCGGTCTACAGCGACGATGACGGCAGCGGCGATCCGCCGGGGATCCTGCACCTGTACCGTGACGACTTCGCCACCGACCTGCTGGAGCTGGGCCAGACCCTGGTGGGCCAGGACGGCCAGCGCGTCACCCAGCGCCGGGTGGGGCTGGATCCCTTCTTCGCCGCCTACACCGAGCTGCCCCTGCCCGATGGCGGCAGCCTGGCCTGGCGCAGCTTCGTGGGTTCGCACAGCGCCGTGATCATCCAGGGAGCGCTGCTGGCCCCCGCAGACAGCGCCAGCAGCGCCTCCCTGGCGCCCCTGGTGCAGCTGCGGGAGCAGGTGCACATGGACGGCACCCTGAGCTGGTCCGACCCACGGCTGGACGAGGACCAGAGCGCCCTGTGGGCCAAGCTGTCCGACGGCACGGCGCTGGCGCTGGGCGTCAGCCCCGCACCCAGCAGCTGGCAGGCGGGGTGGATCAGCGTCGATCCCGTGGTGGACGGCCTGTCGGGAGCCATCGAGGAAGGTCGCCAGCTGGTGCTGCGGGCCGATCTCGAGGCGCAGGCGGGGTCACAGGCCAGCTTCACCTGGGTCCTGGCGCTGGGGGAGGATCCCGACGAGGCCCTGGCCCTGGTGGAGGAGCTGCTGGCCGAGCCCGATCCGCTGGCCACAGCCGAGCAGCACTGGGCGGACTGGGCACCCGAGCTGCTCTGCTCCGGCGAGCTCTGCGAGCTGGCGGCCGCCAACCTCTACGCCGCGCGCGCCTCCAGCCTGGCGGGCCAGGTGCCCGCTGACCTCACCGGGCAGTTCGTCACCGATGACCGGCCCCAGCTCTACCCCCGCGACGCACTGATGGTGGGCCGGGTCTTCGCCCGGACCGGCCACCTGGACGAGGCCTGGGAGATCCTGCGCTACTGGCTCTCCCCCCAGCGCGAGCAGCCCCAGCCCGGCGAGTACTACGCCCGCTACGACGCCCTGGGGCGCGGGGTGGACGGCGGATCCGGCGCCGCCTACGACCTGCCCGAGTGGGACAGCAACGGCTA
The DNA here is from genome assembly GCA_964512185.1 of uncultured Enterobacterales bacterium. Lineage (GTDB taxonomy): Bacteria > Myxococcota_A > UBA796 > UBA796 > JAFGLY01 > CAZEJJ01. The sequence goes on along the minus strand of CAZEJJ010000034.1, from coordinate 18,403 downwards.
CCTGGCCAGCCTGGCGGAGCTGCTGGGCTCCGCGGATCTGGACGACGACGAACGAGACGAGCTGCTGGACGCGCTGGACTTCCTGGTGCTGATGCAGGACGACGATGGCCTGTGGACCGAGGGCGGCATCATCGAGTGGGAGGGCCGCCTGCCCGCCACCACCATGAGCAGCTGGGTGGGCCTGGACGCCGGAGCCCGCAGCGCCGACAGCTGGGGCGAGGCCGCGCGCGCCGAAGACTACCGCGCCGCCGCCGGCAGCCTGCGCGGCGGCCTGCTGCAGCTGTGGGAGTGGGACGGCCTCTACCTGGCCGACGAGCGCGACGGCGCCCTGGCCTACGACAGCTCCCTGCTGCTGGGCCCCGCCTGGGGCTTCCCCCCCGATCCCGTGCTGGACAGCAGCTGGGCCTGGCTGATGGACAACGCCCGCGCCCACGGCGGCGGGGTCCGCTACTTCGAGGGCATGGACTACGGCCAGGACCTGTTCGGCTTCACCACCGCCGCCAGCGCCCAGCACGCCGCCACCATCGGCGACACCTGGACCGCCTGGGAGCTGCTGGAGTGGATGGCGGCCTTCACCAACCGCTACGGGCTGTTCCCCGAACGCATCTACGCCGACGGCACCGGAGCCGCGGAGGCGTCGCCCCTGTCCTGGTGCGCCGCCGAGACCGCCATGGCCATCCTGCGCCTGGAGCAGGTGCAGGCCCTGCCAGCGACCCCCTCGGTGGATGGGGAGCTGGATCCGGCGGAGTACCGCGCGTGGGGCTCCAGCGCCCTGGACCGTGACGGCGCGGGCGACGGTGTGGACGACCTGGTGGCCCTGTTCGCGGCCCGCGACGACGCGCAGCTCTACCTGGCCCTGCAGCTGGCCGGCCCCACGGACGACGCCCCGGCGGATTCCAGCTGGATCGTGCACCTGGCCGGGGAAGACGGCCAGGGAGCCAGCACCCACACCGATGGCGGCCTGCCCCTGAGCTTCCGCTCCAGCCCGGGCACCCAGCCCGGCGCCAGCGCCAGCGTCGAGCTCACGGCCACCGCCTGCGGTGGCTGCGCCGAGTATGCCCCCGGCTCGTCGGCGCTGGAGGCGCGCGTCGACCTGGCCGCCCTGGGCCTGGACGGCGCGCCGGTGCAGCTCATCGCCCAGCGTGCAGCCGCCGACGGCGAGTCCCTGCTGCCCGCCCACGGCGCGCTGCAGAGTGACGGCGAGAGCGAGACCGTGCTGGTGACCTTCGAGGTGGACGCCGCCGCGGTGGCCCACGAGCTGGACGGTTCCAGCACCGTCACCCTCTCCGGAGATCGCGCAGAGCTGGGCGCCTGGACCGGCCACGCGGTGGAGCTGTTCGACGACGGCCTGGGCCTGGATCTGCTGGCCGGCGATGGCCTGTGGACCGCCACTGTGCAGCTGGAGCGCGGTGGGTCCGTGGCGTACAAGTACCTGCTGGGCGATCCCGACGACGCCAGCTGGGACGGCGTGGAGTTCGAAGGCGACGACCGCGCGCTCCCGGTGGAGGACATCGACGGCAGCGGCCGGGTGCGCAGCGGCGACGTCTTCGGCGAGCCCGGGGGCGCCCTGCAAGATCCCTGACCACCCGACGTAGAACAGCCGCACCCTCGTACCCCCTGGCCGAACGCGCTAGCTCTATCCCATGGCCGCAGACGCCAAGATCCACGATCCCTCCGGCCTGGTGTTGCCCGCCCGGGTCACGCTGCTGGTGTGCGCGGCGGTGGTCACCGTGGCCATGACCCCCTGCCTGGGCCTGCTGAACTGGTTCGCGGCGCCCCTGTGCCTGGCTCCGCTGGTGCTGGGCATCCTGGGGCTCATGAAGGTGAGCGCCGCTCCCGCTGACCAGCCCATCCACCCCGGCCCCTTCCTGGGCGCCCTGCTGGGGAGCAGCCTGCTGCTGGTCTTCTCGCTGCTGCGGCTGCTGCTGGGCATGGGGGTGATCTGATGGACTGGGCGCTGATCGCCGGCTGGGCCCTGATCTCCGTGGGCGGCCTCTGCGCCCTGGCGGGCACGCTCTTCGGCCTGCTGCCCATCCTGCCCGGCCCACCGGTGGCCACCCTGGGTCCGGTGCTCGTGGTGGCCGGCATGCAGGCCAAGGGCGATCCCATCTCGGGCTGGGGCTGGCTGCTGCTGGCCATCGCCGTGCTCGCGGGCCTGGTGGTCACCGCCATCGACGCCCTCTCCCCCATTCTGGGCAAGAAGCTCGGTGGCACCAGCCGCGGCGCCATGGTGGGCTCCTACTTCGGCCTGGGCATCGCCCTGCTGTTCTCGGCCCACGTGGGCGGCCTCGGCGCCGCCACCTCGCTGGTCACCGCCGGCCTGGGCATCCTGGCCGGTGCGCTGCTGGCGGTGGTGCTGCTCTTCATGGGGCCCCTGCTGGGCGGCATGGTCGGCGAGCTGATGGCCATGCCCGGCGAGGACAGCGCACGGGTCAGCACCGATCCCCGGCTGCCGTACAGCCGGCTGGTGTGGGAGGCGCTGGCCGCCGGCGTGGCCCAGTGCATCGGGCTGCTGGTCACCACCGGCACCAAGGTGCTCTACGGCTTCGCCGCCATCGCCGCCTGCGCCCTGCTGCTGGTGCTGGCCTAGCGATCCCGCTTACCACTCCGGCAGCCGGCCGCGCGCGCCGCTTGCCGCGGGGCGCCGCCGGACACACACAGGAAGGGTCCCAGCTCCCGGGAGGAGCCGTGAGCCATCCCGTCGACGCCCCCATGCAGCTGCTCGATCCCCAGGTGGTCGCCTACCTGGCGGGGCTGGCCCCCGCGGAGGATCCCCTGCTGGCCCGCATGGAGGCCTACGCGGAGCAGCGCGGCTTCCCGCTGGTGGGGCGCCAGGCCGGCCGCTGGCTGGAGCTGCTGACGAGGATGATCGGCGGCCGCCGGGTGCTGGAGCTGGGCAGCGGCTGGGGCTACTCGGCCTTCTGGTTCGCCCGCGGGGCAGGTCCCGCAGGCCAGGTCATCGGCACCGAGCTGGACGAGCACGAACTGCGGGCCCACGCCCGCCTCTTCCAGGGGCATCCGCTGGCCCGGCGCATCCACATCCACCACGGAGACAGCCTGCAGATCCTGGCGAAGCTCCCTGGGAGCTTCGACGTGATCTTCATGGACCTGCACAAAGAAGACTACCCACGGACGCTGGAGCGGGTGGTGCCCAGGATCCGCCCAGGCGGCCTGCTCATCGCCGACAACGTGCTGTGGGGCGGCAAGGTGACCCACCCCGCCGCCCAGGGTGACCAGAGCACCCGGGCGGTCCAGCGCTTCAACAGGCTGCTGCACGCCGACCCCAGGCTGCGGGCCGCCATCCTCCCCGCCGACGACGGCCTCGCGGTGGCGATCAGGCTGGAGGGCTGAGTGAACGCGGGTGTGCGCCTGCGGCGCTTCGCCCGGCTCCTGGCAGGAGCCTATGCCCCGGGAGCGGCCTCCTTCTCTCCGAGATCCGTGATGCTCTCCTCGTCCTCGGACTTGAGGCCCACCACGAACCAGACCTCCACCGCGCCGCAGCCCTTGAGCACCTTGATGCCGGCAGGACGGCACAGGAAGCGCTCGTCCAGCAGCTCCCAGGTGGCGCGCGTGACCTGGATGCAGCCCGCCTCGCCGCTGGTCTCCATGCGGCTGGCCAGGTTCACCGCCCGCCCCCACACGTCGTAGATGAACTTGCGCCGCCCGATGACTCCGGCGATGAGCGGGCCGCTGTTGATGCCCACCCTGATGTCGATGCGCTGCCCCGCGAAGGAGTGCTCCGTCACGGCCTGGCGCATGTCCAGCGCCAGCCGGGCCGCGTTCTGGGCGTGGTCGCTGTCGGAGTGGGGTACGCCCGCCACCACCATGTAGGCATCGCCGATGGTCTTGATCTTCTCCATGCCGTAGCGCGCGGCCAGCTCGTCGAAGTGGGAGAACACCGAGTTGAGCAGATCCACGATCTCACCCGCCGACAGCTGGCCGCAGAGCACCGTGAAGTCCACGATGTCGGCGAACAGGATGGAGGCGCCCTCGTGTTCCTGGGCGATGGTGCCCGGCCGCAGCTTGAGCGCCGCGGCGATGTCGGCGGGCAGGATGTTGAGCAGCAGCGAGTCGGCGCGCTGCTGCTCTTCGCGCATGCGACGCACGAAGTAGGCCAGCGTGGCCAGCACAAGCAGGCTGGCGCCGGCGATGTTGGCGGCCGCCAGGGCGGGCAGCAGCGCGGGGGATGGGGGCTGCACCCAGAAAGGCACCGGCGCCAGGGTCAAGGGGGCCGCGGCGAAGAGCATCAGGAGGTAGAGCGCGGTGGCCAGCACCACAGCCCGGCGTCCGAGGAACATCATGGCCGCAGCGGGTCCGATGAGGCCCCAGGCGATGAAGATCCCCGACGACACCAGCCCGCCCAGGCTCAAGGTGACCAGGGAGACCACGATGACCACCAGCACCACGTGCAGGCGCACGACGGCCTCGAAGCCCCGACCCGTGTACGCCAGCCAGAACAACGTGGCGAAGGTGAACAGCCCGTAGCTGGCCTCCACCAGGGCCGGAGCGGGCATGCCCAGCACGAGAAACGCGAGCCCGAACACCAGCACCGAGCAGCCGCCCGCCACGTGCAGCAGCTTGAGCAGCCCCAGCTGGGGATGCTGCGCCTGGAGGGGAGGGGCGGCCATCGCTCCAATCGTAGCCGATCTCGAGGCCTCAGGGTCTCAAGCCCCCCGCTCCGGGACCGATGGGTGGACAACAGCCGTCGCGGTGCTGGCCTGTGGTACGATCGCGGGCTGCACGTCGCCGCGCCGGCCCCACCCAGGCTCCCGCTCCCTTCTCATGCCCACGCCCCTCCCCCGCCGGTACCTGGCACTGCTCTCGGTCCTGCTCGTCTGCCTCTCGCAGGGCAGCGCGCAGGCCAACGGCCTCGACCCCCTCCGGCCGGTCTCGGCCTACAGCACGCAGCACTGGGGCACCGCACAGGGCCTGCCCTCCAACACGGTCGAGGCCGTGATCCAGGGGCCCGGTGGGCAGATCTGGTTCGCCACCACGGCCGGACTGGCCCGCCTGGAGGGCACACAGGCGCGCAGCTGGGACCGCGAGCACTTCGCCGACCTGGCCTCCCCCAACTTCACCTCCCTGGCCCTGGGCACAATGCCCGGCGTCCTGTGGGTGGGGACCTTCGGCAACGGCCTGGTGCGCTTCGACTCCCAGACCGGCCACTACCAGGTGTTCACCGAGAAGGACGGCCTCTGCGGCGACTATGTGCGCGCGCTGGCCCGCGACAAGCTCGGCACCCTGTGGATCGGCACCAGCAACCACCTGGCGTGCCGGCTCACGGACGATGGCTTCCTCCCCATCCCGATCCCCGGACCCGAAGCCGGGGCCGTCGTCGACATCGCCCCGGACCAGGGCGGAGGAGCCTACCTCGCCGCCCTGTCCGACGCGCTGTACTACCAGCCCCCCGGCAGCGAACCCCTCCAGCTGCTCGAGGGGCTCCCGGCCCCCGCCAGCTCCGTGCTGGTGGGCCCCCAGGGCGACGTCTTCGTGGGCACCACCGGCCGGGGAGTGCACCGCTACCTGTGGGACTCCGCGCGCTTCGTGCCGGTGGGCAACGGGCCGCTGGCCGAGGCCTTCGTGCGCGCGCTCGCCGCAGACGGAGCCGGCACCCTGTGGGTCGCCACCACCAGCCAGGGCGCGTTCCGCCTGCGCGACGCGCACAGGGGCCACATCACGCCAAGCGACCGGCTGGACGTGCAGCTCGCCACCGACATGCTGGTGGACACCGAGGCCAGCCTCTGGATCACCACCCAGGGTCAGGGCGTGGAGCAGCTGCTGGAGGACCGCTTCTCCACCATCTCCGCCCGGCACGGGCTGAGCAACGAGAACGTGTGGTCCCTGTGGGAGGCCCGCGACGGCGGCCTCTACATCGGCACCGGCGCCGGCGGCCTGTTCAGGCACACGGGCGGACTGGTCGAGCCCGTGGGAGGCGCCCACGGCCCGCTCTCCGACGCCGTGGTCCTGTCTCTGTACGAAGACGGCCAGGGCACGCTCTGGGCCGCCCTGTACGGCCAGGGCCTCGCCAGGATCCAGGGCAGCGAGATCACCCTCATCACACCGGAGCAGGGGATCGCCAGCACCCGCACCTCGGTGGTGCAGGGTGACAGCAACGGCAACCTCTGGATCGGCCACTTCCAGGGCGGGGTGGACCGCTGGCGCGACGGCGAGGTGCACCACTTCCGCGAGGCCCACGGGCTCCCCAGCGAAGCCATCACGGCCATCCACGAGACCCGCGCTGGCGACCTCTGGCTGGGCACGCGCGGGGCAGGCGCCGCCAGGCTCCAGGAAGGCCGCTTCGAGCTCATCACCACCGCAGACGGGCTCTGCAGCGACGAGGTCAACGCCATCCACGAGTCGGCCGACGGCGCGCTGTGGTTCGCCACCGCCGATGGCCTCTGCCGCCTGCAGGGCGACAGCTTCCTGGTGGTGCGAGCCGCGCAGGGTCTCCCCAGCCGCGAGGTGCTGGACCTCACCCAGGATCACCGCGGTGACTTCTGGCTGGCCTCCCCCAACGGCATCGTGCACATCCGCCGCGAAGAGCTGGCCCGGCTGGCCGCCCACGAGGTGGACAGGCTGCAGGCCACGCTGCACGACACCCGCCACGGCATGCTCGACGCCGAGTGCAACGGAGGCACACAGCGCAACCTGTTGGCCGGCCGGGACGGCACCATCTACGTGGCCACCACCCGCGGGGTGGTGGTGGTGGAGCCCCTGCGCGCCTTCATCGAGGCGGAGCCACCGGGTGCGGCCATCGCCCAGGTGCTCGTGGGCGGGCACAGCCAGCCCTTCCTCCAGCTGGACGGCCCGCTGGTGGCCGGACGTCGCGGTGTGGACCTGGAGCTGCGCTACCTGCCCACCGGCCACCGGCACCCCGAGCTCACCCGCTTCCGCTACCAGCTGGTGGGGCTCGATGCCGCCTGGGTGCAGGCAGACCAAGACCGGGTGGCGCGCTACGCTGGGCTGCGCGAAGGCCGCTACGAGTTCCGCGTCCAGGCCGGACAGGGCGGCGAGTGGCTCAGCGCTCCGGCCACGCTGGGCGTGAGGGTCACCAGCATGCCATGGCATTGGCGTTGGCCCTGGGCGGTGCTCGGCGCCGCGGTCCTCCTGGGCGTCTTCCTGTCCCTGCGGCGACGCTACGTGGCCAACTGGGCGCGGATCCGCGAGCTGGAATCCTCCAACGAGGACACGCGCCGCGAGCTGCAGCAGGCGGCCCTGGTGGATCCCCTCACCGGCCTGCGCAATCGGCGCTTCGCCGCCGAGGTGGTGCTGCCCGAGGTGGTGGCCTTCATCGCGCAACAGGTCCGGCTGCGCGAGGGCGGCGCCAGCCGCCGTGGGGTCGCCGCAGAGGCGGGTGTCTACGGCATCTTCCTCTTCGACATCGACCACTTCAAGCGTATCAACGACACGCTCGGGCACCAGGCGGGCGACCGCATGCTGCAGCAATTCTCCTACCTGCTGCGCCGCTCCGTACGCCAGGACGACTTCGTCATCCGCTGGGGCGGCGAGGAGTTCCTGGTGGTCCTGCGCCTGTCCGACCGGGACCACCTTGACGCCTACGCCCGGCGCATCCGCCAGCAGGTGGAGCAGACCACCTTCCTCCTGGCCGACAAGGCCGGGGGCGCCCTCAAGAAGACCACCTCTCTCGGCTATGTCTCCCTGCCCTTCTTCGACGAGGTGCCGGACCTGCTGGAGTTCGAGCAGGCCATCATGCTGGCCGACCACGCCCTGTACCAGGCGAAAGAGGGCGGTCGGAACCGCGCAGCGCGGCTGGTCTCCACCGGCAAGCTCCCCGACGCCACCGACCTGGTGCGCATGGTCAGCTCGCTGGAGTGGGCCCTCGAGCACGGCTACCTGCACGTGCAGATCCAGGAGCCCAAGGAGGGGGGATAGGGCCGGTCGGGATACAAGGCCCGCCATGTTCCAGCGCCCCGTCCACTTCGCCCTGCTGCTGTTCGCCCTGCTGGCGCTCGCCTGCAGCGTGCCCGAGCCAGCCACGGAGACGGAGCCTGGCGGCGCGCCCCCGCGCCTGGCCAGCATGTCCCCCGCCCTCACCGAGATGCTCTTCTCCATGGGCCTGGGCGCCCAGGTGGTGGGTGTCACCCGCTACTGCCAGCTGCCCGCAGGCGAGCAGCGCCCGCTGTTGGGCGACGCCATCTCGGTGAGCGCCGAGGCCATCCTGGCGGTGGAGCCCGACCTGCTGCTCATCCAGTCCGATGCCGCGCGCTTCGAGCCGGTCGAGCAGCTTGATCCGGAGCTCCAGGTGGAGCACTTCAGCATCGAGACCCTGGCGGACATCTCCAGCGCCCTGCGCCGCGCGGCCACCCTGGCCGGCCAGCCGGCGCTGGGGGAGCAGGCCGCGCAGGACTTCGAAGCCGGCCTGCAGGCCGTGCGGCGGCGGGTGGCCCAGCAGGCCCCTCCCAGCGTGCTGTTCGTCACCGGCTCCGACAAGCCCGGCACGGCGGGCCAGGGCACCTTCATCCACGAGCTCATCGAGCTGGCGGGGGGCACCAACGCCGCCGCCAGCTACGAGGGCTGGGCCACCCTCAACCTGGAGTACGCCCTGGCGGCCCAGCCCGAGGTGCTGCTGTGCTGGACCGTGCCCGACGTGGCGCAGCAGGACCTGGCGCGCTGGCAGGCCCTCGAAGACCTGCCGGCGGCCCGGAGCGGCCGCGTGCACGTGGTCACCGAGCCCAGCTGGACCCTGCCCACACCGGGGCTGCTGCTCCACGCCCAGCAGCTGGCGGCCATGCTTCATCCCGCAGCGCAGGGAGGGGCCGGTGGCTGAGCCCGCCGCTGCACGCGGCGGCGCGCTGCGCCTCGCGGCCACCGTCCTGGGGCTGGTGGTCCTGGTCATCCTGGTGTGGCTGGCCTGCACCCTGCTGGGCCGCTACCAGCTCACCGAGCAGGTGTGGCGCTTCCGGGCCGTGCGGGTCTTCGCGGCGGGGCTCATCGGAGTCGCCCTGGCGTCTGGTGGCGTGGCCCTGCAGGGGCTCCTGCGCAACCCGCTGGCCGAACCCTACATCCTGGGCATCTCCAGCGGCGCGGGCGTGGGCGTGCTGCTGGGCCGGGTGCTGCCCCTGGCCGAGCTGCTGCCGCGCTGGCTGTCCGAGCCCATCCTGGCCCTGGTGGGGGGCCTGGCCACCTGCCTCGTGGTGTGGGGCATCGCCCAACGCGGCGGGCGCCTCGACCCCTTCGTGCTGCTGCTGGCGGGGGTCATCGTCAACGTGTTCAACGGCGCGCTGATCCTGCTGCTGTTCCTGTTCGCCTCCCCCGAGGACATCGCCGGCTTCATCGGCTGGGGCATGGGCCAGGTGCCCGACTGGCTGCTCACCCAGCCGGAGCTGGCGGTGGTGGTCACCCTCTGCGTGGGCACCGGCTGGCTGTTCCTGCTGTCCCGGGCACGGGCCCTGGACACCCTGGGCCTGGGAGAAGCCGTGGCGGTGTCGCTGGGCGTGCCCGTGCAGCGGCTGCGCCTGGAGACCTTCGTGGTGGTCTCGCTGATGACCGCGGCGGCCGTCGCCCTGGCGGGCCCGGTGGGCTTCGTGGGCCTGATCGTTCCCCACGCCTGCCGCCTGGTCTTCGGCCCGGATCACCGCAGGCTGGTGGTGGTCTCGGGGCTGGTGGGCGCCGTCTTCGTCATGGTGGCCGACACCGCCTGCCGCACCGCGGGTGCCTGGGTGGGCCTGGCGGAGGTGCCGGTGGGCGTGGTCACGGCCCTGGCGGGCGGGCCCTTCTTCATCGCGCTGCTGCGGCAGCACTTCCGCGGGGGTGAGCTGTGAGCGCCCTGCTGCAGGCCAGGGCCCTGCGCTACGGCTACCGGCCGGAGCAGCCCGTGCTGCGCGGGGTCGACCTGGCCCTGCAGGGCGGACGCTTCTGCTGTGTGCTGGGCCCCAACGGCTCGGGCAAGACCACCCTGCTGCGCTGCCTGCTGGGCCAGCTGCGACCCCACAGCGGCCAGGTGCTGCTGCGGGAGCGGCCCGTGCAGAGCTGGGGCCCACGGGAGCGGGCGCGCCTGCTGGCCTACGTGCCGCAGCTGCCCGCCTCCGCCTTCCCGTTCACGGTGCGCGAGCTGGTGCAGATGGGGCGCTATGCCCACCAGGGCGCCCTGGGGCTGGCCAGCGCAGAGGATCGGCAGCTGGTGCAGGCGGCGCTGGAGCGCACCAACACCGGGCGCTTCGCCCAGCGCACCCTGGCTGAGCTGTCCGGCGGCGAGGCCCAGTGCGCCATGATCGCCCGCGCCCTGGCCCAGCAGCCCGCCGCCATGCTGCTGGACGAGCCCACCAGCCACCTGGACCTGCGCAACCAGCTGCTGATCTACGGCTTGGTCCGGGATCTCACCCGCGAGCAGGGCATGGCCGCCCTGTGCATCAGCCACGACATCAACCTGGCGGCCCGCTACGCCGACCAGCTGGTGCTGCTGCGCCGGGGCCAGGTGGTGGCGGCGGGCCCACCCAGCCAGGTGCTCACCGTGGAGATCCTGCGCTCCACCTACGGTGTGCAGGTGGAGCTGGTGGGCAGCGACTCGCAGGTGCCCCTGGTGCGGGCCGTGGCGCCGCTGCCAGAAGATCCTGCGTAGCGCTACTGCTCCCCGTCCAGGAAGTCCTGGGTGTCGAGGATCCGCTCCTCCACGTGCAGGCAGAGCTCCTCCAGGGCCAGCTCGAAGTCCTCGGCGTCCGCCACGAAGGTGGACTCGGGCAGCTCTCCATCGGCGCCCACCACGTAGGGAAGGATTCGCTCGTGCTCGTCGCGCAGGCGCTGCTCGAGATCGGCGGAGGCGAGGTCATCGAGGGCCGCTCCCACCTGGCCCAGGTAGCCCTCGCGGTACTCGGAGTCGTCCATGAGCGACCGGATCAGCGGCCAGTCCTCGCCCACCTCGTCGAGGCCCAGGCTGATGGGGCTCATCAGGGTGCCCTCGGACTTGAGGGACTCGTTGAAGTCCCAGGCGATCCAGGCCACCCGGCCCCCGTCCAGCGGGTCTGAGTACAGGTAGTAGTTCTGGGGGGTGTTGCCGTAGGAGTCCCAGTTCTGGATCACAGTATTGGTGGCCAGCCAGGTCAGGAAGCCCTGCACGTCGAAGGCGCCCTCCAGCCCGGCCCTCCAGGCCTCGGGATCGTCCCGGGTCGCGTGCAGGGCGTCGAACAGCTCTTCGAGGGCGTCGAAGTCGTCGTCGGAGTCGTTGGTCTTCTGCTCGAAGGAGTCGCTGTCGAAGCTGGCCCAGGCGGCGCCGTCTCCGCTGGCCTTGTACAGCGTGCCCTCGTCGTCGCCGAACCAGGTCTGCAGCAGCGGCTTGTGGGGGATCTCCGCGGCGGTGTACAGCCCGAAGTACACCGGGCCCTCCCCGTGGTCGATGTACACGCGGTAGAACGCGGTGCGCGGCGCGGGCACCCCGGCCTCGCGCAGCAGATCGGATCCCACCCGCTCCCGCAGGTAGGAGGGATCGTTGAAGTTGCTGGCCATGGACAGCCACTTGAAGCCGTAGAAGCGCTGATCATCGATCTCCGGGTGCTCGTCCTCGAACTCGTCGAAGTCCAGCCGCAGCGGCAGCTTCTGCGAGCCCATGGCCCAAGCGTAGGCCAGGGTGGAGTTGCCCTTGAAGCGCAGCCCCACGTGCTCCCAGCGAGCGCCCTCGAAGCTGACGGTGCAGGGCCGGTAGACGGGCTTGCCGGGCACCAGGTCGAGGCTGTCATCGAGCTCGGGCACCTGCTCCTGCATCTGCTCCGACAGGCAGACCAGCTCGCTGCCCATCACCGAGACGCAGGTGCCGATGACCATGCCCTCGTAGGCCTCGCAGGGCTCGTCCTCCGCCAGGTCCACGCAGGCAGCGTACAGCTCGTCGGGGATCTCCGGCATCTCAGTGGACATGGAGCCCGGCTCGCCGAGCAGCTCCACCATGTCGTCCTGCATGTCCTGCCAGTCGGCGGCGTCGATGCTGATGTCGATGCGGTTCACCCGGTCGTCGGGGAACACCGTGGCGTAGTCCGGCTCCGCGTCCTTGCCGTGGGTCTGATCGGTCCAGCCCTCGGGCCTGGTGGAGTCGGCCGAGCTGGGATCGTCGGGGAGCTCCTCCAGGGGGACCTCGGCGCAGGCCAGGGCGGCGAGGGGGACCAGGAGACGGAGCAGGGCGGTGCGGGCCAGGGAGCGCGGACGGGACATGGGGACCTCCTATGAAGCCACCCTGCCGAGCCGGTGTTTCCCGCAGATGTCCCCTGCGTGAAGAAAGGTAAAGACTAGCCGATCTGCCGCCAGAGCAGCTCGCACAGGAAGTCCTCGCCCTGCATGGCGCCCAGGGCGCCGGCGAGCACGGAGCGCTCGTCGAAGCCGGCGACCCCATCGGCCTCGCGCTCGGGATCCGCGATGATGACGGGCACGGGATCGCCCACGTGGTCGCCGCGCTCCACCGGGGTGAGGTGGTCGGGCAGCACGGCGATGACCACCCGGTAGTCGCGCTGCGCCAGGCCCTCCTGCAGCGGACCAAGCAGCCGGCGATCAATGCTCTCGATGGAGTGGATCTTGAGCCCCAGGTCGCGGGCGTGGCCCGACTCGTCGGGGCCCTCCACGTGCACGTACACCAGGTCGTGGCTCTCCAGGGCCAGCAGCGCGGCGGCGGCCTTGCCCTCGTAGTTGGTGTCGTGCAGCCCGGTGGCGCCCCGGACCTGCATGGACTCCATGCCCGCGTAGCGGCCCAGCCCGTGGATGAGATCCACCGCCGAGATCACCGCGCCGGTGATGCCGAAGCGCTGCTGCAGGGTAGGCATGCTGGGCTTGCGGCCCGCGGCCCAGAACCAGGCCGCGCCGGCGGGGCGCTCGCCGGCCTCGCGCCGGGCCAGGTTCACCGGGTGCAGCCCCAGCACCGAGCGGGACGCGGTGCTGATGCGGTTGAGCACCGCCGCGGTGAACTCTGCCTCAGGCGCCAGGGCCTGGATGCGGGCCTCGCGCAGCGGCCTGCCCACGTGGTCGTGGGGCGGCCAGTCCCGCAGGCGGGGATCGAAGCGCGGCCCGCGCAGCACACAGAGGTGCCGGTAGCTCACGCCCTTGTGGAACTCCACACCCTCGCCGCCCAGCTCGACCTGCAGGGCCTCCACCAGCTCGCCCGCCTCGGCAGAGGAGATGTGCCCGGAGGAGTGATCGGCGATGCGATCGTCCTCGACCCCGATCAGGTTGCAGCGCAGGGCCAGGTCCTGCTCGCCCAGCTCCACCCCCAGGCTGGCGGCCTCGAGCACGCCGCGGCCCCGGTAGTGCTCGCTGGGGTCATAGCCGAGCACGCTCAGGTTGGCGACGGCGCTGTCGGGGGTCATGCCGGCGGGCACGGTGGCCAGGGTGCCGCCTCGCCCGGCCACCGCCAGCGCGTCGATGTTGGGCTTGCGCGCCACGGCCAGCGGGGTGAGCCTACCCATGCGCTCGATGGGATGATCGGCGGCGCCGTCGGTGAGCAGGATGACGTACTTGACCGGGCTCGCCATGCTCAGGCTCCTGGCTGGCCGTGCCGCTGCTGCAGCAGGCTGCGGAACAGCTCGTAGTCCACGGGGATGGTGGGGTAGCTCTCGGGCAGGCCCTCGATGCGCGCCAGGCTGGGGGGCAGCTCGGGATCCACGCCGGTCAGCTCCCGCAGCTCGTCGGGGAACTTGGCGGGGTGGGCGGTCTCCAGGCTGACGGCCAGGGCATCCTGCGGAGCCAGGCCCGCGGCGAAGTAGCGCTCCAGGCCAGCCCAGCCCACGGCGCCGTGGGGCTCCAGCAGCACGCCGTGCTCGCGCCAGACCCGCCCGATGGTCTCGCGGGTAGCGGCATCGTCCACGGACACCGCCCACATGTCGGCGCGGATGCGCTCCATGTCGGGGAGCTCGTGCAGCCGGCCCGTCTCGTCCAGGTGCCCACCGTACAGGTCCACCAGTCTGGCCAGGTTGGAGGGGTGGCCCACGTTCATGGCGTTGCTGATGCACACCCGCGAGGGCTCGATCTTGTGGTACTCGCCGTGCTGGAAGAACAGCGGCACCTCGTCGTTGGCGTTGGTGGCCACCACGAAGCGCCGCAGGGGCAGCCCGGCTTCGCGGGCCAGCATACCCCCGCAGAGGTTGCCGAAGTTGCCGCAGGGCACCGAGACGATGATGGGCTCGCCCGCGGCTACGTCGGCCAGCCGCAGCCAGGCGTACAGGTAGTAGACCGACTGGGGCAGCAGGCGCCCGATGTTGATGGAGTTGGCCGAAGACAGACGGATATGCGCCAGCATCGGATCGGAGAAGGCGCGCTTGACCATGGCCTGGCAGTCGTCGAATTTGCCCTCCACCGCCATGGTGCTGACGTTGCCGCCGATGGTGGTCATCTGGCGCCGCTGGCGGTCGCTCACCTCGTGCCTGGGGAAAAGCACCAGCACCTCGATGCCGGGCACGCCCGCGAAGGCCTGGGCCACGGCGCTGCCCGTGTCGCCCGAGGTGGCGGTGAGGATCACCAGCGGGGGCTCGCCAGGCTTGACCAGCCGGCCCAGCATGCGACCCATCATGCTGGCGGCGAAGTCCTTGAAGCTGGCGGTGGCGCCCTGGTCCAGCCGCAGCAGCCAGCGACGCTGGCTGACCCGTTCGAGCGGCACCTCGTAGTCGTAGGCCTCCCGGCACATGGCCAGCAGCTCCTGGCTGCCGAGCTCGTCGTCCACGTACAGCGAGAGCACCGCGTGGGCGATCTCGGCGTAGGGCTTGCCCACCAGGGCTCGCAGCTCTGCGGGCGAAAAGCCCGGGATGGGCCGCGGCATGTACAGCCCGCGGTCGGGGGCCTGCCCGGTGAGCAGGGCGTGGGCCAGACTGCGGCCCACGTCGTGGTGGTTGGTGCTGCGGAAGCGAACGGCGGACGGCATGGCGTCGTCCTACTCCACGCGCGCCAGCGCCTGTTCCAGGTCCGCCTGGATGTCGCTCACATGCTCGATGCCCACCGACAGGCGCACCAGGCCGTCGTTGAGGCCGCGAGCCAGGCGATCCTCGCGGGGCACCTCGGCGTGGGTCATGGTGGCGGGGTGGGTGACCATGGTCTCCACCGAGCCCAGGCTCTCGGCCAGGGAGCAGAGCTTGACGCTGTTGAGCAGCTTGACCCCGGCGCGGATGCCGCCCACCAGCTCGAAGGAGATCATGCCCGAAGAAGCCGACATCTGGCGCCTGGCCACCTCGTACCGAGGATGGCTGGGCAGGCCGGGGTAGGTGACCCTGGCCACCTTGGGGTGCTGTTCTAGCCAGGTGGCGATCTGCAGGGCGTTCTCGGAGTGGCGGGCCATGCGCAGCGACAGGGTCTTGATCCCCAGCAGGGTGAGCCAGCTGTCGAAGGGGCTGGGGATCGCGCCGATGGACTTCTGGAAGTAGTGGAAGCGCTCCATCAGCTCGTCGTCGTTGGTGAGCAGGACACCACCGATGAGCTGGTTGTGGCCGCTGATGTACTTGGTGGTGGAGTGCATGACGATGTCGGCGCCCCACTCCAGCGGCCGCAGCAGGGCGGGCGTGGCGAAGGTGGAGTCCACCCCCAGCAGGGCCCCGTGGGCGTGGGCGATCTTGGCCACGGCTTCGATGTCGGTGACCTTGAGCAGGGGATTTGTGGGGGTCTCGAGCCACACCATCCTGGTGTTGGGCCGCATGGCGGCCTCGACCCTCTCGGGGAAGCTGGTGTCCACGTAGGTGAACTGCATGCCCTGGCGGGCCAGGAACATGTTGAACAGCCGCGACACGCCGCCGTAGACGTCATCGGAGCTGACCACGTGGTCGCCCTGGGACCAGAGCTTCATGACCGCGTCCACCGCGGACATGCCCGAGGCGAAGCAGGCGGCGTGCCTGGCGCCCTCGATGGCGGCCAGGTTGGCCTGCACCACGTGCCGGGTGGGGTTGGTGGAGCGGGTGTAGTCGAACTCCGGCTCCACCCCCACCTCGTCGAGCACGAAGGTGGCGCACTGGGCGATGGCGGGCACGATGGCGCCGGTGCTGGGATCGGGCGAGATGGCGGCGCGGACGACCTTGGTGTCGAAGTGCATCACGACTCCTCGGGCAGGAAGCCCCGCTCTCGCATCCACTTGGGGGAGAGGAACTTGGTCATGTAGTTGCGGATGGAGTCGGGCAGGATGACCAGGCAGTTCTGGCCCTCTTCGAGCTCCTGCGCGGCCTGCAGGGCGGCCCACACGGCGGCCCCGGAGGAGCCACCCACCAGCAGGCCTTCTTCGCGGATGATGCGGCGGGCGGTGAGGAAAGACTCCTCGTCGGCGGTCTTGATGTAGCGATCCACCAGCTCGTTGTTCAATACATCGGGGATGAAGTCGTAGCCGATGCCTTCCACCAGGTAGGGGTAGACCTCGTCGCCGCCGGCGAGGATGGAGCCGTAGGGGTCGGCGCCCACCACCTTGATGCCCGGGATGGCCTCTTTGAGCCTGCGGGCCACGCCGGTGATGGTGCCGCCGGTGCCCACGGCGATGACCACCATGGCCAGGTCGGTGCCGAAGTCGGCGATGATCTCCTCGGCGGTGCCGTTGTAGTGGGCGTCGGGGTTGTCGGGGTTGGCGTACTGGTCCAGGATGTGCGCCCGCTCCAGCTCCCGCTCGAGCCGCTTGGCCACGCCGATGTGGCTCTCGGGAGAGTCGAAGGCGGCTTCGGTGGGGGTGCGGATGATCTCGGCCCCCAGGGCTTCCATGGTCCACTGCTTCTCGAGGCTCATCTTCTCGGGCAGGGTGATGATCACCTTGTAGCCGCGCAGGGCACCCGCCAAGGAGATGCCGATGCCCGTGTTGCCGCTGGTGGGCTCGATGAGGGTGTCGCCCGGCTGGATGCGGCCGGATCGTTCGGCCTCGAGCACCATGCGCACGCCGATGCGGTCTTTCAAGGAACCGCCGGGGTTCAGGAACTCACACTTGCCCCACAGCTCGCAGCGCAGGTTCGCGCCCAGCTTGTTGAGCCGGACCACGGGGGTATCGCCCACCATGTCCAGGACCGAGTTGAAGCGTGCCATGTCATCTCCGTGAAGCAGGACCAGAATCGCGGCCCCCCCCCTATCACGGTGGCGCGGCACACACCGTGCCCATGGGCCTTTCCGCTGATCATGGGCCGCGGTCCAGGCGTTCCTGGATGCTGGCCGGAGGCTCGAAGTCCAGCCCCTGCTCCCAGCACGTGCGGCCCCAGCCCTCGGCGGCCCGCCGGTACACCCACACCGCTCCGTCGTCGGTGTTGTAGATCCAGAAGCGGTCCTGCTGGTCCCAGTCCCAGTAGATGTTGAACCGCGCCGGAAAACCCTGTTGATCCACGAAGACATCGTCGCCTTCAGCGGTGACGATGCGCGGCATCCACCAGCTGGCGAACTCGCGGTCGGGCACGGCGACGATGGGCACCTCGGCGAACTTGCTGCTGCGGGGGGAGCCCAGCCCGGGCACCTGTCCGGCGGGCGCCACCGCCGGGGGCAGCTCCGCCACGGCCGGCTCGGGCTGGCCGGTGCAGGCCAGCAGCGGGCACAGCAACAGGGATCCGACCGCGGCGTGCATGGAACCTCCAGCCCCAGCTGTGTATCGCGAGGCCGAGGGTCCATGTATGTTAGGAGCCCGTCAAGCACCACGCCCGCTCCCGGAGGAACGCATGCACAGGCTCCTGCCCCTCGTCCTGGCCCTCGCCATCGGCTGCTTCAACAAGGACACCGCGGACACCGGTTTCGAAGAGCCCGACGCCGACGGCGACGGCTACTCCCAGTCCCGCGACTGCGACGACACCGACGCGGCCATCAACCCCGAGGCCACCGAGGTGTGCGACGGGGCCGACAACAACTGCGACGGCGAGATCGACGAAGAGGGCGCCGAGGGCAGCTCCACCTGGTACACCGACGCCGACGGCGACGACTTCGGCGATCCGGCGGGCGAGCAGAGCGGCTGCGAGCAGCCCGAGGGCACGGTGGAAGACGCCACCGACTGCGACGACAGCAACGCCGACATCAACACCTTCGCCGACGAGGTCTGCGACGGGGTGGACAACGACTGCGACGGTGACGTGGACGAGGACGCCGCCGACGACGCCCCCACCTGGTACGCCGACGCCGACGAGGACGGCTTCGGCGACCCCGACGACACCGTGGTCACCTGCGCCCAGCCCAGCGGCTACGTGGACAACGGCGACGACTGCCAGGACGGCGACGCGCAGATCAACCCCGACGCCGACGAGGTCTGCGACGGCTACGACAACGACTGCAACAGCCGGGTGGACGAAGACGAGGCCACCGACGCCGGCACCTGGTACGCCGACACCGACGGCGACGACTTCGGCGACGAGGCCGCCACCAGCGTGGCCTGCGAGGCCCCCGACGGCTTCGTGGCCGACAGCACCGACTGCGACGACACCGACGACACCGTCTACCCCGGCGCCGACGAGATCTGCGACATCATCGACAACGACTGCGACGGCGACGC
>CAZEJJ010000033.1:0-52526 GCA_964512185.1 uncultured Enterobacterales bacterium | reverse complement strand
CCTGTTCTGTCGCCTGCTCCCAGATCGAAGACCGCGACGCCCCGCTCCGCCAGCTGGACAGCGCGGGCATGGCAGCCTCGCAGGATGCTCCGCTGCGCGTCATCGCGATGGTCTGGCCTGTATGCCATGGGTTCCTCCACCCGGGCTGGGAGGAGCCTATTGCGCTGTGACCCGCCGCTACCAGTCCTCGGCGTAGCTCGGCTTGCCGTAGGGGCAGTCCCGCTCGTCGCCCAGCACCTCGTACAGCCCCGCCGAGTCCTCCTGGAAGACCAGCACACCGCCGGCGTCCCAGCACTGCGACAGCGTGAAGACCTCGCCGCCCATGTCTCCCCCCTGCAGCCGCTGGTCGATGCGCATGTCGCCGGCGGACTTCCAGCGGGCTCGAACACCCACCGACTCCAGCGCCTCGCCCGCCACCAGGTCGTCCGCGGCGCCGTACTGGAAGTCACCGCGAGACTCGGGGTCGAGGGAATAGCGGTACCCGGAGTCGATGGCGGGATCGGTGGGCAGATCTCTGTAGCCGTCGATGGACACCTGCAGCGAGGTGCCGTCGCGGTGGTCGTAGACTACGCTGACCGTACCCTGGCGCTGCTCGCCCAGGTGCTCGGACAGCAAGCCCAGGTCGGCGCTGAAGCTGCCATCGCCCTCGGACACGGTGGCGCCGGCGTAGTGGGTGCCCTGGTAGAAGGCGTCCCAGGGACCACCGCTGGATTCGGAGAGCTGGAACGCCCAGTCGTACTGGCCCAGCCCGCTCCGGATCACGTCCACCAGCAGCAGGGTGCGCGTTCCGTTCTCGAGGGAGATGGGGCCCCAGCTGCGAAGATCGTCCTCGCGCATGGACGGCTCTTCGCTGCGCACCCAGTCGCCCAGCACCATCATGTCGGACAGGGTGGTGTTGAGGCCGGCCGCGATCTCGGTGGTCTGCTGCAGCAGATCCGGAGCTTCCTCGTCGGGCAGGGGGGCGGTCAGCGCCATGACCGCCGCGCTGTCATCCTCCTCGAGGCCCGGAAAGACCACGGTGTGCCTGTCCCGGCCGGGCAGCGCTCCCAGGAATTCGGCGTCCTCGAGGAACACCACATTGGTGATGGGGCTGTCGCAGCCGGCGAGGGGCAGGGCCGCGATCAGCAGCCAGCCGGACGCGGCCGGCAGGGAGACGCTCGGGAGGAGGCGCATGCTAGAACCTGTAGCCGAAGGTCAGGTGCAGCTCGTTGAAGCGCAGCCAGCCGGGCATGTCGTCCAGCTGCTGCGGCACGCTGTACAGGCGCAGCTCCAGCTCGATCTGGAAGCGGCCGGGATGGTAGCCCACCCAGCCGTCGAGGCCTGTGGCCAGCGAGAGCAGCTGCTGGCTCTCCAGGCTCGCGTCGGGGAAGCTGCGGTGCATGTAGACCCCGGACAGCCCGATCCCTCCGCCCACCTGGAAGCGGCGCGGGCGGGTGGCGAAGCCGGCCCAGCCTCCCACCAGGGTGGTGCTGAAGGTGGTGGGGATCTCGTAGTCCAGCTCGTCGAAGACCAGGCTGGCGGTGCGGGCTCCGGTGATGAAGTCCCCCGACACCCAGCGCCCGTTGCGCCAGGTGAAGCGTGCACCGGCGCCTCCGGTGGGCAGGGCGGGCATGTACTGCTGCTCCACCTCGATGTTGGCCGCCCGCAGGATGCCCCCGTGCAGCCTCACCGCCAGCCGCGGCAGGTTGGCCTGCCGGATCTTCTTCTCGATGGTGCCTCGCGCCACGTCTTCTTCGTACTCCACACCGTCGAAGATGGCGTCTGCCATGTCGAAGGTGCTGCCTTCGTCGAGCTTGACCCGGGCCACCTCGAGGTGGGTGGGGTAGCGGCGCTGCACCAGGTAGCTGCCCGGGTGCAGTGACAAGCGCTGCCGCTCGCCCTGCAGGTCCACCTCGGCCACGAACATGCGCCTGCTGCGATCGAAGATGGCGTAGCTGCCGTACATGTGGTCGGGGAAGACCAGCAGGGAGCGCGCGGCGGACAGATCCGTGAGCACCACGTCGCCCTTGCCGGCCAGCTCCCACTCGAAGGTGGGGTGCTGGGTGCCGGTGCGGGTGCCCGCCGTGCTGTAGACGGTCTCGTGGTAGACGTACTGGTAGGCCTCAGCCAGCGTGACCAGCTCGTCGCCGTCGTGGTCCGCGGCGCCCATCAGCGCGCTGGACAGGAAGTGCGTGAAGTAGCTGCCCCCGATCTCATCGCTCTCCTGGCTGGCCTCGTCGCTGCTGCTGGAGGTGATCACCACCTGGCCGGAGGCCCCGAGCCGCTCGGTGATGTCGAAGACGAAGCTGGGCGCCGCCGTGCCACCCTTGGCGCCGGTCATGGCCCCGGACTGGCAGGCGTCGAGGAAGGCCAGGCGCACATCGGCGCCGGTGCGCTCGATGAGCCCGTCGAGCACCTCGTAGGTGACGTAGCTGTTGCCCAGGTGCAGCCGCGACTCGTCGGCGTGGCCCGAGTAGTAGAACAGGAAGAGGGTCTCGTCGCCGCGATCCCGCGCGGCGTCGACCTCTTCACGCATCTGCACCATGGTCCCCATCAGGTCGCTGCGCCGCTCGTTGAGCAGCACGCGGACGTCGCCCGCGTCGTAGCCTCCGGCCGTCGTGAGCACCGCCTGCATGCGCAGGGCGTCGTCTTCAGCGAAGTAGAGCTGGTGCATGCCCGGGGCGCCCTCGTTGTTGCCCAACAGCACCGCGAAGCGCCGCACGGCCGCGCCGGCGTCGCGTGGCAGGCTGGCGAAGGCGAGCAACGCCAGGCCCAGCAGCCAGGGCCAGAGGTGACGGCCAGGGAGGGATGAGCGGCCAGGCATGACCGTCAACGCTCGCTGCCGGGGGTGGGACCGGGCTCGCCCTTCATGAGGTAGATGGCGTCCACGTCGGGGACATCTTCGGCCAGCAGCAGCAGGCCCTCGCGGCCCTCCTCGTCGAGGATGTCTTCGACCTCGTCCAGCACGTCGCCCACGGACTCCGCGCCGAAGAAGGCCAGCACCAGCTCGAAGTCGGGGGCGTCGTCCAGCTCGATGCTGCCCTCGAGGACCCGCCGCTCTCCGGGGACCACCGGCACGGGATCGTCCCCTGTGGACGGGTAGTAGACGCTCAGCTCACCTCGGCCGTCGAGGCTGACGATCACCACCGTGCTGTCGCCCACGGTGCGATAGGTGAACTGCACCCGGTCGCCCGGGTAGTGCAGCTCGTCTTCGCTGCCCGGATGCACCTGGTCACCGCGCAGCAGGTAGAAGTCGATCTCACCCTCGCCCTTGGCTCGGTGGGTGCCGCGCACGGTCTCGGGCTCGGGGGGAGGCAGCACCACGAGCATCACCGCTGCTGCTGCGCCCAGCGCCACCATCGCGGGCATCCAGCGCCGCCACCAGGCCCGCGCGGGCCGGGCAGCCTGGGGCTCGCGCTGCGCCTGCTGGTCCTGCCGCAGGCGGAAGGCCCGCTTGCGGAGGGTCTCCGCGTCGAAGGGCTGCACCTGCTCGGCGCTCTCGTCGAGCGACTCCAGCCAGGCCGCCGATGGAGGATGCTCCTCGGCGCGGGCGCGCACGCTCTGTGCCTCGTCGCCCTGCAGCTCTCCTGACCAGAGCCGCCCCAGCTCCAGTCTGGAGGGGTGCTCTCCGCGATTGATGCGCTTCTCCAGGTCCTTCATGGCCTGCTCCCGAGAACGAGCGCCGCGAGGATCAGGTGCAGCACGGCGAGCAGCCCACCGGCTGCCACGACCACGCCGCCGCTCTCCATCACCTTGCGGGCACGCTTGAGGAAGTGGTTCAGGCGCTTGCGCAGGGTGGGCACGGAGATGCCCACCATGTTGGCCGCCTGCTCACGGGTCATGTCGTCGAAGAAGAGGTGGATGACGATGGCTCGGGTCTGCTCGTCGGCCAGCTCCAGGAGCCGGCGGATGGTGTCCTCGTCCTCCCACGCCCCCTCCCGGCCACGCGTGAAGCCCGCGCCCACGATGTCTTCGCGGTGGACGTGGCGCTTGTCCGCGCGGGAACGCCGGTTGCGGATGCGGTTCAGACAATAGTTGGTGCTGATGCGGTACATCCAGGTGAGCGGCGAGGCCTCCCCGCGGAAGCGGTCCCAGCTGACGATCACGCGAGAGAAGGTCTCCTGCACGGCGTC
This sequence comes from uncultured Enterobacterales bacterium, assembly GCA_964512185.1. Lineage (GTDB taxonomy): Bacteria > Myxococcota_A > UBA796 > UBA796 > JAFGLY01 > CAZEJJ01. Next base: position 48,414 of record CAZEJJ010000033.1, on the reverse strand, counting down.
GTTGGCGTCCTCGTCGTTCCCCAGGATGGACCTGCAGCGCCTGTAGATCACGGGCGCGCAGCGCTCGTACAGGTCCTGCAACTCGGCATCACTTGGGGGCATCGCTACCTCTTCGACCGGTTGGACCCGCCACCGGCCGAGACTGGAAAAGGAATCCGGTTCGCTCTCCGGAGACCCTAATATCCAATCTCGAGGCTTAGGCCGTCGTACCAGGCGGTACCGCTGACGGTGCTGGAGAGCACGATCTTGACGTAGTCGGCCTCCAGGGGAGCCACGCCCTTGACCACGAATTCTCGCCAGTCCATGTCGCCGGTCTGCAGCGGCGCCTCCACCGGGGTGCCCACCGGGTTGCCCGCGATGTCCTCGAATTCCATGGCCATGCGGAAGATGCGCTCCTGGTCGCGCTCCTTGCGCAGGTAGTGGGCCTTGACATGACCGCGCAGCACCAGCGGTGTGCCCGGAGCGATGGTGACCCGCTGCGCGAGCTGGGGCCAGTAGCGGGTCTTGGAGTCGCTGTGGAAGCGCAGCGAGGAGTGACCATCGAGGGTGTCGCCCGTGTCCAGTGAGATCTGGGCCTCGGGGATGGTGCTGCCCCGGGTGACGCAGGGCTCGAGCTGCCACTCACCACCCAGGCTCGCCTGCTCCTCGAAGGAGGCGTCCTCGAGGGGGAGGCGTGTGCCTGGGCCCCGGGTGATCTCGGCCGGGCGGGCCCCGAAGTGCTTGGTGAGCTCCCGCCGGGCGCGCTCTTCGCGCACGGGGGTGGGCGCCAGGGCGAAGAGGATCTCCGTGTCGCCCTTGGTGCCGAACAGCTCGAAGCGCATGTGCCGCCCGGTGATGATGCCGATGCGCACCGACTCGAGCTTCTTGGGCTTGGGGATCTCGGCGATGGTGGCCAGCTCCACCAGGTGGTTGGTCTCCAGCTTGCTCCAGCCTTCGGCCCGCCGCACCACGGTGTTGCCCGCGCGCAGATCCGACAGCTCCGTGGCCGGCAGATCGCGCATGTAGGTCAGCACCGCGCGCGTCTCCTCCTCCACCACCTGCTCCACGAGGATCGGATCGGGGCCGGCGAGCACGAACAGGGCGGCATCTTCCAGCTCCAGGGCCTGGAGCAGCTTGACCATGCGGTCGGCCGGGCTGGCGTCGTTCATGCGCGCGACGCCATCGGCCAGGGCCCGGTCCTGGGCTGTGGGCACCGGGGCATTGGCCACAGCGCCGACCGAGGCAGGGAGCAGCATGATGGCCAGGATCACCAGGGAGCGCAGGCAGTGCACGTGGACCTCCAGATCAGGAGCGCATCATAGCGCAAACCCCGCGGCGATCAGTCCTCGTCCGGGGATGGGCCTTCGCGGAAGGCGAGGGCGTCTCCGCTCTCGAAGCGCTCCAGGCGCTCGAAGTAGGTCAGCAGGTGTCGCCGAGCCTCGTCCATGGACCGGCTGTGGAACACCGCCTTGCGCAGCGGGCCTCCGAAGCGCAAGCCGCGTGAGTAGTAGCCGCAGAAGCGCTTGCTGCGCCCCAGGGCACCCCTCTCGTTCCAGCAGTGCTGCTGCATCAGGTCCAGGTAGTCCAGCACCAGCTGGCGCTGCTCTGTCGCCTCCGGCCGAGGTGGATCACCGCCCGCGAGCCAGACGGAGAGCTGCAGCGGCAACCAGGGGTTCCTGATGGCGCCCCTGCCCAACATCAGGGCGTGGCAGCCGGTCTCGTCCAGCATGCGACGCGCGGAGTCGAGGTCCACCACGTCGCCGTTGCCCACCACGGGGATGCCCACGGCCTGCACCACTTCGGCGATAGGCGCCGGGTCCATAGCTCCCTTGAAGGCCTCCTCGCGCGTGCGCCAGTGCACCGTGACGGCGTCGGCGCCTTCGCCCTCGCAGATGCGAGCCACCTGGACGTGGTTGCGATCATGCCGCGCCCAGCCGGTGCGCATCTTCACCGTGAGCGGCACGGACACGGCGGCGCGAACAGCGGCCACGATCCGCTTGACCTGGGCCGGATCGCGAAGCAGCGCCGCCCCCCCGGAGTGGGCGCAGACCTTGCGCGAGGGACAACCCATGTTCACGTCCACCAAGCTGGCGCCCAGATCCACCACCATGCGCGCCGCCTCCGACATGGCCTCGGGGCGCCGGCCGTAGATCTGGATGCAGCCGGGCCGCTCATCGGGATCGAGCGCCGCCGTCTCCAGGATGCGAGGGACACGGCGGATCAGCCCTTCGCTGGCCACGAACTCCGTACAGGTCAGACCCAGCCCGCCGATGCCGCGCACCAGGCGACGAAAGTGCAGATCGGTGAGGCCCTCCATGGGAGCCAGCAGCAGCGCGGGCGCGAGCTCGAGGCCCGCGATGTGCACCGAGCGGGGGCGGTTGCTGGCAGGCATGCGCTAGGAGCCTGTGGGGTGTAGGTGGCGCGGGCCGATATCGCGGCGCAGAGCGGGGAGCGAGGGCCCGGACAGCCCGGTCCAGCCAGGGGGGTTAGCCAGCGTGGTGCTGACCGATCGCCATCGCTGGGCCAAGGTCCTGACCCTGGTCGCGCTGCTCGCAGCTCTCTGCGGCTGGTATTCCTGGCGCGCGACCCACCAGCCCACCGGATACCAACGCTGCATGAGCGATCCGGTGGCCCACGACGGCCGCCTGCTGCAGCTCTCCCTGTGGCGGGTGCAGGCGGTGGGCAGCGCCGGCTACGAGATCGCCAAGACCGAGCGCGATGTACCCGTGCTGGGGCCGAGCGCGGATCTTCAACGCGGCGACGTGGTGAGCGTCGTCGGGCACTTCGATGCAGGGCGGCGGGTGGTGGTGGAGCATCGGCGACAGCTCCATCCCCTGCGACGGGCCAAGTCGCTGCTGGGCGTGCTGGGCACCCTCTGCTTCCTGATCTACGCCGCGCGCAGCTTCCGCTGGCGGGACGGCGCGGTGCGGATCCGTGCCTGACGTCCTGTCCCACCTGTGCAGCGGCTTCCTGCTCAAGGCGACCAGCCGAGGCGGGCTCGTCCCCGTCTTCGTGGCGGGGGCCGTGCTCCCCGACCTCCTCTCACGCGTGCCCTCTTCGCTGCTCACGGCCGTCAACACCCACCTCTTCCCTGTGCCCGCCGGGCTGATCCATTGCTGGGGTCCGCTGCACCTGCCCGCCGGCATCCTCTGCTGGTGCCTGTTGTTGAGCTTCGCCTTCCCAGCTCCGCTGCGGGGCGCCGTCTTCGGCAACCTGCTGGGAGGCGCTGCGCTGCACATGGGGCTGGACCTGCTGCAGAGCCACGTGGGCGTGGGCTACGCGCTCCTGTTCCCCCTCAGCGGGCGCGACTTCGAGCTGGGGCTGATGGGCAGCGAGGCCAGCGTCCTCGCTGCCCCGCTGGTGGCAGTGCTCACGGTGGTGTTCTGGCGACTGCGCCGGCCGCCCGTCGCGGCGGCCGCGAGCGAGGCCGGGCCCGAAGCCCGACCTCGCTCAAGACCCTAAAAAGGCTGCGCTTCCATGCCGTCGGGCATGGCGGCCGTCGGGCGAGGCGGCTCCGCCTGCTGCTCGGGGGGCGCAGCGGGGTGACGGGGGCTGGAGACCAGGCTCCAGCGCTGGCCCACCACCTCCGTCTTGTTCTGCCACTGGCCGTCCTTGTCCTGCCAGCTGCGAGCGCTGATGCGGCCCTGCACCAGCACCATGTCTCCCTTGGCCAAGCGCCGGTTGGCCCGCTCCGCCCGCTCCTCCCACAGGACCGTCTCGATCCAGTCCGTCTCCTCGGTCCAGCTGTCGCCGCTGCGCCAGCTGCGGTTCACCGCGAGCCGGAAGCGGCAGAGCGCCCGCCCGCTGCCGGTCTGGCGTAGCTCTGGGTCGCGGCCGAGCCGGCCCATGATGATGACGTGGTTGATACCCTGCATGTGTACCTCCTTGTCGGTGTGTGCAGGTGCACCCCCCCTCTCAACAAGGACCGTGCCAGGTCTGACTGCTCGATATGCGGCGTTGAATCGTTCGCGAATGACAAAAAGCGTCGAAAGTGTCGAAGGGGTGTCGAAGGGATGACGAACAGGGGGTGACTCTGGAGACCTCGCGTTAAGATTCAAGGCTGGAGCTCGCGGCCAGCCTCCCCGAGGCCGGGCGCGGGCCAGCGAACATCCTCCGGATCCCCTGGACCCGTCTCGGGCCGGGAGGGTCAGCCTGGAGCAACGGAGGTCACCAGGAGAACCAAGGCATGTCCAAGAAGACGGTCCCGGACCTTCTGCGCATGAAGGCCGACAACCAGAAAATCGTGATGGTCACCGCCTATGACCACACCATGGCCCGCCTGGCCGACGCGGCCGGGGTGGACATGGTGCTGGTGGGTGACAGCCTGGGCATGGTGGTCCAGGGCCACGCCGACACCCTGGGCGTCACCCTCGAACACATGGTCTACCACGGAGCCTGCGTGGCGGGAGGGCTGCAGCGCGCCCACCTCACCATCGATCTGCCCTTCATGACCTACCAGGTCTCCCCGCAGCAGGCGCTGGCCAACGCCGGCCGGCTGGTGCAGGAGGGCAAGGCCCAGTCGGTCAAGCTCGAGGGCGGCGAGCGCAGCGCACGCGCCATCCAGGCCATCGTCGAGGCGGGTATCCCCGTCGTGGGCCACGTGGGCCTCACCCCCCAGTCCGTGCACGCGGTGGGGGGATTCCGCGTCCAGGGCCGCGGCGACGCGGCCGCGGAGCGCGTCCTGCGCGATGCCCTGGCGGTGCAGCAGGCCGGAGCCTTCTGCGTGGTGCTCGAGATGGTCCCCGAAGACCTCGCAGCCCACATCACCCGCGAGCTGTCCATCCCCACCATCGGCATCGGCGCCGGCGTGGCCTGCGACGGCCAGGTGCTGGTCTGCAACGATCTGCTGGGCCTCGACAGCTCCTTCAAGCCGCGCTTCGTCAAGCGCTTCGCCGAGCTGGAGGACCTGGTGGTGGGTGCCTTCAGCGAGTACGCCCGCGAGGTGCGCGAGGGCAGCTTCCCCTCCCCCGACCACGCCTTCCGACGCCGGGGCACCGCCAAGCTGCGGCGCGTCTACTAGCCACCAGCAGCCCTCGGGTATTCCCATGCAGGTCTTCACGCGGCCCCATGAGATGACCGCCTGGTCCGAGGCTCGGCGCAGGCAGGGCGCCACGCTGGGTCTCGTCCCCACCATGGGCTTCCTCCACCAGGGTCACGCGTCCCTGATGGACCTCGCCGCCCGGCACAGCCAGGTCGTGGTGGTCTCGATCTACGTCAACCCATTGCAGTTCGGTCCCGGCGAGGATCTGGATCGCTACCCCCGCGACCCCGAGGGCGATCTCGCCCTCTGTGCCGAGCACGGCGTCTCGGCGATCTTCATGCCCGATGGCCTCTACAGTCCCGGCTTCTCCACCTCGGTCTCGGTCGGTGGCCTCACCTCTGGTCTCTGCGGCGCGAGCCGCCCGGGTCACTTCGACGGGGTCACCACTGTGGTGGCCCGCCTGTTCGGCATCGTGCGCCCCCACCATGCGGTCTTTGGCGAGAAGGACTACCAGCAGCTGGCCGTGGTCCGCCGCATGAGCCTCGACCTGGCGCTGGGGGTGGAGATCATCCCCGGCCCCCTGGTGCGCGACCCCGATGGGCTGGCCCTGTCCAGCCGCAACCGCTACCTGTCCGCCACCGAGCGCGGCCGGGCCCTCAGCCTGTCCCGAGCGCTGCGCCAGATGCAGGCCAGCACCCTGACCGAGGTGGCGGCCCTGCGCCGGCTCGCCCTGCAGACCCTCGACGTGGACCGCCTGGACTACCTCGAGGTGGTGGACGCCCGCAGCCTCCAGCCTCTGCACACCGTCGACCGCCCCGCGCGAGCACTGGCGGCCGCCCTGGTGGGGGGCACCCGGCTCATCGACAACCTCGCGCTGGACCCGCGATGAACGTCGACACCGGCACGCTGGGCTTCGTGGGGCTCATCGCGCTGCTGGCGGTGAACCGCCTGGTGCTCACGCTGGCCGGCTACGGCACCTGGCGCTGGCTGTTCTGGAGCATCCAGCTGCTCAACCTGCTGGGGGCCTGTGGGCTGATCGTGTGGGGACTGCCGGGCATGCCGCCTGGCCTGCGGCTGCTCGACTTCTTCATCGCCCTGCTCTTCTGCTGGCACATCGTCGAGAACAACGCCCGCCGAGTCAAGCACCTCCGCGGCGACCAGGCGCAGCAGGACGAGAGCACGAAGAGCCGTCGTGACGCGCTCAAGGCCGGCCTGCGGCGCAGCGCTGGCTCGGAGCCTCCCGAAGCGCAGCCTTGACGCCACAAGAGCGACGAGTCACCATCCAATGGGATGCTCCCGGCCTTCCCCCGGGTCCGATCCTGCCCTGAACATGATCCACTACCGCATCCGTCGCGATGGACTGGAGTTCCCGGTCGCGGGAGCCGAGGCGCTGGTGCGCATGGTGAACGACGCCTCCCTGGGTCCCGGGGATCGCGTCTTCGATCCCGAGGCCGACGGCTGGTGCGAGGCCCAGGATCTGCCCGCCCTCCAGGGAGCGTTCCGGAGCAAGGAGCGGCGGGCTCAGGCCAGGCGCGCCTCCCAGCCCGCCGCCGCGACCCTGCGGGACGACCCCTTCTTCCGGGATGCACCGCTGGGTGCCGCCGAAGACCCGAGCCCCAGCGAGGAATACGAAGTGCCCGCCTCGCAGGGGCTCAGGGTGCACGTCATTCGCGCCCGACCCGGTGGCCTGGAGGACACGGACGAGGTGGAGCGGGAGCCGGCGCCGAGGCAACGCGCCGTGATCGATGGCGGCAACCTCAGAGCCCGACGAACCGACCCCCCCCTGCGAAGCTCTTCGGCCACCCGACCCGACGAGCGGCCCTTGAGCAGAGTCGACCTCCCCGGTGCGGCCCGCCCCGCGCCCAGCCCGGTGTCGGCGGCTGGCGCCGGGAGGCCCGGCGCCGAGGTGATCGCCTTTCCGAAGTCTGCCGGGGCGTCCGGACAGCTCCCCCCCTTTCTGCCGCCCCTGGGCACCCCCGAGCAGGCCCGAGCAGCCCTGGAGGACCCGGCCCCCTACCTGCGGGCTGGTGCCGACGCCCAGGCCGCGGAGCAAGGTCCCCGCGGGCTCGCCGTGCGGCCGGCCCTGATCGTCGGCACCGTCCTGCTGGGTCTGCTGGCCTTCTTCATCATCGCCAGCGAAGTCCAGCACAGCTCCAACATGCGCTTCGCGGAGGTCGACTCCGTCCGGAGGTCCAGCGAGGCGGAGGGCACAGCGGCGACGACGGGGCCTGCCCAGGACCAGGCCGGGACCCGAGAGGCGGTATCCACCGCGGATCCCCGGGCCATCTACGACTCCCTGGAGCGCGAGCTGCGCAACCGCATGATGCCGGGTGCCATGGCCATCACCGGCGAAGAAGACCTGGACACCGCCCTGCGCACCGAGCTGTCGCGCCTGGGCGTGCTGGCCCAGGACATCCACGCTCCCGTGCTGGACTGGGTCGGACGGCGCGCGGACCAGCCCCACGGGGTCGAGGTGAAGATCTGGTACGAGGGACGCGAGGGAGAGCTGGACCGCGAGCTGGCCTCCATCGGCCTGGTGGTGGGCAAGTACGCGCAGCAGTACGACCTCGATGTGCGCGCGTTCGAGGTCTTCCTGCGGCGCCAGGACGGCGCCACCCGCAAGCAGGTGATCGACAGCTCCACGGCCCGCCAGTTCTACCTGCGCCGCCTGTCCATGTACGAGTTCCTCACGGGCGTGACCGGCGGTTGAACACGGACTGTGCGGCGGCGCAGAGCTGCGGATACAGCGCACCGTCCAGGGCCTCTGGATGCCACTGCACGCCCACGTACCAGGGGTGCCCCGGCAACACCGCCGCCTCCACCACGCCGTCGGGGGAGCGCCCCGCCACCTGCAGCCGGCCCAGCTCCCGCAGGGCCTGGCGATGGGTGGAATTCACCAGGATGCGCTCGGCTCCAAAGGCCTGGCGCAGCAACCCCGGCCGCAGCAGCACCTCGTGGGAGGGCCCGCTGGGGGCGTTCGCCTGCTCGTGAGAAGGCAGCTCGGGCCGGTCCACCGCCAGATCCTGGTACAGCGTGCCACCCAGCGCCACCGCCATGACCTGCAGGCCCCCACAGACCCCCAGCGTGGGTATTCCGCGGCGAGCGCAGAGCCTGGCCAGCTCCAGCTCCATGATGGCCCGCGGGTCGTCCACTTCGGGATACGCCGCCCGGGGCTGCTCGCCGTAGTGGTGGGGCAGGATGTCGGCGACACCTCCGCTGATCACCACGCCGTCGGCGTTGTCCGCCGCCCAGCTGGCCAGCTCCAGCTCGACTCCCTCGACGGGAGCCAGGGCCACGGGGAGACCTCCGTTGCCCACCACGCAGTCCAGGTAGTCCTGCAGCAGCCAGGCCTCGGGACGCGCGGGACGCTCACGCACGGGGTTGGTGCCGGCGGGCCCTCGCTCCCTGCGCGAGGTCGTGACGACGATCAGCGGCCGCAAGGGCACCCCCTGGAGCTACATGCCGCGCCGGGTGGCCTGCTGGAGAGCCTCGATGGACCGGGCCACCGCTTCTACCGAGGGGTAGCCGCGGTTGGAGAGGCGCACCTCTCGCTTGGGGTTGACCAGGTACATAGCGGGCACCATCAGGGGTCGAAGTGGCAGCTGGATGCAGGCCCTGAACTGCCGGGAGACCGAAGCCCCGCGATCGGTGAGCAGCGCGAAGTCGAGCCCCAGGCGCCCGGCGAGGGCGCTCAGCTGAGTTTCTTCTGCGGGCAAGATGGCGAAGACCCTCGCGTCGAGCTCCTGGAAGCGGGCGTGGTGCTTCTGCATGTCCAGCAGCTGCCGTTCCACCTGGGGATCTCCTGGACAGGCGGGCATGAACTGCATGACCGACCAGTAGACCCCCTGGCGATGCCACTCGCGATCGTGGGCCTGCAGGTGCCACTCGGGGACCGTCTCTCCCTCGGCCAGCAGGGCCGGGTAGATGTGGTCCTTGAGGGCCAGCTTGACGGGCTCGGGGAGCTTGGAGAGGCTGCTGCGCAGACCCATGGATACCTCCGGACAGGGGCCGTTGACTATGACGCCGGGCGGGCACCGGCCAGCGCGGCGGGAGCGCGGGTCAGCTGTACAACACCGCCAGCGATTCGATGGCCGCCAGGAAGGCCTCCATGCTGGGCTCCCCGGCCTCCACCACCTCGTCGGGTCCCTCGGGCGCGGGAGGGAGGGACCGTGCGCTGCCCACCAGCGCGGCGACCCTCGGGACGCCGAGGGCGCGGGCCTGCTGGAGCACCACCTGGGCCACCTTGCCCTCGAAGGAGGTGGCGTCCATGCACCCCTCACCCAGCACGACCACGCCGGCGCCAGCCAGCGCGCTGCGCAGCCCCGTCAGGCGGGCGATGCGCTCGGCGCCGGGCACCAGCCGCGCTCCGCAGCAGGCGAGCGCGAAGCCCAGCCCACCCGCCGCTCCCCCGCCCGCCAGCTGCAGCGGAGGCGGTGCCTGCCCGCCCCGCCGGCACCAGCCCTGCAGCGCCCTGCCCCAGCTCTCCAGCGCGCTCCGCTGGCTGGGGATCTCCCTGGCCTGCATGCCCTTCTGGGGTCCGTAGAGAGTGGCGGCCCGACCCAGCGGGCTGGAGACATCGCGCAGCACCTCCAGCAGGGTGCCGCCGAAGGGCCGCGCTCCAGCGACGCGCCGCACCCGCCCCAGCTCTCCGGCTGGCAGGGGCGCGGGCAGGGATCGCCCGCGCAGGTCCAGCAGCCGGAGCCCAAGGGCCTGCAGCGCTCCGGCTCCCCCGTCCATGGTGGCCGTTCCCCCCAGCCCCACGAGCACAGGGCCATCGCCACAGCGAGCCAGGCGCACGCCCAGCGCCACGCTGGACCGCTCCTGCCAGGACGCCACCATGCCAGGCTCGCCAGGACCCAGCCAGGCCGCAGACTCCACGAACTCCACCCGCTGGGCGAGACCGTGGAAGCGCAGCACGTCCAGGCTGCCTTCACCGCCGTCCGCCATGGGGTGGATGGCCACCGCCAGCCCGCGCAGGGCCAGCACTCGCTGCAGCAGTCGACAGGCCGCCGGTGCGGACAGGAAGCCGCCATATGAGTCGGGGGCGAACACCACCCGCATGGCGCTCAACCCAGCAGGCGCAGCCGCAGCGCGGCGTCTTTCGGCAGCCAGGCGCCCAGGCGCGGACCCAGCAGCAGGGGCTTGCTCCTGAGAGCAGAGAGATCGCGGCTACCCGTGAGCAGCAGGCCAGCCCGCAGCTCTGCCACCAGCTGCGCCAGGTAGGCATCCACAGCGCGGCGCCCTCCCCGAGACCAGGCCTGCAGCACAGGACGCGCCAGGCCGCAGGCCTCGGCGCCCAGCGCCAGGGCGCGCAGTACGTCCAGACCGCTGCTGATCCCGCCCGTGGCGATGACGCTCAAGCCCAGGTCGCCGCACTGCAGCACGCTGGCCGCGGTGGGGATGCCCCAGTCCCAGAATCGCTCGCCCAGGGCAGCGGCGCCGCCCTCTGCTCGCAGGGTCTCGACGCCCACCCAGCTGGTACCCCCCGCCCCCGAGACGTCCACCACCCGCACACCCACCGAGGCGAGGCGCTGGGCCACGCCGCGGGACAGGCCGCAGCCCGTCTCCTTGACCACCACCGGCACGGGGAGCTGCTCCACCAGCCGCGCGATGGTGGGCAGCCCGCCGCGGAAGTCCAGGTCTCCCTCGGGCTGCACCAGCTCCATGCTCGGGTTCAGGTGCACGCAGAGCGCGTCGCAGCCAGCCGAGCTGCACAGCTGTGCCAGCGCATCCACCGAGGCTTCGCGGGCCTGCACCACCCCGATGTTGCCCAGGATCAGCGTGTCGGGGGCCAGGTGGCGTACCCGGAAGCCCAGCGCAGATCCGCTGACCAGCTGCCGGCGCTGGGAGCCCAAGGCGAAGCCGATGCCGGCGGCCTGGGCGGCCGCCGCCAGGTCGGCGTTGATCTTTGCCGCGCGCTCGGTGCCCCCTGTCATGGCGGCGATGACCAGCGGCGCCGCCAGCCTGCGGCCCAGCAGCTGGCAGGAGCAGTCCACCTCGCGCAGGGCCAGCTCGGGCAGCGCGTCGTGGACCAGCTCGACCTGCTCCAGCAGCGTGCTGCGCTCGCGGAAGCCCACCGGCTCGCTGATGCACAGGTCTATGTGCTGGTCCTTGCGGCTCTTGATGGCGTCGCTCACGGCAGAACTCCCTGGGGGCCGACAACGGCTGCAGCCGGGGCGGGCTGCACGGAGATGATCGGAAAGCCAGCCCGCTGGCAGCGGTGGGTGAAGGCCGCCGCGTCCTGCTCATTGTGGAACAGCGCCACCGCACAGTCACCCCCGCCGGCGCCGGAGGGCTTGCTGGCCCCACCGCAATCAGCGGCGATCCTCGCGATCCTGCGCAGGGTCGGGGTGAGGTAGTCGATGCCCGCCTGCTGCGCCATGGAGGTCAGCAGCAGGCGGGCCTGCTCCAGGGCCGCGACGGGCTGTTCAATGAAGAGGTCCACCAGCGCCCGGGAGTGTTCGAGGAACGAGGAGCGATCGCCGCTCCAGGCCAGGTACGCCTCCACCCGCGGCCCGGTGGACGCGGCGCGCCCGGCATACACCACCAGGGGCCTCACTGGCTCCAGCGCCTCGGTCACGCCGGAGCGGAACAGGATCAGCCCGCCGACCAGGCTGGCGGCGACGTCCACGCCGCTACCTCCGCCCTGCACGGCGTGGTGCACGTCGAAGGCCTCGGGGCCTCGCCCTCCGCCCGCCAGCACCGCGGCGACGGTGGCCGCCGCCGAGCTGCCGAAGCCCGGCTTGCTGGGCAGATCCACGGGTCTGTGGGCGAAGAAGCGGTAGCGGGCCGCGGGCGCGTTCACCGCGTCCAGAGCGGCCCGCGCGAAGCGGTCGTCGCCCGGTGTCTCGAGGCGCAGCGGCTCCCCGGGGCCTACCGGCTCCACCAGGCAGGCCACCCCCCGGTCGATGGCCAGAGCGAGGGCGGGCGCGCCGTCCAGCACGGCGTATTCTCCCAGCAGAACCAGCTTCCCGGGAGCCAACACCAGCCGCCGATCGCTCATGGGCAGGCCCTATCCCGGCGAGGCCTCCACCGGGCACTGGGTCGGATCTCGCGGCTGTATGCGCGACTTGCACGCGGTGGGGAGTCCGTCGATAATCCCAGCGGGTCCAACGCGGAGCCAGCGCACAGGACAAGCTCCTGGAGGCCGATCATGCCTGCCTCGCATCCTCCTGCCCGGATCGCAGCCCTCGGCCTGCTGCTGGCCGCCGCCTGCGCGCCCCCCGATGACAGCGCCACCGTCGTCCAGGAAGCCACCGTGGTCACCTTCAACACCGGCACCACCGAGGGTCTCGTGCCCGACGACGATCCCAACGGCGGCTACGGCAGCGAGCAGGCCGGCTGGTCCGACGCCTGGTACGGGGATGGGCTGGCCTTCCTGGCGGTCATGGAGGACACCCGAGCCTGGTTCGAGTCCACCCAGGCCCAGGTGGTGGCCTTCCAGGAGATCTTCTACAGCGGCGATTGCGGCGCGATCCCCGAGGAGTACACCCCGGGCTTCGTCTGCGAGAGCTGGCAGCAGGGTGATCCCACTGTGGCCCAGTGGGTGCTGGGCGATGGCTGGCAGGTGGCCTGCCACCCAGGGAGGAACGACAAGTGTGGCGCTGTGCGTGAGGACTTCGGGCGCTTCGTCGGCTGCGACTCCGACCTCTGCCTCGAGGGCCTGCAGGGCGGGGAGATCGACGGCTGCGGCAGCGGCACCCGCGTGGGACGCGGCACACTGGAGCTCACCGACGGCGGCAGCCTCACCCTGGTGAGCGTGCACGGCTCCTCGGGGCTCAGCCAGGAGGACCAGGACTGCCGCAAGCTGCAGTTCCAGCAGGTCTTCGAAGACCTCGGTGACGGCGAGCCCGCAGCCAACGGTGAGCGCAACCTGATCATGGGTGACATGAACACGGATCCGGGCCGCGCCACCGAAGCCGACGAGTCCGCCGCCTACCTGGCCCAACAGGTGGATGGTGAGCGCTTCCACTTCGTCACCGAGGCGGGCGCCGACGCCGAGCCATCCTACGCCGGCATCTTCAACATCGACCACGTCATCAGCGACCACCTGGACGGAGACTGCAGCATCGCGGGCCTCACCGAGGATGATCCCCCCGTGAGCGAGATCGTCTTCTTCGACCACAAGGCGGTGGCCTGCTCGGTGGGACCCTTCTAAGAGCCTCCGGCCCGCTCCCAGGCCACACGTTCGAGGCGGCGCTGTAGCTGCAGGCGCACCAGGGGGTCGCTGGCCAGCTCGAGGGCCTGGCCGGAGACGCTCTCGGCGAGGGCCAGATCCTGGGCACGGATGGCCTTGTCCACCAGCACCAGCAGCTCCTCGGCCAGGCGATCCGCAGCCTCGCGCGCGCTGGCGGCGTGCTCCAGGGCCTCGGCCGCGCGCTCGCGCTCCCGCGCCCTCACGCCGAGACCCCAGGGCGAGGCGATGTCGCTGTAGACCCGCGTGGTGTAGAGGTAGCGCAGCGCGGCCCGCTCGGGCTGCGCTTCCATCAGCTCCGAGAGGATGATCCTGCGGTTGCAGGCATCCCTTGTGACCAGCGCGTCCGCCACCCGGTCGCGCAGCGCCGGGTCGCGCAGCGCCTCGGCGATCCGGCGGCGGTCCACCGACGGGTCCTCATCCAGGGCATCTCGGGCCGCCAGTGCCGCCTCGAGTGCCTCCCACTGCCGCAGCTCCATGAGCAGGGCCACGCGGCCGCGCTGGATGCGGAAGCGCTCGGTGTCCTCCAGCTCCTCCACCTCCAGAGCCCGATCCAGCAAGGCCAGACCCTGCCCGGGCTGCCCGAGCTGACGCTGGCACTGGGCCCCCTGGTAGGCCTGTCGAGGCTGCTGCTCTTCCTGCCAGAGCTGATCGTAGATCTCGGCCGCGGCGAGCCAGTCCTCGGCGCGCCAGAGCTTCTCGGCGAGCTCCACCAGCGGCGGCTCTCTCTGGGTGAGCTTGGGGCAGCAGCGATCGAGATAGCCGGGCCAGAGATCGGGATCGTAGGCATCCCTGGCCTCCACCAGCTCCTCCATGTCCACCGGCACCTGGGCCAGGAAGGCTCGCCAGCCCGCGTCGAGCTGCTCCAGATCCTGGCCGTAGACCGCCTCGAAGTCCAACAGCGGATGCTGCTGAAGCTGCACGAAGCGCTCGAAGCCGTGCTCCAGCACGAGCCAGCCCAGGAAGGATCCCGCGGCGTCGTAGGCGTTCGACTCGTTCACCGAGAAGAAGCCCACCGGGTGCACCAGGTCAGCGGCGGCCGGCAGCTCGCCTGCGCGCAGCGCCCCGGCCAGCTCGCGGTGGGCCGCGGGCAGGCGCGCGTAGTCCTCCTCGAAGGCCATGGCCAGGCCCTCCAGCAGGCCCCTCGAGAGCAGCACCAGCGGGGACGGCCGCAGCTCCACGTGCAGGGCGTGGGCCAGCTCATGGTAGAGGGTGTCGCCGCGTGCCGACCAGTAGCTGGCGTAGATGCGCCGCAGGATGGCGTGGGGCGCGCTGGTGTCGGTCCAGTTGGCCATGTCCTGGGAGTCTTCGAACAGGTAGAGGGTGATCTTCTTCTCGGGCTCGATGCCCCAGTCCTGCTCGTAGCGCTGCCAGTGGTACTCGGCCTCGCGCGCGACACTCGGCGCGTACAAGGCCGCATATCCCCCCACTGGATAGCGCAGGACGAAGTGCTCCGTGTGCAGCTGCTCGGACAGGTGGCCGTGCAGGGCGCTGCGGCCCCAGCCCACACCCAGGTGGCTCCCGAACACCAGGACCAGCACGGTCAGCACGCCAGCGGAGAGCAGGGCCGGAAAGGCCCGCGCGCGGGCCTCGTCCTCGAGTCCCGGGTCCTGCCGGGCCTGCCCGGAGACCACCAGCCAGGTGGCGAAGCACCAGGCCGAGAAGGCCACGCCCGCCACGAGGGCGCGCTGGTAGAGGTGCACGGGGCGGATCAGGCCCACCTCGGCCCGCTGGTCGAAGGCCAGGGGCTGGCCGATGAGCAGGTCCACCGTGCGGAAGCCCAGCAGGGCCTGCAGGCCGTCATGGACCAGCGTGACCGCCAGCACCGCGAACACCACCAGCAGCAGGCGGCGCCTGCTCCAGCCCCGCTCACCCAGCGCCACACCCGCCACAGCTCCCAGCAGGGCGAGGGGTGTCCAGCTGATCCAGAAGAAGGCGGCGCCCTCCTGCAGCTGGCAGCCGCAGCGAAGCTCGTTGGCCGCCAGCAGGACGATCCACGCCGCGAGCCCCATGGCCAGCATGGCCAGCAGCACCCGAGCCATGGCTCCACGCAGCAACCCCAGGCGCGCGAGGCCCGGCCGGCAGGCCCGCAGGTGTCGCGCCCAGACGATGCCGTAGGCGTAGCAGAAGCCTCCCGCCATCAGCGTGAAGGCCTGGCTGAACTCGTGGGTGGGCACGTGGAAGGGCGGCAGCAGCTGCCCGACCAGCGCTGGCAGGGCTCCCATCAGCGAACCCGCCGCGAGGGCGTGCCACCAGGGCCGCAGCGGGCTCATTCTTCGTCCCCCAGGGCCAGCTCGGGCGGACCGCCGATGCCCAGCACATGGACCCGAGCGACGACCTGCTCAAGGGCACGCGCCACCGTGTGCGCGTCATCGACGCCGCAGAGCACCTTGACGTTGGGGCCCGCGTCCATGGTCCAGCCACAGCGGATCCCCTGGCGCTTGAGCGACAGCACCCGGTCCAGCACCGCCAGGCTGCCGGGCCGGGAGTAGCGGATGCTGGGGCGGGAGGTGTGCATGGTAGCCTGCATCAACAGTGTGGAACGCTCCATGATCTCAGCCAGGGCGGCGAGATCGCAGCCCACCACCGCCCGCTCCGCTGCGCGCACCAGCAGCTCGTTCTCGCTCACGAAGCTGGGGTAGCAGGGGCTGGTGCGCTGGCTGCGGAGCATGCCCTCGCGGGAACCCAGCTCCTTGGGTCCGGCGTGGACCACGGCCACCACCACCCGCAGATCCCAGGACCGCCCGGGCAACACAGGGCTCCCGTGGCTGTCGCTCCCGTCTGCGAGGATCCCCCGGTCCCAGCGCACGAAGCCTCCCCACAGGCTGCGGCAGGCCGAGCCCGATCCGCGGCGGGCCAGCACAGACAGCTCCCGGGGGCTGGCGTCGAACCCCGCGGCGGCGCTGGCGGCCACAGCGAGGGCGGCGAAGGCCGAAGAGGAAGAGGCGAGCCCCGCCGCCACGGGGAAGTTGCTCTCGCTGACCACCCGGCAGGGCGGCCGGTGGGGATCCAGCAGGTCCAGGAACTCCAGCACGCGGGCGCTGGCGCGGGGCCCCGGGCGCTGCCCGTCCAGCACCACCTCGTCGCGGCGCACGTCCCAGTGGACAGCGGTGCAGGTGTGGAAGCGGTCGAGGGTGACCGAGAGTGAAGAGGTGGTGGGCAGGTTGAGGTCCGTGTCCCGCTTGCCCCAGTACTTGACCAGCGCGATGTTGGGATGGGCCAGGGCGTCGGCGTTCAAGGCTGGCTCCTGGAGGAAGCGGGCAGTCGGATGGGCCAGGCGCGCACGCCCGCCTCGCGGGCGGCTTGCAGCAGCCGCGGCTGTACGTCGACGGGTACGAGGGCCAGTACCACCCCACCGCCGCCACCGCCCGATAGCTTCGCGCCCAGCGCTCCCGAGCCGCGCGCGAGATGACAGAGCCCATCGAGGGTCGGGGTGGACACACCGAGGCGCCGCAGGAGCGCGTGGTTCTCATCCATCAGGGCTCCCAGCGCGGGGGCCCGGTCCAGGCTCGCGATGGCCTGCTCCGTCAGCTCGCCGATGCGCTGGATGACGCTGTCGTTGCCAGGCCGCCGAGCGCGCACCCGGGCCACCATGGCGGCGGTGTCTCCGGGCGACCCGCTGTCGAGGATGACCACCGGGAGCCGGTCGTGCAGCGGCACCGGGTCCAGTCGCAGGGGGGGGCCGCGCTGGAAGCGCAGCAGACCCCCTCTGATCACCACGGCGTTGTCGACCCCCGACGGCTGCCCGTGGAACACCCGCTCCAGCTCCAGGGAGCGCTGGAACAGCTCCTGGTGGTCCAACACCTGGCCGCGCAGCGCCGCGGCGGCCCGCACCAGCGCCACGGACAGGGAGGCGGAGCTGCCCATACCCAGGCCCAGGGGCAGCTCGGATCGCAGCTCCACGACCAGACCTCGCGCCGGAAGGGCCAGCTCCAACGCACGTCGCAGGCGCTCATCCGCCCCAGCGGCACCCTGCAGTCGGGTGGGGCCCTGGCAGGGCCACAGGCTCACCGTGGTCCGCATCCCCACGGCGGACGCCAGGGCGGGCTGACCGTGCACCACGGCGTGCTCGCCGAAGAGGATCAGCTTGCCAGGGGCGCTGGCCCGAGCGAGGGGTTCCAGCGCCGCCTCGCCGCTCTTGTCAGAGCCCGGCAGCTCCCCACTCACGGCGCCTCACCCCGCAGGCGAGCCAGCACCAGCCGCGCGTGGCCGTCGCTGAAGTCCCGCGCCGCCACCAGGCTGGCCACCACCTGGGGGATCTCTGGACCCTCGGCGCCCGCCTGCAGCGCCACCGAGCGGGCCTGCAGCCGCATGTGCCCCTCCTGGATGCCCGCGGTGGCCAGCGCCTTGAGCGCCCCCAGGTTCTGCGCCAGCCCCACGGCAGCGATCACCGTGGCCAGCTCCCGCGCCCCCTCGACCCCCAGCAGGGCGAGGTTGGCCTGCACAGTGGGATGCAGGCGCAGCGTGCCCCCCACGGTGCCCACCTGCACGGGCAGCTCGATGCTGCCTCGCAGGCTGCCGTCGGTCCCCACCGTCCAGCGACTGAGGGGCCGATACTGGCCGTCGCGAGCGGCGAAGGCGTGGGCGCCGGCCTCCATGGCGCGCCAGTCGTTGCCAGTGGCGATGACCACGGGATCCACCCCGTTCATGATCCCCTTGTTGTGCGTCGCGGCGCGGTAGGGATCGGCCCAGGCGAAGCGCCAGGCACCCGCCACGCCCTCGGCCACCTCGGCTCCGGTGAAGCGCTCGTCACCCAGCAGCTCGCCGGGCAGCTCCACCCAGGCACGGGCCAGGCGGCGATCCGCGAGGTTCGACAGGATGCGCAGGCCCACCTTCTCGCCGCTGATGGCCTCCAGCTCCGGTGCCAGCGCCTCGGCCACCGTGTTCACCATGTTGGCGCCCATGGCATCCAGACAGTCAAGCGCGAAGTGCAGCACCACCAGCTCGCGCGGCTCCTCACCGGGCTCGTCGTAGCGGAGCCGCCGCAGCTGCAGGTCCCGGATGCCACCGCCCAGCCCGACCAGCTCGGGAAGCTGGGCGTCGCCCAGCCGCGCCAGCCGCTCCAGCTCCGGGGTCAGGGCGGCGATGGTGGCCCGCGCGTCCGCCACGTCCCGCAGCTCCACCTGGCCGATCATGAGCGAGGGATCGGCCTCTGCCCGGAATCCACCAGCCTGGCGAGCCAGCCGGGCCATGTTGCCCACCGCGGCCACCACGCTGGGCTCCTCCACCACCATGGGTACCAGCACGTCGCGACCGTTCACCTGCATGTTCACTGCCACGCAGGCGGGCAGCCGGAAGGCTCCCACCACGTTCTCCACCATGCGATCGGCCACGCCGATGGCCAGGCCGCCGTCGCGCCAGGCGGAGCGCAGCCCGGGATCCAGCGCCGCGGCCTCGATGATGCCGTCCAGGCGCTGGTCGGGATCGAGCCGATAGAAACCGGGCAGGCGTGAGGTCACGCTGGCCTCCGGGCGCGAAGCGTCGTCGCGGCGTCCACGGTCTGGTCGCCGATGGCGCCCCAGGTATCATGTTCCGCCCAGCCCAGTCCGCGTTAGGAGCAGAGTGCCGGTTCACCGCAGCCAGGCACCGAACCCGGGAGGTAGCATGCAAGGAGGCTCCACCGGCGTCCTCGTGGCACTGGCCCTGCTCCTGCTGCTGGCGCTGGCCGCAGCCGCCGCATGCAGGGCCCAGGCGCCCCCTCCCGCCGCCGAGGCGGGCGAAGGCGCCACCGCGTCCCAAGCCAACACGGAGCAGGACCACATGCAGGGTGACATCCAAGTGCGCGAGCCGGCCATCGCCGGCTCCTGGTACCCCGGCGATCCCACGGCGCTGGCCTCAGAAGTGGACCGCTACCTCGACCGGGGCCAGCGGGCCGACTGCCGACAGCTGCCCCTGGCGCTGGTGGCCCCCCACGCGGGCTATCGCTACTCCGGAGCCGCGGCGGGCGAGGTCTTCTCGCAGGTGCGCGGCTGCCACGTGCGCCGTGTGTGGGTGCTGGCTCCCAGCCACAGGCTGCCCTTCGAGGGGGCGGGCCTGTACCCGGTGGACGCCTTCCGCACTCCCCTGGGGGACCTGCCCCTGGACGGCGCCGTGGCGCAGCGCCTGGCCGAGCAGCCCGGCTTCCAGTGGCTGCAGCGAGGTGACGGCGGCGAGCACGCCCTGGAGATCGAGCTGCCCTTCCTGCAGCGGGCCCTGGGCGCCTACGAGCTGGTGCCGATCCTGCTGGGCCGCGTCACCCCCGCCACGGCGCGCAGCCTGGCCCAGGCCATCCAGCCCGAGCTGGGGCCGGGCGACCTGGTGGTGGTCTCCACCGACTTCACCCACCACGGCTCGCGCTTCGGCTACTCGCCTTTCAGCGACGAAGCCGATCTCGCCGCCGCCATCAGCGGGCTGGACCACGGCGCCTGGGACCAGCTCGCCACCCCCGATGCCGACGCGCTGCACGCCTACATGGAGCGCACCGGGGCCACCATCTGCGGGCGGGCCGGCATGATCCTGCTGGCGGCCCTGCTCGATCCCGGCGCCCGCGGCACCGAGCTGGTCTACACCACCAGCGGCGAGCTCACCGGCGACTGGTCCAACACCGTGTCCTACCTGGGCGGTCGCATGGATGGCCCCGCCTGGTCGGGAGCGGGTCCCCAGACCGGAGTGGCGCGCCTCGTCTCACCCAGCACCGCCGAGCTGCTCCTGGCCCTCGCCCGGAGATCCCTGCAGCACTGGTACGCCCAGGGCGAGCTGCTCGAAGTGGATCCCGACACCCTGCCCCCCGATGCCCACACCGTGCTGGGAGCCTTCGTGACCCTGCAGCGGGGCGAGCAGCTGCGCGGCTGCATCGGCGAGATCTCCGCGCGCCGTCCGGTCTACCAGGCGGTGATCGCTCGCGCCGTCGATGCCGCCATCCACGATCCGCGCTTCCAGCCGGTCTCGGCCCAGGAGCTCGCGACCCTCCAGCTGGACATCTCCCTGCTGGGCCCCACCAGGCAGGTGCCGGGCCCCAGCTCCGTCATCGTAGGGCGCCACGGCGTGGTGCTCTCACGAGGCGGGCGCTCGGCCACCTACCTGCCCCAGGTGGGCCCCGAGCAGGGCTGGGATCGGGACACCATGCTCGGCTACCTCGCGCGCAAGGCGAGGCTGCAGGCCAGCGATGTGTCAGAGGCGAAGATCGAAGTGTACGAGGCCCAGGTCATGGCTGAAGCGCACTGACAGCCGCGACAAGGCTGCCCCGGCCGGGTCATGGACTCCCCGCACAGCTGGGGCCAAAGGGTCGCAGGAGGCCTACTCGGCGATCTCGTACCGGATGAGCACTTCGTCGCCCGACTGCGGGTGGTGGGCGGTGAAGCGCACCGCGTTGAGCACCGAGTCGTACTCCCAGTCCCCGGTCCTGACGTGGTCGTTGACAGCCACCGTGATGGTGCTCTCCACCGGGATGTTCGACAGCTCGAAGACCTCCCGGCGCGTGGCGACCTCCGCCAACACCTCCAGCTCATCGTACCAGGGGTCGCAGATGGAGAGGAACTCGCCCCCCGTGGCTTCTACGGCGGGTGAGTAGCCATAGCCGGGTTCGGCGCCTTCGCAGCCATCGGGGACAGGGCCGGCCACCGCCGAGAGGGCCACGGCCTCTTCGCTGCCCTTGTGGGCCACGATCTCGTCTACGTAGGCCTGCCAGTACTCGTCATCGCCGCTGTCCCAGCCGGGAGAGTTGTCGTCCTCGTCGCTGATGAACACCACACTGAGCATGGTGTTGTCTCTCATGAAGCCGTCGTTGCACTCGCCTGAGTCCCCCAGCTCCACGGCCATGGCTGCGTTGTACAGGCCCCACTCGTCCACCTCGTCGATGCCCGGTGAGGTGAGGATCGCCTCGGCGAAGAGGGCGGCGTAGTCGCTGGTGTCGGGGGTGAGCACACCGTTGATGCCGCAGCCGTCGGGGCCCGTGACGGCCAGCAGCTGCCAGTCCTGGGTGAAGTCGTCGAGATGACCGATGAACTCGGTGACCTGGTCGCCCAGGGTCTGCAGCTCCTCGGTCATCGACCCGCTGGTGTCGCCGAAGAAGACGATGTCGGAGCCCCAGGCCTCTTCAAGATCCCAGGCTTCCTCCACCGTGTCCCCCGGGACGCCGGGATCGCCGGTGTCCACCTTGGTGTCCTCGCCGTCGTGGAAGCCATAGTCGCTGCAGGAGCAGAGGAGCATTCCAGAGATGAGGAGTAGAGGTCGCATGGGATCCCGGATCACGCGCGCACTGCGGCAAAGGTTCGCAAGAACCATGCCATCCGCGACCCGAAGCTGCAAGCTCCGGGTCGATCAGTCTCTGCTGCAGCGCAGCATCAGGCTGGAGCAGCGCAGGGTGACGGTCTCTCCAGCGGCGATGGTGATGGTGCCGGCCGGGACCGCGTCGCCATCGCCGAACCAGGCCGAGACGGTGTAGGTGCCCGCGGGCACAGCTCCCAGGGGGAAGGAGCCGCTGTCGGACTGCAGCTGGATCCGCGAGGCGTCGCCCTCCTGGCGCACCGTGCCCTGGCCAGCGCTCGAAGCTGCCGGAGCGGGGGGTGGCGCGGGCTCGGGCTCCGGCTCTCGCGCGGGCTGAGCGGTGGGCTCTGGCTCGGCGGTGGGCTCTGGCGCCGCCGCGGGCTCTACCGGCGGCGCGGGTGCCGGGGCGGGGGTGACGGTCCGCTCACGGGGCGCTGGGGACGGCTGCGCGGCCGGCGCGCGTGGGCGCTCGGGCCCCGGCACGGGCGGCGGCTCGACGGCCGGCACCTCGGGCTCGGGGGCAGCCTCTGCGGGCGCCGGCTCCGGTGGAGACTCCTCGGCGACGGGGCGGGGCGCAGCCGGCTGGCTGGGAGCGGCGGGGGCCGCGGCGGGAGCCTGCGGCTCGAGCGCGGGCGAGGTGCTGGGCTCGCCGGGCGGTCCGATGAGGCCCAACATCCACAGCAGCACCACGAGCGCGATCATCAGGCCGAAGAAGCCGACCACCCACCAGGTGGCGCGGCGTCCCGTGGGGCGGGCCGCTGCGGCGGGCTTCGCGGCGGGCTTCGGCGCGGTGCCGGCGGCGGGCACCGGTGCCACCACGGGCTCCTGCTCTACGGGCTCGGGAGCCGCGGGCGCGATCCCGGGATCCGTGCCGCGCTCGTCGGCGGACGGCACAGCGACGCGGGCAGGCGCGTAGCTGCCGTCCTGGCCGCTGTCCGCAGGCTCCGAGGTGGGCTCGACAGCGGGTCGCGCATCGAGATCCTCGATGCCCAGCTCCTGGAGGTCCGCGTCGCCCACGTACTGCAGGTCCTGGGACACGTCCTCGAGATCCTCATCGGTGTCGAGCTCGGCATCGGCGGAGGGCTGCTCCTCCTCGACGGAGGGCTGCTCCTCCTCGGCGGAGGGCTGCTCCGCATCGGCGGAGGGCTGCTCCGCATCGGCGGAGGGCTGCTCCGCATCGGCGGAGGGTTCCGCCTGCTCGACCGCGGGCTGCTCCTCCTCGACGGAGGGCTGCTCCGCATCGGCGGAGGGCTGCTCGGCATCGGCGGAGGGTTCCGCCTGCTCGACCGCGGGCTGCTCCTCCTCGACGGAGGGCTGCTCTTCCTCGGCAGCAGGCTCTTCCACCTCGGCGGAAGGCTGCTCCTCCTCGGCAGAGGGCTGCTCGGCATCGGTGGAGGGCTCATCCTCCTCGGCAGCGGGCGGCTCCTCCTCGGCGGACAGGTCCTGGGGCAGGTTCTCCTCCAGCTCCTCCTCGCCTATCTCCGCAGCGATAGGCTCGGGCACCGGCTGGGCCTGAGCGGGCGGCTTCTGGGGCTCCAAGGGGCGCTCGGCCACGGGCGGCGGTGGCGCCGGTTCGGCTGTGGGCGCCGGCACCACCGGGCTGGGCAGCACGACGCTGGCGGGCCCACGGGCTGGCTCCTCGGCCCTGGCCAGCAGCTCCGGTACGCGCACCTGGGCCCAGGACTGGAGCCAGGGACCCGGCAGGACACCCAGCATGCTGCGACACCCCAGCTGGACGCGGCGCGCGGAGGGCCTCCTCGATGGCTGGAATTCCAGCATGGTCTCGAGCATGAGCGACAGCGGCTCCATGGCCTGCTGCACCGAGGCTGGCTGCCCCACGATGATCTTGCGCCACACATCGTCGAGCAGGCTCGACAGGAAGGCGCTGTGCGCGCTGGCGTCGGCGGGTGCGGGAGGGAAGTCCCTGCCGGACATCCAGCGGGCCATGTGCAGACCCAGGCTGTAGATGTCGGCGGCGGGGCCGAGCTGACCCGATCGAACCTCGGGAGCGGCGAAGCGCGGATCGGGGCCGTCGGGAGCGGAGAGGCCGAAGCCGCAGACCTTGAGCTGCCCCTGCTCGGAGAGGCGCAGCATGGACGGCGCCAGGTCGCCGTGCAGCAACCGGAGAGGCTTGCCCTGGCCGTGCAAGGGCTGCTCCCAGGCCGCGTGCAGCGCGGCGGCCACGTGCTCGACGAGCTCCACGGCCACGCGGGTGGGGAGGGCCCCGAGCTGGGCGTGGAAGTCGGCATCGACGCCCGGTGCGTACTCCATCAAGAGGCAGAGCCCGCCGTCGATCTCCTGGAGCGCCAGGGTGCGCGCGATGCCAGGGTGGACCAGGTTGGACAGCAGCTCCACCTGCTGGTGTAGCTGCAGGACCAGGTCGGCGTCGCTGGCGATGCGCTGATCGAGCTGCGCCAGCGCCAGAAACCCGGGCTCACCAAGTTCTGGGATGAACTCAGCGAGGAAGACCTCGCCCACGCGGCCGCGCCCGATGGGCTCCAGGATGCGATACCGACCCGCTGGGGTCTGCTGTGAATCGTTCACCACTTCACCGTGAGGAAGGCTGCCGCGCCGGAACCGAGCGCCACTGCACCGAGGCCAGCCGAGGCGGCCACCAGGCCGTTGGTCCGTGCGCGCGCGGCATCGAGTTGGTCGTAGGAGGTGGCCGGATCCCAGTACGTCGAGGCGCTCCGCGCGGACATCCCGTACAGCACGCCCGCCGCCACCGCGCAGGTCCCCGCGGCCGCCAGCAGCACGGTGTTGGGACCTCGCCGCACCGTGGTGGTGGCCGCTCCCACGGTGACCGCGAGATCGTCGCTCTCGCCGCTGGACGGAGCCAGCACGAGGTCCGACGCCGCACCACTGGCGTGCGGGTAGTCGGGGACGGCTTGATCCGGCCACACATAGCTGGAGATCTGGATGGCACCTTCGACATCCGAGACCTGGATGATGGCAGGCCACTCGCTGGGCCGCGGCTCGCTGGGCCGACCATCGACATAGACCCAGCCCGCCTCGGGAGGCAGGAGGGTCTCGAAGTCGGCGCCCTCGACCTGGTTCAGCTGGTACTCGCCCAGCAGTGGATGACCCCAGGGGATCAGGTCTTCTGGCCAGGTGAAGTCGGGCTCCAGGGCGCGGGCCGCGGCGAAGGCCTGCCGGCTGCGCGCAGGCTCGCGATCCACGAAGGCGCGGAGGCCCAACATGCGATGGACCTCGGCCGCGGTGGCCGGGCTCACCGGCTCCATCAGGCAAGGCACGAGTGCGCCCAGCTCGTGGGTGGCCAGCTTGAATTCTTCGACACGGGTGGCGGCGAAGGCCAGGCGCGCTTGTTCGGCCGCCTGGTCGACGTGGCTGCCCAGGGTCAGGGCCTGGCAGGCTGTGTCGTCTGCCCTGACGTGGGTGGGTAGGAGCAGCCCCACCGCGAGGATGAGGGTGGCCGTCGATCTCTCGTGAACCATGGGCAGCCCGAGGGACGAAGGAGGGCACAAGCGTACTACACCCATCGGCCCATATCCAGCCGGCTATGGGCCGCTGGTGAGCCCGCCGGAGCTGCCGGGCGCGGGCAGCAGCGCTGACACCAGCCCCTCGGCCATCAGCCCGTGACCGGAATCACTCGGGTGCACCCCATCGGCCAACCACAGGGCCGGGTCCGGGGAGTCCTGTCGGGCCCCGGCTTGCCAGTGTCCTGCCAGATCGGCCACCGCCACCGCGCGCTCCCGGCCGAGCTCGCGCAAGGTCGCATAGTAGGGCTGGATCCAGCGCATGGCGGCCTCGTTGGGCAGCGGGCAGGAGACCACCAGCACGGGCAGCGCCCCGGCAGCACGCACGGCGTCCACCAGTCGCCCCATGTGCCTGCGATACACGTCCACCCGCTCGCCCGCGAAGCAGTCGTTGACTCCGAACTGCAGGCAGACCAGACCCGGCGCGGATCGGAGCAGGTCGGGCAGCCGGCCCAGGCCTCCGAAGGCGGTGTCCCCGGGGACGCCAGCGTTGATCCTCTGGATGCGCAGCGTCGAGATCTGCCGCTCCAGCTCATCGCAGGCCAGCTCGAAGAAGCTCCGGCGCACCATCCAGCCGTGGGTCAGGGAGTCGCCGAGCCCCAGCAGGCGCAGATCTCCCCCCCGGAGCAGCAGCTGTCCGGGGCTGGAGGCGAGCATCGGTGGAGTGCTCATGGCCTCAGCCCCGGGCGGGATCGAGCCCCAGCTCACCCCTGATCCCGTCCATGGCCGCCAGGCAGATGCCCAGGAAGGCGGCCAGGTCCAAACCCAGCAAGGGCTCACAGGCCCGCACCTGCTCCCGATCCACCGCCGCCGCGAAGCGCTTGTCCTTCATGCGCTTCTTGACGCTCTTGACCGTGAGATCGCAGGTGCTGCGAGAGGGTCGGACCAACGCGCTGGCGGTGATCAGACCTGTGGTGGGATCCACCACCCACAGCGCGCAATCCAGAGGACTGGCGCGCTCCGCGTGGTCGTTGTGCGCCAGCACGGCGTGCACCAGCTCTGCGGGGGCGCCCGCCGCTTCGAGCACCGCGGCTCCCACGCGCGCGTGTCGTTCCGGATCGTCCGCACACTCGTCGAGATCACAGTCGTGCACCAGCCCGGCCAGACCCCACAGCTCTGGATCATGATCCAGTCGCCGTGCCAAGGCCCTCATGCAGGCCTCGGTGGCCAGGCAGTGCTTGAGCGTGTTGCCCGGGCCAAGGCGCTCGAACACGAGGGCAAAGGCAGCTTCGCGGTCGAAGCGCGGCATGGCAGTGGGCATGGACGGACCCTCCGTGGCGGAGCGGGGTGGGCGGCGGCTGGTAATGGGCCGGGAGCGGCGTTGCAATCGGCACTGCGGTCCCGTATAGGTGTTGCGCGCCGCGAACCCCGAAATGCTGGAGTCCAAGCCATGGACGTGTCATCGAGCCGCAAGCCCAGCAAGCTGCTTCCCGCCAACGCCTACACCAAGCTGGCACCCGGCGAGGAGTACCAGCCCATCGTCGCCGCCACCGACAAGCGCGCCGAGGTCACGGTCTGGTCGGTCACCACCGGCATGCTCATGGTGCTGGTCTTCTCGGCGGCCTGCATCTACATGGCCCTGCGGGCCGGTAACGCCATCGAGGCCTCGATCCCCATCGCCATCCTGGCCATCTTCTTCGGCCGCGAAGGCATCAAGCGCAGCGGCAAGAGCACCATCCTCGAGAACGTCATGGTGCAGTCCATCGGCCAGGCCGCCGGCGTGGTGGCGGCGGGCGCGGCGTTCATCATCCCAGCGCTGTACATCAACCAGCTGAAGGTGGCCTGGTGGCACATCTTCCTGTCCTGTTTCATCGGCGGCACCCTGGGCGTGGTGCTCATCATCCCCCTGCGCAAGTACTTCGTGAAGGACCTGCACGGCGAGCTGCCCTTCCCCGAAGCCACGGCCATCAACGAGATCCTGGTGTCAGGCGAGTCCACGAGCGGCTCCGCGGGCAAGGTGCTCTTCGCCGCCTTCGGGCTGGGCGCCATCTACGACTTCGTGGTGGAAGCCGTGCACGCCTGGAACCCGGCCATGTCCACCAAGACCCTGTTCGGGAGCTTCGGGCAGAAGGCCGCCGAATTCCGCTTCGAAGGCTCCATCAACGGCATCGCCGCCCTGTTCGGCCTCGGCTACATCATCGGCATCCGCTACGCCAGCATCATCGCGGCGGGCTCGGTGCTCGCCTACCTGGTGTTCGTGCCCCTCATCTTCCACTTCGGCTCCCAGATGCCGGAGTTCGCCTACGCCGGCACGGTCTACGACATCGGCTCCATGGACTCCGACCAGCTCTTCGGCGCCTTCGTCAAGCCCATCGGCATCGGCGCCATCGCGGTGTCGGGCATCATCGGCATCATCCGCATGGGCAAGATCATCCTCACCTCCGTCTCCCTGGGCTTCAAGGGCCTCAAGGGTGGCGCCGACATGTCCAAGGAGCCCCGCACCCAGCTCGACATGAGCCCCCGCAACGTGCTGCTCATCCAGCTCGGCTCCGCCCTGCTCTTCGCCCTGCTCTTCTTCATCGTGGCCAAGACCACCGCCGACGCCGAGACCGGCGCGGTCTACACCGCCAGCCAGAGCATCTGGTACGCCAGCCTGGGCGCCATCGTGGGCTTCGCCCTGTCCTTCTTGTTCACACCGGTGGCCGCGCGCGCCATCGCCATCGTGGGGGTCAACCCCGTCTCGGGCATGACCCTGATCACCGTGGTGCTCACCATCATCGCCCTGGTGGCGGGCGGGCTCAAGGGCACCGGCGGCATGTTCATCTCCCTGATCGTGGGCTGCGCCGTCTGCACCGCGCTGTCCACGGCCGGCGCCCTCATCTCCGACTTCAAGATCGGCTACTGGATCGGATCCACGCCGCGCAACCAGGAGCTGTGGAAATTCGCCGGCATCGCCCTGGCTTCCCTCACGGTGGCCTTCGTCATCCCCATCATGGACTCCGGCTACCACTTCCTGGTGGAGAACGACCTGGGCGTGCTGGTGTCCAACACCAAGGTCCTCCCCGCTCCCCAGGCCAACATGATGGCCGCCGTGTCCTCCGGCCTGCTCTCCGACCCTGCGAGCCAGCCCTGGCTGCTCTACGGCCTGGGCGGAGTGCTCTCCATCGTGCTCTGGATGGCCGGCGTGCCCATGCTCGCCTTCGCCCTGGGCATCTACCTGCCCATCTCCATCAACCTCAGCGTGCTCGCCGGCGCCGTGGTCGCATGGATCGTGGCCAAGACGGGCCGCGAAGAAAAGGTGAAGAAGGCCAGATCGGAGCAGGGCATCCTCATCGCCTCAGGCATGATGGCCGGTGCAGCCATCTTCGGCATCCTCACCGCCATCCTGCGGCAGACCGCTCTGGGCGCTCCCATCCAGTACGTCTCCATCGGGGAGAAGTTCTGGGTGGAGACCGCGGCCAGCGGCGACGCCTTCCTGCAGTCCGAAGCCGCACACTGGTACGAGGGCGTGGTCGGCCAGGGCATCAGCGCGGCCATGTTCATCGGCCTGGGCGTCGTGTGCTTCCTGCTGGCGCGCAAGGGAGCCGAGTGGTTCCTCGCCGAAGAAGCCGCCTTCGAGCGGAAGCAGGCCGAGGGCTCCTAGCACCCTCTCCCTGACCGGGAGTGCGATCCCTCCTCCCTCGGTGCTATCCTGCCCGCAGGAGGCACGGTCATGGCGGAGAGCAGGAACAGGGTGATGGTCGCCTTGCAGACCAAGGACGGGCTCGCGTTCGGCTACGTCCTGGACATGGGCGATCAAGATGTGTCCTTCGAGGTCAACTCCAACATGCATCCCGGCGAGGAGATGTCCTTTCGCATGGAGCTGAAGGGCTACGAAGAGACCGTCATGGGTCACCTGCGCGTCACCCAGGTCTTCCCCTCCCGAACGGCAGCATGGCCCCACTACCGTGCGAAGATCCTCGAGATCCCCGAAGACGACAGGCGCCTGCTGTCCATCTGGCTGGAAGACCAGCGCGATGGCGGCAGCTCCCGCAGGGTGGAGCGCGATCCCGGTGCCTTCGTCAAGGACATGTTCGCCGGCCGCATGCACGGAGCCTCCGAAGCCTCCACCAAGCTGGTCATCGAGCGCATCAACGCCCGCCGAAGTCGCCGCGATGCGCTGTTCAAGAAGGGCAACGACGTCTTCAGCCAGAAGATGACCCTCACCACCGGCACCGTGCTGGAGCAGGCCCGAGCCACCACGGGCGAGCGGGAGCGCGAGGCGGTCCGGCAGGCGCTGGGTGTCAGCGAGGAGGCCGCCTCCTCCGCTTCCCAGGGCGACGACCTGGAGATGTTCGACCTGGAGGATCTGGACTGAGCCCGACCGGCCTCCGCGGCAATGCTGGTGAACGGCGCACGGGGAGGATAGCCGTCAGGCGTCCTCAAGACACCACCTCCGGGAGGCCTCCGTGGAAGCCGAGCACGCCTACGTCGAGAGCAGCGACGGGACCAAGCTGCACCTGGTCATCTGGTCACCCGCGGGAGCGCACTCCACCGTGGTGCTGGCCCACGGGCTCGCAGAGCACATGGGGCGCTACGAGCACATCGCCGCGGCCCTGACCGAGGCGGGCTTTCGCGTCCTGGGCCTCGAATTCAGGGGCCACGGCGACAGCGAGGGAAAGCGCGGCCACGTGGACGACTGGGCGGAGTACAGCCAGGACCTGTCCGCTGCGCTCGAGCACGCCCAGGAGCCCTGCTGGATCCTGGCACACAGCATGGGCGGCCTGGTGGTGCTCGACTGGCTGCAGCGCAGCCCCCCCGCTCCCATCCTCGGGTTGGTGCTCACCAACCCGCTGCTGGGCGTGCGCGTGCAGGCCCCGGCGTGGAAGCTCACGCTGGCCAACCTGCTCTCCAAGCTGGTGCCGAGGCTGTCGCTCTCCAACGAGCTGGACACCAACAACATCTCCAGGGATCGAGCCGTCGTGGAAGCCTACGAGGCCGACCCGCTGGTGTATTCCACCCTCACCACCCGCTGGTACACCGAGATGATCTCCGCCATGAACCGCGTGCACGCCTCCGCCGGCGGCCTGCGGGTGGACCTGCTCATGGTCACCAGCGATGCAGACCAGATCTGCGATCCCCAGGCCGCCCGCGAGCTGGCGGCCAGGCTCCCAAGCCCAGCCGCGGAGCAGCGCTACCCGGAGCTGTTCCACGAGGTGATGAACGAGCCAGAGAAGCAGCAGGTCCTCGACGCCCTGATCACCTGGATGAAGGACAGGGGCTCCGACACCGAGGCGTGACCGCGCCGACCGGCGCTCAGCAGCTGCGTCAACCCTCGGGCCCGGGCGGGCGAGCCCTGCCGCCGCGCCCACCGTAGAACAGGTTTCGGAGACGCTGTCGATCCGAAGACGACACGGGGCCGGAGAAATCGAGATCTCCGGAGGCGCGGAAGATCAGGGTGCCTGTCACCTCTCTGCTGCGCGCGAGCTCGTGCACCCCGCGCCAGGAGGGCGGCGGAAATGGACCGGCTACCGCCACCACCTCGCCCTGCTCGAAGCTCACGCACACCACCGGCTCTCCCGGCGCCCCCATGCGCGAGGCCCCGCCCGTCAGCAGGTAGCCGGCGGCCACCAGGACGATCAGGATGACGGCGATGCCGAGCAGGGGGACCATATTCTCTAGAGCATGCGCTGCAGGATCGTGTCGCGCAAGAAGCGATCGTCCGCCGCGAGGAAGTCGGTGTTGAAGTGCAGGCCGCGGCTCTCACGACGCCGCAGCGCGCTCTCCACCACCAAGCCCGCCACCGTGGCCAGGTTGCGCAGCTCCACCAGGTCCCCGGTGAGCCTGAAGTCCCAGTAGTAGTTGCGGATCTCCCCGCGCACCATCCTGGCGCGGGTGCGCGCGCGCTTCAAGCGGCGCACGGTCCGGACGATGCCCACGTAGTTCCACATGAAGCGCCGGATCTCGTCCCACATGTGGGCGATGACCACCTGCTCATCGGCGTCCACCGCGTCGCCCGGGTCCCAGTCGGGCAGGTCGCGGTGCAGGCTCAGATCGGGGAGCCGGCTCAGGGCCTCGCGCGCGGCCCGACGTCCATAGACCAGGCACTCCAGCAGCGAGTTGCTGGCCAGCCGGTTGGCGCCGTGCAGCCCGGTGCAGGAGGCTTCGCCCAACGCGAAGAGGTTGCGCACGCTGCTCTCGCCCCGCAGGTCCACCGCCACGCCGCCGCAGGTGTAGTGAGCCGCGGGCACCACAGGGATGCCCTGGTGGGCGATGTCGATGCCCAGCTCATGGCAGCGCTGGTGCACCGTGGGGAAGCGCTGCTCGAGGAAAGAGTCGCTGTGATGGGACATGTCGAGGAAGACGCAGTCGTCACCACTGCGCTTGAGCTCCGCGTCGATGGCGCGCGCCACGATGTCGCGGGGGGCCAGCTCGGCTCGCGGGTCGTAGCGCCCCATGAAAGGCTCGCCGCGCGCGTCGCGCAGGACGCCGCCTTCGCCCCTCATGGCCTCGGTGACCAGGAAGTTCTTGGCCTGGGGGTGGAACAGGCAGGTGGGATGGAACTGGATGAATTCCATGTTCGCTACCCGCGCGCCGCAGCGCCAGCCCATGGCCACTCCATCGCCGGAGGCGATGTCGGGGTTGGAGGTGTACAGGTAGACCTTGCCAGCCCCGCCGGTGCACAGCGCCACCATGCGCGAGCTGAACAGCTCCACCGAGCCCGAGGCCAGGTCGAGCACATAGGCTCCGTGGACCTGGTCGGGGTACAGCGGCAGGCTCCCCTGCCGCCTGGCGAGCCATGACGAGGTGATGAGGTCCACCGCCATGCGGTACTCGAGCACCCGGATGTTGGGGTGAGCGCGCGCCGCAGCCGCGAGCACATCGACGAAGGCCGCACCGGTGCGGTCCTGGACGTGCAGCACCCGGCGCTGCCCGTGGCCGCCCTCCCGCCCTAGCTGGAAGCTCCCGTCTTCTTCGGTGCTGAAGGCGACCCCCCGCTGCACCAGCTCACGGATGCGGTCCGGACCATCCCGCACCACGCTCTCCACCACCTCACGCCGACAGAGGCCAGCGCCGGCCTGCAGGGTGTCGCCTACGTGGGCCTCGGGGGTGTCGGCGCCATCCCACACGGCGGCGATGCCGCCCTGGGCGTAGCGGCTGTTGCTCTCCTTCATCTCGGTCTTGCTCAGCATGATCACCGAGCCGTGGTCGGCCACGTCGAGGGCAAACGCGAGCCCGGCGAGGCCGGTTCCGATGACCAGAAAGTCGCAGCTCTCCAAGGGACGCTCTCCTATTCCTCGCCGCCAGGCGGTGGATCCGCTTCGCAGCCGGGTGGCACCGGGGCTCCATCGGCGGTCGAGCGATGGCCTCGGAGGGGCGGGTCAGCCAGGGGATCCTCCCAGTCCTCCCGTTCCTTCATCCAGCGCTGCAGCCGCCGCACGGGCTCGTGCAGGCTGCCGTGGGTGACCACGCGCACCGCCGCGTCCGGATCGAAGAAGGCCACCTGCTCTATGCCTTCGAGGGTGGCCGGCTGGAATTCCTTGTCCAGCGGACCCCGCGGGCAGAGGATGAACAGGTGCAGCACCTTGAGCCGCGGCTCACCCGCAGGGGTGGTGAAGCCATAGTGGCTCACGCCCAGGTTCTCGAGCACGCCCAGCGGCGCGTCGATCCCCATCTCCTCCTGCAGCTCGCGGATGGCGGTCTGGGCCGGGGTCTCACCCAGCTCCATCTTTCCCTTGGCCACCTCCCAGGTGACCCCGCTCCGCCTGCGCACCCGCACCAGCCCCACCTCGAGCCGCCCTTGGCTGGAGCGGCGCACCAGGAAACCTCCCGCCGAGGCCTGCAGTCCGAAGTTCTCCCGCAGGTTGAGCATGAAGCGGGTCGCGATCTCTCGCACCACGTACTGGCCGTTGCCCTGCACCTGGAAGGAGACCCCTGCTCGCCGGGCGCGGCCAGCGTCCACGTAGAGCACCAGGGGCTCGCCACCACTGCGGCGATGGGCAGCCAGCCAGGCGCGACGCTCGCTGTCGAACAGGCGCAGGCCCCGCCCGGAGGGACAGGGGAAGCGGCGCTGCCCCCGAGCCTCGTCGGCCCGCTCCCGGGTGGAGGGCAGGTAGAGGATGTCGGGGATCATGTGCTGGCGGCGTGAACGGCCGCGCTGCTCCGTCCGGGCGCGGATGCGTCCGCGCTCCAGCTCGAATCCCTGCCTGGGGTCGCTGCTCGCCAGCCGCTCCAGCAGGCCGGGCTCCACGCGCGTCCTCATGAGGCGGCTGGCGGCCCGAGCCACCTGCCCGCACTCGTACCATCCCTCGGCGTCGGCCTCCAGGCGACCCACATCCGGACGGTGTCGCAGCAGGAAGGCCAGCGTCTTGCGCAGCCTCAAGGGGTCGATGGCCAAGTCGGCTCTCTGAATTCGCGGTCACCCCTTTCTTGGCAGCACAGAGGGAGCCTGTCAAGCTTCCTTGCCTGGCGCCCTGGTCTTCCCGCCCGCCAGCTTCCATGCCCAGGCCGGCACCAGGTACCAGAGCTGCGTGCCCACCAGCGCCGAGGCGAGCAGGCCCGGCTCCCAGGCGGCCCCCGAGATCACCACCGCCACCAGGCTCACGACCGCGAGCACGACGCCCGCCAGCGAGCAGCCCCTGACAGGGAGCAGCCCTTCGCCCAGAGGTCCGGAGAGGTCGCGGTCCAGCTGGCCCCGCTGCCAGGCCGAGAAGGCCAGCACCCGGAACACCAGCCGTGCGGAGGCCATGGCGCACAGCGCAGCGGTGAGGACGACGGCCAGGGCCACCAGCCGCATGGTGTACCACTGCCCATACCACCCCACCCACGCCCACAGGCCAGCCACAGCCACCACCACCGATGGCCAGATCCCGCCGAAGCATGCCTGCAGCCAGCGCAGGGCCACCGTGGGGACCTTGGCCGCGGAGGTGGCGCCCTCAAAGTACCGCCGCTCGTCTTCGCGGCCTTCCGAGAACTCGATCCGCTCGGGGACGAACTCGATGGCGCGGAAGCGATGCAGCACGCCGCCATCGGGCAGCCAGGCCGCGAGCTCCATGCGCCGGGGGTGCGCACCCGCGCCGCCGGTGTCCACGGCTCGCCCGTACAGCCGGAGGTTGTAGGCCGCCTCAGGGCTCGCGGCGGCCACATCGGCGCGCGGATCGCGCAGCAGGGTCTTGAAGATGGGTGAGCCCGGGCTCACCATGAGGATGAGCTGATCGTCGAAGGGGGCCACGTGAGCGGGCACCGACAGGCGCCAGGACAGCCGACCCGCGCCCAGCTGTGACGGCCCATGCAGAGCCAGGACCCGGGTGACGGCATCGGGGATGAGCAGAGGAGCTGCCTTGGCACCCATACCAGCCCCTCTCCTGCTCAGGTTCCGGCCCGGACCCGTTCGGCCCACAGCAGCAGCGACCGCCCGTCCACCTCCACGGCGCGGGCCTCGGCGGGCGCATCCAGCAGCTCGATGGCCAGGGTCTCGCCGGCCACGTAGTCCCAGAAGCGGCGCGCCGCGGAGAGCAGCTCCGCGTCGCCACCCAGGCCGAGCCGGATGCGATCGGTGTAGCCCAGGTCGAGATCCTTGCGCAGGTTCTGCACGCGGTTGACCACCTCGCGGGCCAGGCCCTCCTCGCGCAGGTCATCGTCGAGCTCGCTGTGCAGCGCCACCAGCGCGAGCCGGGAGCTGGCGGCCTGGAAGCTGCCCTTGGCCTGCACCTCCACCAGCACGTCGTCTTCGGTCAGGACCACCTCTCCGCCGGGCAGCTGCAGGCGCAGGCCGGAGCCCATGACCTGCCGCCGGACCTCGGCGCCGGGCAGCTCGCGGAGCCGCTGCGCGCAGGCCTTCATGTCCTTGCCCAGCCGACGCCCCAGGGCCCGGAAGTTGGGCTTGACGCGAAAGTCCACGAACTGCTCGGGATCTTCGGTGAAGCGCACCTCGCGCACGTTGAGCTCGTCCTGCAGCAGGTGCACCAGGGCCGAGAGGCGTCCGGCACGCGAGGCGTCGGCCAGGACCACCTCGGCGGCGGCCAGGGGCTGGCGTACGCGCACCTTCACCTGCGCCCGCGCGGAGAGTCCCAGGCTGGCCAGCTCACGGAGCAGCACCATGTCCTCGGCCAGTCGTGCATCGGCCCGCTCCGCCTGCGGCTCGGGGAAGCCGCAGTGGTGCACGCTCTCCGGGGCGTCGACCCCGGGCGCCAGCACCAGGGATCGGTACAGGGCCTCGGCCATGAAAGGCACGAAGGGGGCGACGATGCGACACAGCTCCTCCAGCACCTCGTACATGGTGTGCAGGGCGTCGTCGCGGTCCGCGCCTTCTCCCCAGAAGCGGCTGCGCGAGCGGCGCACATACCAATTGGAGAGGCTGTCCACGAAGTCCTGGATGGAACGGGCGGCGTCGTAGATCTGCAGCGCGTCCATGCGTCCCAGCACCGTGGCCTCCAGGCTGTTCAGCTCGTGGAGGATCCAGCGGTCGAGCACGCCCCGTTCAGCGGCGGCACGCGGCGCGCGGCGGCGGGGGTCGAAGCCGGCGATATCAGCGTAGATAGCAAAGAACTGGTGGACATTGCGCAGGCGGATCAGGAACTCGCGCTGGCCGTCGCGCACCGCGCGCAGGGACAGGCGGGTGTTGGTCCACGGTGGGCTGGCTGCGTAGAACAGCCAGCGGAAGGCGTCGGCCCCCGGGGGATCGAAGGGGGCGTGCAGCCACAGCCCATCTGCCAGGCCCTGGGCCTGGATGTCGTCGGGGTGCAGGTGCACGGTCTCCTTGCCCTTGACGTCGGCCACCACCACCTCGAAGGGGCGGGTCTCACCCTGCTCATCACGGGACAGGGCGATGCGGGCGCCCTTCTTGAGGTCCAGGCTGCGCACCTGCGCCGCCATCATGCCCAGCTGACCAGGCTTCAAGGAAGGGTCGGCGTGGGCGCGGAGCTGGGTACGCCCGACGATGACCAGGTCCGGCGGCAGGTAGTTGCCCTTCGACTTGGACTCCTTGCGGCCCTCGGAGTCGCACACGTGCCCCAGCACGATGCAGGAGCGGTAGGAGTGCGGGAAGGCGCGCGGCTCCAGGCCTTGCTCACGGCAGGTCTGCTCGTCGAAGAGCAGGGTGGAGATCATGAGCAGGGCGTAGAACCAGCCTCGGGTCTGGTCCACCGCCTCGGAGATGAAGTCGGCCGGGAAGGCCGCCGCGAACTCCTCGCGCCCCTGGTGGGGAAAGCCCCACTGGGCGAAGGGCATGCAGCCAGCGTCGAACCAACAGTCGATGACCTCCGGCACGCGCGCCATGGTGCCAGCGCAGTGGGGACAGGGCAGCGTGACCCGATCGATCCACGGCCGATGCAGCTGCAGGTTGCGATCCACCTCGGGGTCGAAGGCCCCCGGGTTGAGCGCTTCGATGGCGCTGGCCGAAGCGGGCGCCAGCTTGTGCTCGCAGTCCGGGCACACCCAGATGTTCAGCGGCGTGCCCCAGAAGCGCTCGCGGGACAGGGCCCAGTCCACGTTGTTGCGCAGGAAATCGCCGAAGCGGCCTTCCTTGATGTGATCGGGCAGCCAGTTGACCGCGGCGTTGTTGGCCAGAGCCTCGCGGTTGAGCGCGGTGGTGCGGATGAACCAGCCCGGCCGCGCGTACTGGATGAGCGGGTCCTGATCGGCCCGCCAGCAGAAGGGGTAGTCGTGCTCCACCTTGGTGGCCGTGGCCAGCAGTCCGCGACGATGCAGGTCGCGGATGATGTCGGTGTCGCAGTCCTTGCAGAAGCGCCCCTCGAGAAACCCGGTGCCGGCGACGAACTTGCCATCGGGCCCCACCAGGCACTGGAAGGCCAGGCCGTTCTGCTGCCCGGTGAGGTAGTCCTCTTCGCCGAAGGCCGGGGCCTGGTGCACGACGCCCGTCCCGGTACCCAGGGTGACGTAGTCGGCTGTGATCACCTGGTAGGCCTTGCCCCCCTCGGGCTCGCTGAAGCGGTACAGGGGCTCGTAGGACAGGCCGACGAGCTCCGCGGCGTCCACGACGCGCTCCACCTCGCCCCCGCCGAGTGCCTCCTGCAGCTCGGGGTGGTCGACGAGATCCTCGGCCACGATGAGCAGCTCATCACCGACGCGCACGTGGGCGTAGCGAGCACCTGGCTTGACCGCCAGCGCCACGTTGCTGGGCAGGGTCCAGGGGGTGGTGGTCCAGGCCAGCAGCGACACCCCTGGCTGCCCCACCACGCGGAAGCGGATGGTGATGGAGGGATCCCTGACGGTCTTGTAGCCCAGGCCCACCTCGGCGGCGGACAGCGCCGTGCCACCCTGGGGCCACCACCACACCACCTTGTGGCCCTGGTAGAGCAGGCCTTTCTTGAAGAGGGTGGACAGCGCCCACCACACGGACTCCACGTAGTAGCGGTGGAAGGTGACGTAGGCCTCGTCGAGATCGATCCAGAAACCGACGCGCTCGGTGAGCCGCTCCCACTCGCGCACGTAGGTGAACACTGACTCCATGCACTTGCGGCTGAAGCGCTCGAGACCGTAGGCCTCGATGGCCTCGCGCCCGTGGATGTCCAGCGCCTTCTCCACCTCCACTTCCACCGGCAGCCCGTGGGTGTCCCAGCCGCCCTTGCGCGGCACGTGGTACCCGCGCATGGTGAAGTACCGGGGAACCAGGTCCTTGATCACCCGCGTGAGCACGTGGCCGTTGTGGGGCGTCCCGTTGGCCGTGGGAGGGCCCTCGTAGAAGGTGTAGCGGGGCCGATCGCGAGAGATCTCGAGGCCCTTCTCGAAGATCTGTTCGCGCTTCCAGTAGGCGAGCACATCGGCTTCAAGATCGACGGTGGGGAGGAGCTTGGGAAATGATTCGGCGGACATGGTGTACTGCTGCGTGGCTCGGCGTTGATGGAGCGCGCCCCTTAATCGATCGCGGCGCTGCGGATCGTGTTCAGGGCCTCGGCATCCAGCTGGTGAGCCAGATGGACCAGGTGAAGGAGCTGAAGTCGGTTGGCGTGGCCACGGTGAACCAGCCCACGCCCTTCACCTCGCGCAGGGGGTTGAGCGCCAGGCCCACCGCCCCGGCCCAGCCCCCGATGAAGCCCGTGTCGCCGGAGAAGCCACAGTCAGCGCCGGCGCGAAAGAGCACGGCCCTGGGCCTGATCCACCGCGGGCCCGGGATGCGGCCGGTGGGCACCACGTGCTCGGTCTCCAGGCGCAGGGTGCCGGCGCGGTAGACCAGGTGCTCGTCGACGGCCAACCAGCGCACCCCCGCCGCCCCCCCCATGGACAGCAGGCGCTCCTCCGCGTCCTCGGTCACCGCGCGCCAGCGCGTGTAGGGCAGCAGGTACCAGCGCTCCGTGAGACGCAGGCGGCGCTCCCACCCGATCCAGCCGTCCAGCACCAGCTCCTGGCCCGGAACAGCGCGGGCGAGGCCCCTCCACCCGCCCAGCTCGGCGTCCATCCACAGCCCCGCCTGCACACTGGAGGAGTGGCGCAGGCCGGGCTGTCGCTGGCCATCGGACGAGGTGCTCCCCGGATTCCATGCCGCCAACGGGCCGCCGCCCAGGCGCAGGATGGTGTGACGCCAGCGCGCCAGGCCGGCACCCAGCCGAACCTCCACCATGCCTAGGGGCATGGACTCCAGTCCTCCCACCAGCTCCCAGCTCTCGATGGGGGCCCAGATGCCAAAGCTGCCCACCACCCAGGGCCAGTCCTGGAACAGGGGCAGGCGGAAGCCGCCGCAGAGATCGGCTCGGCCGTAGGCCCCAGGCGGCTCCTCTCCCGCTTCGTCCTCCAAGGTGGGCAGCTCTTCACTGCGCCCCGACCTCACAGCTGCCCGAAGCTCATCCCCTTCGACCGTGGGCTGCAGCCCGTCCAGCCCACGGCAACAGCGCGGCCACCAGCGGGGCGACCAGCCGGTGGGACGCAGCGGCTCCACCAGGCGTCGGGCCCGCTCCCAGGCTTCCAGCGGGTCACCGTCCTCCCGCAGCAGGATCCAGGCCGCCATGCACAGCAGCTGCAGCTGCTCGTCCCTGGAGGCCGATGGCAGCCGAGGGTGGATCACCAGCGTGTCTCCATGGACCCTCACCAGGACACCCATCGAGCGCCGCTCCACCGCCAGCTGGTAGCTCCGCCCCGGGGGCATCAGGGCGTCGAGCTCGCGGGCCAGCCAGCCCCCCACAGCGCTGGCCCTGGGGGCAGCCGAGCCGTCCGTGATCCGCACCTCCACCCTGCCCACGTTCACGACCCGCTGCTCGGACTCCGCCCTGGCTGCGGGGACCAGCAGCGCGAGCAGCAACAACAGGAATGGTCGGAGGAGAGCTGGGGCCAAGGAGCTGCGTCGATACAGGGGCTGGGGGATCATATACGCTCGGAGGTGCACGCTGTTATCCAGGCGCCGAGCCATCTCCCAACCCGAGGCCCGGCATGCTCGTCCCAGCCCTTCTCCTGCTCTGCTCCCCGACCCTGGCCCCGGAGGCCGAGCCCGCCGCCTGTGCCACAGCCTGCCAGCAGACCACCGGTGCATCGCTGGAGGCCTGCGAGGCTCTCTGCGCGCAGCTGGCCCAGGACGGGGTCGAAGAGGAGCCGGATCCGTGGGAAGGCCGCGTGCACCCGCGTCACATCTGGGAACCCACCTACCTGAGCGACCCGCAGCTCTCCCCTGACGGCTCGCGCGTGGCCTATGTGCGCCGCATCGCCGACTGGGACGAGGGCAGCAGGCGCTACGAGATCTGGATGGCGCACACCGACGGTGGCGGCGATGGCCCGTGGAGCACGGAGTCCTCCAACGCCAGCCGTCCGCGCTGGAGTCCCGATGGTGCGCGGCTGGCCTTCCTCTCCGATCGCCTGGGAGAGGGGGACCAGGTGTTCGTCATGGCCGCCGCCGACGGCGGCGAGGCGCGTGCGCTCACCGAGATCGAAGATGGAGTGCAGGCCTTCGAGTGGCTGGCGCAGGGGCAGCGCCTGGCGGTGCAGGCCCGCTGCGAAGCCACACCCGAGGAAGCCGCCGCCGAGGAAGCAGGCGTGGAGGCCTACTCCTACGATCACAGCGGTCGCAACAGCCGGCTCGGTGTGTTCGATCCCGCCGCCCCGGACGGGGAGCGGCTCGACTGGCTGAGCGACTGCCAGCGCCACGTGGCCGCCTTCGCCTTCTCCAGCACGGGGCAGCTGGCCCTGCAGACCTCGGAGGGGCCCGGCCTGTACCAGACCATGCTCAACTCCACCCTGCAGGTGCTCGACACCGACGGCCAGGTGCTCTGGACCTGGGTGGGGGAAGACTTCGACGGCCACAGCGTGCGGGACCTGCAGTGGAGCCCAGACGGCTCCCTGTTGGCCTTCGAGACCTACGAGCAGACCCTCTCCCTGGCCAATGCGCTGGTGGTGGTGGAACCCAGCAGCGGTGACCAGCGCACCGTCAACGACGCCGAGGCGGACACGCTCAACGGGTTCGCCTGGGCGGACGGGAGCAGCCTGCTCTTCGCCTCGATCCAGGGGGCCACCGCGGAGCTGTACAGGGTGGGGGCGGACGGCCGCGGGCGCAGGCAGCTCACCCGGGAGCAGGTGCTGCTGGGCTCCGTGCAGTCCGCCGACGGCACCTGGGTGGTCAAGCGCTCCACTCGCCGCGATCCTGGTAGCCTGTTCGCCGGCCGCGGCCGCCGCCCAGGTGAGCTGCTGCGCCTCACCGACGCCAATCCAGAGCTGGCCGGACAGATCGGTGCTGGTCCGGTGGAGACCGTGCGTTGGGCCTCCGAAGACGGAACGGAGATCGAGGGCGTGCTGTCATTGCCCACCCAGGGAGAAGCCCCCTACCCCCTCATGCTCTGGCCCCACGGTGGACCGGACTCCTGCGTGACCCTGGGCTGGCGGCGCTGGGCGGCCTTCTTCGCGGCCAACGGCTACGCGGTGTTCGAGCCGAATTTCCGAGGCAGCACCGGCTATGGGCGGGCCTTCTACCAGGCCAACCGTGGGCGCCTGGGCGAGGTGGATCTGCAGGACAGCCTGTCGGGCGTCCAGGCCCTGGTAGACCGCGGCGTCGCCGACCCGGAGCGCCTGGTGGTGGGCGGCATCTCCTACGGTGGCTCCATGGGCGGCCACGTGCTGGGCTCCACCGACATGTTCAAGGCTGTGGTGGTGGTGGCGGGTGTCTCGGACGCCGTGAGCAACTACGGGCAGTCCGACGTGAACCACGGCGTGGCCGCCCGCTGGGAGTTCAAGGGCGACCCCGTGCACCAGCCCGAGAACTTCACGCGCGCATCGGCGATCTTCAACCTGGGTGTGGACCCCACCCCGTCCCTCATCATGCACGGCGAGGACGACGGCCGCGTCGACGTGGCCCAGGCCAAGGAGCTGTACCGCGCCCTGGTGGCCAGGGGCGCCGAGACCGAGCTGATCATCTACCCGGGAGAGGGCCACGGCGTAGGCCGCAAGCCTGCCCACCTCGAAGACCACCTCCACCGCTGGCTCGACTTCTACGACCAGCAGCTCGGAGAGGGAGCGCCGTGAGCGAGAGGATGCTCGCGCTCGTGGCTGGAGCTCGCTGAGCGCCAATGACCATGGTGGAAGAGTCGAACGCTGGGGGTCCTCACTCGCACTCCGGGTCAAGAGCCGAGCGACGCCTCCCGACAGCCACCAACGAACCTGGCTCGTCGTAGGTACCGCCACCGGCGCCGCCCTCACCCTTACGCCTTCAACCCCCACCATTCGAGTCGTCGCCCCGACCCGGCGACCACCTCGCGGTCCTCACCCCCCGCCGCAACCCTACCCCTCAAGACAGGGCGTTGGTGGCTTGGGGCGGACTTGAACCGCCGACACCACGGGTATGAACCGTGTGCTCTCACCATCTGAGCTACCAAGCCAAAGCGCCGCGTAGGTAACGCGACGCCGGCACGTGTCAATCCCCCCAAGCCCCTCACCCACCCGGCGACAACCGCACCCAGGTGACCACCGCTCCAGCCACGAACGAGATGGCCGCCAGCGCGACGAGCGCGGGCAGCCGCAGCCGCGCCACGACCCGCCTCAACAGCTCCACGTCGTGATCGTCCAGCGGCTCCGCCTCATCCCACCGCGAGGGCAACCAGCCCCAGGCCAGCAGCCCCACCACGAAGTCCGCCCGGCAGAACAGCACGAAGACCGCCAGCGCGCAGCCCAGGCTCAGGACCCCCAGGAACCCGGCGAGCAGGCCCCACATGGCTGGCCGCTACTCGCCGCCAGCCAGCTCGCGCTCCACCAGCTGCAGGTTGCGCGCGATGGCACTGGCGTAGCTGCTGTCGGGGTAGTCGCGAATCAGCCCTTCCAGAAGCTCCTTGACCTCCTGGTAGCCGGCCAGTCGTGCGTCGGGATCTTCCAGCTCGCGGCTCTGGAGGAAGAGCCGCCCGGCGCGCTCGCGCTCCTGGTGCACCAGGCCGTCCATGGCCTCTCCCCGCAGTGTCAACAGGGCCTCGTCCTGGATGAGGTCGGGAAGCTCGTCCAGGGCCACCAGCGCGTCCTGGTAGCGGCTTTCGGCCAGCGCCTGCCGGGCCAGCTCGGCCACCTCGGCCTGCACGGCACGCTGGTCTCGCTCCGGGGTGACGGTGACGGGCTCGCCATCGGCACCTTCGACGGCGCTGGGGCCGGAACCAGTCTCCTCGGCTGCGAGAGACGCGGGGCCCACCGACAGCTCCTGTGCGCCCAGGTGTTCTTCCTGGATGGGCACCGCCACCGGACCGAGGGGATCGGAGATCACCGGCCCCTGCCCCACCAGCGGCTGGAAGGCCTCGGTGCCCTGCTCGTCGCGGAAGCGCTCCTCCACGTCGAGCAGCGCCTCGAGGTAGCGCACGAGATCACGCTGCGCGTCCGCATCCCAGGTGCGGGCGTGGCGCAGCAGACGGCGCGCTGCATCCAGGCGGCGGGCCCTGTCGGCCTCGTGGTTTTCGTCCATGAGCAGCAGCAGACGCGCTTCGAGGCTGGTGAGATCCGCAGCCGGCGTGGCAGCGGCCAAGGGCTCCGCCGTGGCTCCACCGACAGGCGGCTCGCCGTAGGGCACGACGCAGCCCGCCAGGGCAGCAGCGAGGATGGCGATGTACATGAGCTTCACCTAACACTCCGGTGATGACGGCGAGCCCGCCTTCCGCTGAACGCGATCAGTCCGAGGCCTCGATGGCGTCCCAGACGCTCGCCGCCTCGCCAGCGTCGGGCTCGGCGGCCGCTGGATCGGCGGCGGGAGCCTCGACGGACGACCAGGACGTAGGCTCACCCCAGGGCAGGTCGGCCGGAGGCTCCACGGGCCCGAAGCGGCGTCCAGACCTGGTGCCGGGCTCGGGGGCGAGGATGCTGCGCTCGACGGGTTCTCCACCCACAGGCAGCCCGGAGCCAGCCTCGACGGCCAGGCGGCCCATATCCGCAGGCGCAGGGAAGGCGAGCTCTTCGTCCAGCTCCTCATCGTCAGCCAGCAGCCCCGCCGCCGCCATGCCCTGGATGGTGCCGATCCAGGCGGGCAGGGCCCCGCTGGCCCCTGAGACCCGCAGCGTACCGCGCCTCATGGATCGATTGTCGTCGTAGCCCACGTAGGCCGCCACCGTGTAGCTGGCCGCCGGGTCGAGCTGCCCACCCTTGGCCACCGGAGCGAAGCCCAGGAAGGCAGCGTTGCGGTACGCGTTGGTGGTACCGGTCTTGCCCATGAGGGGCCAGCTGCGCCCGCCCACCGTCACCTTGCCCGAGGCGCGTCGACCCGTGCCCCAACGGACCACGTTGGACAGGACATCGGCCACCAGCAGGCCGGGCACCTCGTCCACCACCTGCACGCGCTCCTGGCCTGCTCGATAGAGGATGGCTCCGTGGCGGTCGCGGATCTCCTGGATGAGGCAAGTGGAGCTGGCGTCCGCCTCCAGGGGCGTCACCTGCCGCAGGCCAGGCACGGTGCCTTCGGTGTAGACCATGCCCGGGAAGCGCCAGCTGCTGCCCTGGAGCAGTCCCTGGTACAGCTGCGCCGCTTCCACGAGCGACACCTCGGTGGCCCCCAGAGGCATGGACAGGACCGGAGGGATCTCGGCCTCCACGCCCATGGACCGCGCCAGCAGCGCCAGGTAGCGCATGGACAGCATGCGCCGGAAGTCGGTGTGCTGGTAGAGCAGCTCGGGCTCCCAGGGATCGAGC
The DNA here is from genome assembly GCA_964512185.1 of uncultured Enterobacterales bacterium. Lineage (GTDB taxonomy): Bacteria > Myxococcota_A > UBA796 > UBA796 > JAFGLY01 > CAZEJJ01. Next base: position 4,514 of record CAZEJJ010000033.1, on the reverse strand, counting down.
TCGGCGTGCGCCTGCAGCTGCCGATCCAGGGCGACGCGCAGGGCGTCGACGGTGGACAGGTGCAGCACACCGTCCACCAGCAGGTCGCTGGCGGTGGTGGCCCGGGACAGCAGGGTCCAGTCCTGCAGGGCGACAGGATCGTCCAGAACCGCGGCCAGGGGGAGGTGTCCGGCGCCGGGATCCTCAGACGCACAGAGCAGCTCGCCGTCCAGCTCCCGCAGGTAGAGCCAGCTCACGTCAGCGGGCTCCACGTCGCCGAGCATGAACTCCTCTACCGCCCACTCCAGCGGGCTGCCCACAGCGCCGAACTGCCGGCGGCAGACCCCGGCGTGGGCGTCGAGCTCCACGAAGTTGCGCCGCAGGGCCTCCAGCCGGGCCCGCCGCTCTGCGCCACCGGAGCTCTTCATGACGCGGGCCCGCTCGGTGGCGAAGCCGCGACCGTGGTGCAGGGTGCGCAGCTCGAACTCGTCTTCGGCGTGACCGGTGAACGCCAGGTCCGCCAGGGCCGCCTGGCGGGCCGCATCGAACAGGGTCTCTTCCCGACGACTGTCCAGGGCGATCACGCCGTACTCGTCGCGGATGCGCACGATGTAGGCCTTGCGCCCTTCCCCGGGCTGCTGCCACAGGCCCACCAGCTCCGCCAGCCGCCGCACCTGCTCGGGGTTCAACCTGTCCACCAGGTGGAAGAGCAGCCAGATGCTGGCCAGGTTCTCGGAGCGGGTTCCCGCCCAGGCCAGGCTGACCGCCGGCTCGGGATCGTGATCCGGGCGTGGGTAGTACCAGGTGCCCTCGAAGGGGAACACGTTGCGGCGGTTGTCCAGGATGTCGTCGGGCTCCCAACCCAGCTGCAGGGCCGCGTGGTAGATGAGCGGCTTCCAGGTGGAGCCCAGCTGGCGCTCGGCCTGGGTGGCGCGGTTGAAGTTCCTGTTGTCGCCGCCGCCAACCATGGCCCGGATGCGACCTCGCTGCAGCACCAGCACCGCTCCCTGCAGCTCGGTGCTGGCCTCCAGATCGCAGATCAGCCCCTGCTCACCGTCCTCGCGCAGGGAGGTGCGCAGCGCCGTGCCGCTGGACAGCGCCGCCAGCAAGGAGTCTACGTCAGCTTGACCCACCCGGGCGCGGTGATCTGCCTCTCGCGCTCGCAGCAGAACAGCGGCCGCACGCTCCAGCCCCTCGCGATCCACCCGGCAGACGAGCCGCTCTCCTCCGGCGGGAGCGCCGCCCAGATCCAGCAGCAGCGTGCGCTGCTCGCCCTCGCCCTCGACGGCCTGCACCACCCCGGGCAGGAATTGCCTGGGCCGCGGGATCTCGGCCAGGGGGCCGCCCTGCGCGTCGCCTTCGGGGAGCCGAAAGACCTCGATCCCCGCGCCGTCCAGGTAGGGGCCCAGCTCGGAGAGGTGGTGCCACAGCCCGTAGACGGCGGACTCCTGTGCGTCGTGGTCGAGGGTGGTGATGATCTGCAGCCCCGCAGTGGACGGGTTGTCGATGCCCGCGGCGGTGAAGACCTCGGGGAAGGGATAGCGCGAGAGGCGCTCTTCCACCGCATCGAGCAGCACGGAGCGCTCGTAGCGGAAGTGCCCGCGCACGAAGGGCAGGGGCTGGGCCACCAGCTCGTCGTGCTCCTGCTGGCTGATGGCCCCGGTCTCCACCATGCGACCCAGTACGTAGGCGGTGCGCACAGCCGCCGCCTGCCGGGCTCGCTGGCGGTGTTCGTCGGTGCGCCCGCTCCAGGGATTGTAGCGCGCCGGCGCCTTGACCATGCCCGCCAGGAAGGCGCACTCCTGCACGCCGAGCCTGGCCACCTCCTCGTCGAAGAAGTAGCGCGCGGCGATGCCCAGTCCCCGGCCGTTGCCGGAGACGTGGAACTGGTTGAAGTAGAACTCGAGGATCTCATCTTTGGAGTAGTGGGCCTCGAGCCGCAGGGCGTTGAGCAGCTCCGTCCACTTGCTCTGCAGAGAGCGATCGGGACGGTAGTAGAGGTTCTTGGCGGTCTGCTGGGTGAGGGTGGATCCACCCGCCACCAGCCCGCCAGCCTGCAGGTTCATCCACATGGCCCGCGTGATCCCCATGGGATCGATGCCGTGGTGGGTGAAGAAGCGCTTGTCCTCGGCCGCCACCAGCGCCGCCACGCAGGAGCGCGGGATCTCGTCGAAGGGCACGTAGTCGCGGTGCTCCTGGGCGAAGAACACGCCCAGGCGGTGCTCCCCGTCGCTGGTGAACACCGGGCTCTCCTCCGAGATGATCTCCAGGATCGCGTGGCGGGAGATGTGCTCCCCGGGGTCCTCCACCACGTGCCGCCTCCAGCCCCACCAGAGGGCGATCAAGCCCAGCACGCAGAGCAGCAGCAGCAGGCCGGAGGTCAGCAGCAGGCCACGTCGCCGCCGGCTCACAGCGCACCCCCTCGCTCCTGCCTTGTCTCGCCCGCCACCTCCTGGAGCAGGCGCTGCATGCGCCCGCAGGATTCCTGCCAGCTCATCTGCAGGGCGCGCTCGCGACAGGCTCGGCCGAGCTCGGGCTGCGCCAGGGCGCGGTGCATGGCCCGCGCGAAGCTGGCGGCGTCGTCGGGTCGCTCCACAGCCATCCAGGGCTCCGGGACGAAGGCTGCGGCACCGTTGGCCTGGCTGGTGAGGGGCACCACCCCCGCCGCCATGGCCTCGAGCACCGAGTTGGCGGCAGAGTCATACAGTGTTGGCAGGAGCATCAGGTCGGCCGCGGCGAGGAATCGCTCGGGATCAGGGCGTGCACCTGCCAACACCAGGCGCAGGCCCAGACGTTCCGCCAGCCGGCGATAGCGGGCCACACCGCGGTCAGCTCCCACCGCCACCAGCACCGCTCCTGCGCGCTGTGCGCTGGCTTCGATGGCGGTGGTCAGCCCCTTGCGGGCGAAGCCGCTGCCCAGGAACAGGACCAGGGCCTGCCCTGGCTCCACCTGCAGCTCCCCCCTCAGCAGCTCCCTCGCCGCCGGATCCGGCCTGAACCGCGCGGCGTCCACTCCGTTGGGGATCACCTCCACACGCTCGGCGGCCAGACGGTAGCGCCGGCACAGCTGCTGGGCAGGCAGAGGCGCGTTGGCCACCACCCGTCGCGCTGTGCGGGCGGCCGACCGGTCGAGCCGCAGCTCCAGCTGGTGGCGCAGCGACAGCCTCCAACCGGGGAGCGTGTCGAGGAAGGCGGCGTGGCAGCCACCGCCAGCGCGGAAGACATCGAGCCCGGGGATGCGCCCCAGCGCGAGCGAGACGGTGGGGCCGAGGCGGCGCACCTCCCCGCGAGCCCGGGCGGCGAAGGCCTGCATGGTGACCACGCTGCCCAGCCTCGGGATCCGGAGGCGATGGACGTGGAGGGACCGACCCAGGCGGTCGGCGACGGCGGGTTCGAGCTGGCTCTGCATGCAGATCACGTGCACCTCGCAGCCTGCATCGAGCAAAGAACGGGCCAGCGCGGCAGCGTAGCGCCCCGTGCCGCCATCGGGCGCGAAGCGCCGCAGAGCGAGGGCGATCTTCACGATCCAGCCCTCGGACAGCGCGCTCGCCCGACGCTACGAATCATCGCGCCCCCGCTCGCAGGAGTCGCTCCCCGCAGGCTCCCGCTGGGCCAGGTAGAGCCGGCCCCACTTCAACAGGCAATGAACGGCCCCCAGAACGGCCACCATGAGCCCGCGAACACCGTCGAGGAACCCCGCCTGCAGCAGGTAGCCCCGGGCGAACCGCCACGGCGGGCGCAGGGCCAGATCGTACCAGCGAGCGCGGGCCTCGCTGACCTCAACGAAGCGGCGGCTGTAGCGGTCGATGGTGGACAGGTGCTCCCCCAGGTCGCGGTAGGGGTGGTGTAGCAGGTCACCCTGCAAGCACCCCGTGGGGCCCTCCACCGCGAGCAGATCGTGGGGATCCTGGCCCCGCCAGCGCGCCCGCCGCCGTCGCACCAGCCGCAGGCGACGATCCGGATACCAGCCTCCCGCGCGCAGCGCGCGTCCCAGGTAGAAGTTGCGGCGGCTCACGGCGAAGCCGGCCTGCTCCGGCTCGCGCTCCAGAACCGCCCGCACCGCGGCGGCCAGGGCGGGCGACACCCGCTCGTCGGCGTCGATGGAGAGCACCCAGTCGTGGCTGGCCATGCCCAGGCCCCGGTTCTTCTGGGCGACATGCCCCGGCCAGTCGGTCTCCACCACGCGGGCGCCCAGGCGCCGCGCCACCTCCATCGTGGCGTCCGAGCTGCCAGAATCCAGCACCAACACCTCTTCGGCGAAGGCCACCGAGCGGATGGCCGCCGGCAAGCGATCAGCTTCGTCGCGGGCGATGATGACCACCGAGAGAGGGGGCAATCGAGCCCTCCTTGGCGTCGATTCCCGAGGTTCCTATCCCGTGGGCGCGGTGGCCGTCGGGTGCGCGGCGTCGGTCTTGACAGTCCAGTGCGAGGCAATAGAAGGTGGGCTGCAACACCTGGCGGCGACGTAGCCAAGTGGTCCAAGGCAGAGGTTTGCAAAACCTCCATTCACCGGTTCGACTCCGGTCGTCGCCTCC
>CAZEJJ010000032.1:0-53464 GCA_964512185.1 uncultured Enterobacterales bacterium | reverse complement strand
GGGGTACTCACGACGCGCCCGTCGCGCAGCTGGCTGCCGAGGCAGGTGTGGTGGGCGCTTCACCCTCAGAACGTCTGCCCGACCAGCAGGTACAGGGCCGGGGTCCAGTCCTCCACGGGGCTCACACCCAGGTCGGCGCGCACCACGAAGTCCTCGTTGAGGGCCAGCCGCAGGCCCGCACCCGTGGCGGGCAGCAGCCGAGCCGGGTCCCCACCCCAGTCGCCCCAGTCCAGGCCGATGCAGCCCAGGTCCACGAAGGTCACGGTGCCGACATCGACCCGCTGGCGCAGCAGGGTGAGCTCAAGCGGCATCCAGCGCAGCTCCAGCTGGTCCATCAGCTTGATGCGCCCCAGGTAGCGGCTCTCGCGGATGCCGCGCCCGAACATGTAGCCGCCGTAGACGAAGTAGTAGGCGGTGCCCCCGACCTGGGCCAGCTCGTGGCTGTGCACGTCCCCCGCCAGCAGATCCACCACGAAGCGATCGGCGAGCACCACGCGCTGGCCGGGATCCAGGGACAGGAACAGCTGCCAGCTGTTGTGGAAGCCCACGAAGTCCCAGGCGGATCCCCAGACCGGTGACGAGGCGCGCAGGCTGGCCTCTACGAAGAATCCACGGGTGGCGGAGGGCTCCTGGTCGCGAGCGTCGAGCAGCGCTCCCAGCTGGAAGACCGAGGCCAGCCCCGCCTCACCCTGGGGAAACTCGGCCGCGTAGAGGCTGCCCGGGTAGGGCCCCGGCTCGCCAGGCAGGCCCGAGCTGTAGAGGTTGCCCCGCCAGCCACCGAACAGCTCCACCTTGCGCGGCCCCTCCCGCAGCCGCCAGCGCAGGTTCAGCACCCCGTAGGGCATGGTCATGGGGAAGAGGTAGTAGCGGTCCACGGCCTGTTCGTAGGCCTGGCTGCTCGGCTCATGGCCCTGGCCCCGGGCGGCCACCTCGGCGACGGCCGGATCGCAGTCCACCTCGTTGCCGGTGCCGCAGAAGGTGCGGCTGCGCGAGGCGAAGTAGCCCAGCTGCACCCAGGCGCGCAGGGGCAGATCCACCAGCTCCAACCCCTCCCAGCGCAGCTCGTGGGCGTGCACCCCGCGGGTGGTCATGAAGAAGCGGGCCTGCAGCGCGTGGCGGTATGGCTCCAGCTGCGGGTCGTTCCAGTACAGCCCCGCTACGGCCGAGACCCCCAGCCCGTTGTCGGCGCTGTAGCTGGCACCGGGCAGCAGGGCCCAGCGCAGGCCCTGTTCGGCCCTGGCGGCACCAGCCAGCAGCAGCAGCAGCAGGAAGGAGATGACGGGAGGCCTCCCCTACTCCCCCATGGCCACCAGCAGGCTGCCCTCTTCGCCCGGGACCAGCAGATCCATCACGCCGTCGCCGTCGATGTCGGCCGCCAGCGGTGAGCCCTGCAGCGGCACGCTGGTGTGCAGGCCGAAGGGCGGCGCGAAGCCGTCCTGCAGCGCCCGGTGCACCAGCACCCGGTCGTCGGAGATCACGATGGGATCGGCGGCGCCGTCTCCGTCGAGATCCGCGGCGCCCAGCCAGCCGTCGCCCTGCAGGGAGAAGCTCTCGCCACCCACCTCGGCGTAGATGCCCATCTCGGAGGACTGCACGCTGTCGTCGGCGCCGTCGCCGTCGAGATCCGCCGCCACCAGCTCGCAGCCGCTGTCGCTGCCGGTGAGCAGCTCGTCCACCTCGTCGCCGTCGGTGTCGCCGACCGCGAGACATTCGAAGCTGCCCAGCTCGCCGGTGGCCACCTCGACCAGCTCGCTGTCCCGGTAGCTCACCGCCCCGGCGTCGCTGACCACCGCCACCACAGCGCCGTCGGCGAAGTCTCCCACCCGCAGGTGCTGGCCGGAGACCGCCACCCGCGCCTGCTCCTGGAACAGCTCGTACTCGTCGAGATCCATGACCGCCAGCTGCTCGCCGTCCTCGTCGAACAGGCCGTACACGAGCCCGCCGTGCAGGCCCAGCCCCAGGGGCTCCGATCCCGCCGCCAGCTCCAGGTCGCCCCGGCGCACCAGCTCCGGCAGCCCACCCTTCTTGGAGGACTCGAGCCACCAGGTGCGGAGCACGGGGATGGACAGGGAGTCCACCCAGGCGGACAGGGTGTCGTGGCCCGCCTTGTCGTCGAAGTCCGCCAGCTGGGGGGCACCCAGCAGGTCGAGGCTGATGCTGGACCAGTCGGCCTCTGCGTACCACCAGGGGTAGGAGTCCGGGCTGCCGGCGTAGAGCAGCAGCTCACCATCGGCCACCACCAGGTCGGGCTCCGAGTCTCCGTCGAACAGGCCCACGGCGATGGGACCTTCGCCCAGCACGCCGGTGATGGTGTGGTACTTGTACGACGAGTCGGTCTCGCTGGCCTCGAAGTGGATCAGGTGCAGGTCCGTGTCTTCGAGGGCCACCACGTCGAGCCCCAGGTCGCCGCTGAGGTCCCCCAGGGCCCAGGAGGGCTCGAGGAAGCTCTTCTGGTACTGGGTGGTGGTGCCGCCCATGGCGTAGAACAGCACGCTCTGGTCCACGCCTTCCTGGGGGTGGGAGAGCATGATGGGATCTTCGGAGCCGGTCAGATCGAGATCGGCCGCGCCCAGGAAGGTGGCGGGATCCGCCAGGTGGGTCTCCAGGCTGGAGGGGTAGGTCTCGGCCCAGCCCTCGTCGCCCCAGTAGTAGCGCATGAGGATCGAGGTGGTCTTGAGCACGTTCAGCTCGGCCTGGCCGTCCTGGTCGGAGTGGGCCAGCTCCAGGTCGGTCACCGCGTAGTCCAGCAGGTAGCGAGCTTCCTCCCACTCGGAGAAGCCCCAGCCGCCGTCTCCCAGCATGATGACCACCATGGCGCCGTCGTAGTCCTCGAGCACGAAGCCCACGTCGTTGCGCTGGTCGGCGTCCGCATCGGCCACCGAGATCCCCTGGATGGAGCGACCTTCCGCTGCGAAGCCGGCGCCCCAGGCCATGCCTCCGCCCGGGCGTCCGCGCAGCAGGATCACCTCGTCGACGCTGCGCACCAGCGCGTCGGGCACACCGTCGTTGTCCACATGCACCGCTTCCACCTCGAGGATGGGGTCGGGCATGGTGAGCACGCGGTGGGCCCGCGCACCCGGCTCCGCACCCTGGAACCAGACCTCGAGATCGGTGGCCAGCAGGAAGCCTTCCAGCAGAGGCTGCACCACCTGGAGCTCTCCCAGGGCATCGGGCAGCGCCCAGGCCTGTCGCAGGCCCCAGCCCTGGGGCTCTCCGGCGACGCTCCAGCAGGTGACAGGATCGCCCAGGGCCACGTCGTCGTCCATGGCCGCCAGCAAGCCGGCGGAGAAGGCCTCGGGGGCCGAGGTGCTCACCTGCAGCTCGCCGTAGCCGGTGGGGTCCACCGCGATGGCGTCGCTGTCGACGGCGGCGCTGGCGCCGCTGACGAAGCCCGCGAGATCACCGCCCGCCACCGAGGCGTCGTAGCGGTTGAGCAGGCGCACCAGCACATCCAGCTCAAGATCGCCCACCGTGGCCACCACCTCGGCGGCCACCGGGTCGCCAGCCTCGATCAGGGTGACGAGGGGGACGAGCTCCGGATCGGGCCTGCAGCCCAGGGAAGCCAGGATCAACAACGACGCTCCAGCGCGCAATGGACACCTCCGCTGATCAGTTTACGGCTTGCGGCCGAGACCTGCACGCCACCCACCGCGCGGCGTGGCCCCCGCTACTCCGTGTCGCTGTCGGCCGGGACCACGAAGAAGTAGCCCCGGACGAAGCTCTCACCGTCGTCGGGTGCCAGGTGCGGGAGCACGTGACCGTACTCGTCCATGTTGATGGCACCCAGGGCGCGGGAGAACACCAGGTAGCGCTCCGCGATGGGATCGTAGCTGCAGTCGGACACGTCCAGGGCCATGTCGACGCCGTAGTGCTCGATCATCTCGTCGGCCAGAGGCATGGCCAGTGGGACGCGATCTCCGGCATCGAGGGACTCGACGGAGTACACCGCGCCCAGCTCGGAGCAGACATAGGGCAGGTTCTCCAGCCCGTAGAAGCCCGCCTGGGCACGACCCTGGCCGTCGTCGAAGTTCTCGTAGGAGCGCACGCCGCGCTGGGTGTCGAGATCGACGCGGTAGAGATCGGGCTCCTGGCCGGCCTCGCCGATGTCGAGCAGGAAGACGCTGCTGGAGCTGCTGGGCGCGAAGATGGACCGCACCAGCTGTGGGGCCGCGTTGGAGATCTCGATCTCGGTGACGAAGCCGTCGCCCACCTCGTGCTTGAGCAGGGTGGAGCCGCCCACCAGGTAGAGCGTACCGTCAGCCACCATCATGTCGACGATGTCGTCGTCGAAGTCGGTGATCTCGGGAGAGATGTCCACCAGCACCAGCCCTGCGGATTCGCTGTAGGTGACCAGCTTTCGGCTGCCGTTGTCGAAGCCGTAGAGCGCGCCCTGGTCGTGATCGTAGGCCACAGGCCCCACGCTGGTGTCTTCCTGCAGGGGGAGCACGGCTTCGATCAGCAGCTCGAAGTCGGTGTCGAAGGCGCGCAGCGACACCTCGCTCTCGGTCTCGGAGGCCACGGCCAGGCCCAGCACGAAGGGGTTGTCGGGCACGTAGGGCGGCGCCGTGTCTTCGGTGTCGCGCGTATCGTCGGTGTCTACCGTGCCGTCGCAGCCGCCAGGGAGATCCTCGCAGGTCTCGTCGATGACGCCGGAGGCGAGGAGCTTGCATCCGGACAGCAGCAGCAGGGTGGCGATGCTCAGCTTGGGTCGCATGGAGAAGGGCTCCGGGGGGGACAGCCGCGCCGCAAGCGACGGCGTAGGCCCACGAAGGGCCACCATAGCAGGACGGGGAGGATCAGGGGACGATCCCCGCAGCCCCGGTGGCGCTCGTCGAGCGGAGGAAGGCGGGCATAACCTGCCCCGAGGGCGGTGTCCGGGGCGTCCCAGGTGGCACGGTCGGACAGCGCATAGGAACGCAGCCGCTCCGCAGCCTCGTAGGGACCGAGCTCGGGATCCGCGCTCATCAGGATGGCCAGCGCGGCCACCACCGCAGGCGTGGAGGCCGAGGTGCCGTAGAAGCCGGTCTCGCCGTAGACCGAGGACGAGAGGCCGTCGGGGCCCGCGATGTCGGGCTTGGCCAGCCCGCCGTGGGTGGGCCCCCGGGAGGAGAAGCTCTCCGCCTGGGCCGACAGGTAGCTGGTGGCCCGCACCGCCCCCACGGTGAACACCGACGGATGGGTGCCCGGATCGGAGATGGAGCCTTCTTCCATGGCCTGCCAGATGTCGCCGCCGCGGGTGAAGATGGAGAAGCGCAGCGCGGGATCACCGGCCGCGCGGCGGATCTGCATGTAGTACCAGCCGTCCTCTTCGGCGTAGGCGCTCACGCTCTCGCTGGGGTGACAGCCGTCGCTCTCCTCTCCCTGGCGGTCCTCGGAGCGCCCCACGAGCTCGCCGCTGTCGGCCCACACGTAGACATCGAGATCCGTGTCGCCGCAGTGGTGGTACTGGTCCCAGTTCACCAAGACGCGTCGCCGGCCGCCTCCCGACAGGTAGATAGGCAGGTACTCGCTGGACCCCTCGAACTCGTGCCAGCCATCGAGATCGTCGTCGCGGAACTCCTCGAGCCAGTGCTCGGTGGCGTAGTTCCCCGCCGAGGTGACCATGAGCACGCCCGCGTCGGCGAGGTCGCCCATCAGCTCGTTCACGGCGCCGGTGCCATCGTAGAAGGACTCGGAGAACATGGACATGGACATGGACACCAGGTCCACGTCGTGACGCACCGCCCAGGCCACGGCGTTCTCGAGGGTGGTGAGCCCGTTGACGCGCACCGCGTGCAGCTCCACCCCCGGGGCGAGATCGCGGATGACCTCGGCGCAAGCCACCCCGTGGCTGCCCTCCTCGTAGGAGTGCCAGGGACGCAGGGTGTCCATGGGCAGCTCGCAGGAGTCGTGGGCGCCGCAGTCCCAGGTCTCGATCTCGCCCAGCTCTTCGGGACGGGTGGCGGCGTTGAACCACTGCACGTCGAAGACCGCCACGCGCACACCCGCGCCGTCGTAGCCGGCGGCCACCCAGGCGTCGGTCTGCAGCGCGCCCTCAGCTTCCCAGGCGCTGTAGCCGTCCACCTCGGGGATGGAGACCCGCCGCCAGGGGATGTCGTCGCCCGGTGGCTCCGCCAGCATGGAGCCCCGGGAGCTGCTGATGAGCGCCAGGGGATGATCCGGCTCGTCCACCCTCACCAGCTGCATGGCGGCCTCGTCCAGGTAGGCCGGACCCGCGCTGGGCGCGTACTGGTGGGCAAGAGAGGCCTGCACCAGTGACAAGAGCGCGGTGGAGAGGAGCTGCATCGGCAGAGCTTACCGCGCCAGGAATGCATCGGCAGCCTTGACGGAGAGGAGGGATCGGCTAGTCGTGCGGTGTCTTCGGGAGGTGAACATGCGCAACGTGTCCGCGGTGTTCCGACGTGAGCTGGCGAGCGCCTTCGACTCGCCCCTGGCATACATCGTGGTGCCCGTGTTCCTGGGGCTGGTGGCGGCCTTCGTGCTGTTCTTCCAGGACATGCTGGCCACGGGCGTGGCGTCGCTGCGCAGCTTCTTCTTCTGGGCCTCCCTGTTCTTCGTGGTGCTGGTGCCCGCGGTCACCATGCGCCTGTTCGCCGAAGAACGACGCACCGGCAGCCTGGAGCTGCTGGTCACCCTGCCCCTCACCGATCTCGAGGTGGTGCTGGGCAAGTACCTGGCCGCCCTGGCCCTGCTGGCCACCGCCCTGCTGCTCACCATCAGCTACCCCATCACCCTGGCGTCCCTGGGCGCCCTGGACTGGGGCCCCGTCGTAGGGGGCTACCTGGGGCTGCTGCTGCTGGGTTCAGCGCTCTGCGCCATCGGCACCGCCGCCAGCTCGGTCACCTCCAGCCAGGTGGTGGCCTTCCTGCTGGCGATGGTGCTCTGCCTGCTGCCCTTCGCCATGGGTTTCTTCCTGCACCGCGTGCCGGCCATCGCCCTGCCCGCCGTGCAGTACCTGTCCTTCGACTACCACTTCAACAACCTGGCCCGCGGCGTGCTCGACAGCCGCGACCTGGTCTACTTCCTGTCGGTGGTGGTGGCCGGGCTCGCGGCGGCGGTGCTCGCCCTGCGCCACGGGCGCCTGAAGTGAGGGGGACGGCATGAACAAGCGCAGAGGCCTGCTGTTGGATGCCTGGGTGCAGCTCGCCGCGCTGCTGCTGGTGCTGGTGCTGGCCAACATGCTCTCGGCCCGCCACTTCGCGCGGCTCGACCTCACCCGCGACCACATCTACACCCTGAGCGACGCCAGCCGCCAGCTGGCCGGACGGCTCGAGAGACCCCTGTTCGTCAAGGTCTACTTCACCAAGGGCCTGGAAGCCCCGTACAACAACCATGAGCGCGTGCTGGTGGACAAGCTCGAGGAGTTCCGCGCCTACTCCCGCGGCCTGATGGAGATCCAGGTGGTGGATCCCACCGGCAAGAAGGAGCTGGAAGAGGAAGCCCAGCGCTTCGGCGTCAACCCCATCCAGTACAGCTACCGCGGCAGCGACCGCTCCGAGCTCAAGCGGGTCTTCATGGGCGCCAGCTTCGTCTACGGCGAGCAACAGACCGCCCTGGAGGCCGTCACCCAGGTCGCGGTGGTCGAATACGACATCGCCCGCACCCTGCGCCGGCTGGTGGAAGGTGAACAGACCCGGTCCGTGGCCTTCACCACCGGCCACGGCGAGGTGGACATCTTCCGCACCAAGGGCCCGCTCGAGAAGCTGCGCAGCCAGCTCAGCGACTCCTACGAGCTGGGCCCCCTGCTGCTGGGCGGCGAGGAGGGCATCCCCGAGACCATCGACGCGCTGGTCATGCTGGGCCCCCAGACCCAGGTGAGCGAGCGGGCGCGCTACCAGCTGGACCAATTCCTGATGCGCGGCGGCTCCCTCGCGGTCTTTCTCACCAACTACCGCGCCGACATGCGCAACCTGCAGCCCGAGGAGATCCACCACGGCATGGAGGGCTTCCTGGGGCAGCTGGGAGTGGTGGTCAACCGTGACCTGGTCATCGACCGCGCCCAGAACGGCAAGCTGCGCGTGCCCGTCCGCCAGGGTCGCTACCTGGTGCAGCTGCCCGTCAACCACCCGGTCATCCCCCGGGTCACCGATCTCGACAAGGACAGCCCCATCGTCAAGGGGCTGGACCAGATGCTCTTCCCCTTCGCCTCATCGCTCACGGTGAACGAGCCCCTGGCTCCGGGGCTGGAGGCCCAGGTGCTGGTGCGCGGCTCCGCCCAGGGCTCCCGCTTCCAGGGGGTGCGCAGCCTCGATCCCGCGGCCTACAAGCGCACCATCCCGGGCGAAGAGAAGGGCTCCTGGCCGCTGCTGGTGTCCGTCACCGGCTCCTTCTCCAGCACCTTCAAGGATCTCCCGATCCCCGAGGCCAGGGCCGAGACCCCCTTCGGCAGCGCCGTGGTGGCCAGGGAAGACCCCGCCAGCAAGATCACCGAGGGCGCTCCAGCGCGCCTGGTGGTGGCCGGCTCCGCCGACGCCGCGGCCAACAACGCCGCCCTGGTGCTCAACCTGGTGGACTGGATGTGCCAGGATGAGTCCCTCATCGGCATCCGCAGCAAGGCGGTGCAGGTCCCGCCCATCGAGCTCCCCGAGGCCGCTCAGCTGCGCTGGATCAAGCTCGGCAACGCCCTGGCGGGCAGCCTGCTGCTGTTGCTCTTCGGCGCCCTGCGCCTGCTGCTCCGCCGCAGGCAGGGCCGCTTCGCGCTGGAGGTGGAGTGATGCCGCTGTCCCGCACCACCCAGGCCCTGCTGGCCGTCGCGGCCGCGCTGATCCTCCTCCTGGTCCTGCCGGGCAACCACCGCCACAGCCAGGACCAGCTCCCCGACCTGCCCGCGGTGGAGGCCGACGCCGTCACCCGCATCCAGATCGTGCGCGCGGGCCAGAGCACCGTGCTGGAACGCGAGGGCGAGCGCTGGTTCCTGCGCCAGCCCTTGCAGGCCGAGGCCGACGCCAGCACCATCCGCACCCTGCTGCGCGGCTTCCGCGAGCCGATCCCCCTGGATCTCCGCATCGACGAGGGCAACCTCGAAGCCTACGGCCTCGATGACTCCAACAACCTGTCCTTCGAGGTCTTCGCCGGCGACTCCGTGCCGATGCTGTCCATGGTGCTGGGCGTGGATCTGCCCGGCGGCTCCAGCGTGCTGCGGCTGCCCGACAGCGAGCAGGTGTTCCGGGCGCGGGTGGGAGGCCGCCACCGCTTCGACAAGGACGCCACCGAGTGGCGCAACAGAAAGCTGCTGGACCTGGAGCCCGAGCAGGCCGCGGGCCTCACCCTGCAGTCGCGCAGCCACAGCCTCACCTTCACCCGCGAGCCCACCGGCGAGACCGACGAGGACGGCCAGCAGCTGCTCGCGGGCTGGCAGCTGGCCGACGGGCCGCTCTTCGAGGTGGACCAGCGCACCCTGGAGGCCATGATCAGCTCGCTGGCCCGCCTGCGCGCCAGCGAGCTGCACGCGGCGGACTTCGGCAGCGGCTGGGAGGCCCCCCCCGCCCAGGTGGAGCTGGTGGAGCTGGACGGCACCATGCATCGGCTCTCCGTGGTGGAGTCCCCCGACGGCCAGGCCGCCCTGGCCCGGGTCGAAGGCCGCCCCGACGTCTACCGCGTGGCCAGCACCTGGCTGCGCCGCTTCCAGTGGCCCCAGGTGGAATTCCAGGACAAGACCGTGTTCGCCTTCGACCGCGAACGGGTCGACTCCATCGTGCTCGAGGAGGGCGTGCACCGCGTGCGCATCCAGCAGGACCTGGGCACCAGGGCCTGGCGGGTGGTGGAGCCGGTGAGCATGGAAGCCGAGCTGCGCAAGACCCTCTACACCGTGAACGCGCTGTCCGATCTGCGCGCGGTGCGGGTCAGCCAGGGCACCGAGCCAGCGGTGGCGGGGCTCAGCGCTCCGCGCAGCCGCTTCATCGTCGAGTTCATCGACGGCACCAGCACCATGCTGGAGATCGGTGACGCCTTCCAGGTGCCCCACTCCCCCGAGGCCGTCTACGCCCGGCGCGACGCGCGAGGGCCCATCTACGAGCTGCGCGCCGACACCTTCGCTCGCCTCCGGCAGGCCTTCCTCAAGCAGTAGTCGCGGTCAGAGCCCCATGTCCAAGCCCAACCTGATCACCTTCAAGGTGGACGACGCCCTCGCGGAGCTGCTACAGGGCATGCCCAACCGCTCCGAATTCATCCGCGCGGCCATCCTCACCGCCCTCGACTCCGCCTGCCCCCTGTGCAAGGGCACCGGCACCCTGAGCGTGGATCAACGCCGGCACTGGGAGGACTTCACCCAGGGCCACCGCATCCAGGAATGCGGCGACTGCCACGCCTGGCACCTGGTGTGCTGCGAAGGCCAGGATCACCACGAGGGGGAGGACTGCGGATAGGGCCTCGAAGCTGCATTCCCACGCCCGTCCCATCCCGGGCTATAGTTTTCTGAGCGCGGATTGAATGAAAATGGCCGAGTGTCGTCCCAGCGGCACCTCGAGGTCCCGTGCTCAAGCAAGGAGGGCTCCATGCGTCGCTTCCTCTTCGTCGCCACCGCCGGCATCGCCTTCGCTCTCAGCGCCTCCCCAGCGCTCGCCGATGCGCCCACCGACGACGCCCCCCGACTCCGCGCCGAACGCGAGCTGAATCTGGCGGCTTGGAAGAAGAAGAAGAAGAAGGCCAGGTCCAGCTCCGGCGGCAACCAGCAGAAGGCCCAGCAGCGGCCCGCTCCCCAGAGCAGGCCGGCGGCGCAGCAGGCACGCCCCGCCGCCCAGCATGCCCCCGCCCCAGCGGCCCAGCAGAACCGCCAGCCTGTCGACTCGGCGCCCCCGGCCAACAGCCAGGCACGCCCCACCCAGGCCAGCCCCTCCAGCCAGGCCGCCCAGCAGCGGCCCCCCGCGGCCAACGCGCGCCCGGCCAACAGCAACGCCGCACAGGCCCGCCCGGGCACCCAGGCCCAGCGGCCCGACAACCTGCGCCCCGCCGCGGCTCCGGCGGCCCGCCAGGCGGCCTCGGTGCGCCCCGGGGCCACCATGGCGGCGCCCGCTCGCGCCGCGGCCCGACAGGTCACGCGCCCGCCAGCCCGCAACGTGGTCACCACCCGCCACCACACCGATCACCGCGCCACGCACGGCAACCACGCCGCCGCCCACCACAACAAGCAGGCCCGGGCCCACGCCGCGGCGCGCCACGCCGCCAAGACACGCCACCACAAGGCCGCCCACCACGCCCACGCCCACAACGCCTGGAAGCATCGCCACAAGCACCACGCCCGCAAGCACAGCTGGTGGTGGAGGCACCACCCCCACTACGGCTGGCACCCCTGGTACCACCCCACCTGGTCCTACGGAGTCTTCGTCTACGGCCCCCACTACCGCACCGGCCGCGTGGTCTACGTCAACGGTCAGCCCCAGCCCGCCACGGCCTCGGCCGAGCCGGTGCGCCAGGTGGACCGCACGCGGCAGTTCGCGGTGGGCCTGCGCGGCGGCCGCTACATGTCCGGCTACCAGCAGGGCCCCAGCTTCGGTGACTTCGGCATGGGCATCGCCGCCCGCTACCGCGCGGCCGAGGCCCTGGGCTTCGAGGTCTCCTGGGCCCACCACGACCAGACCTGGAGCGAGGACACCGAGCGCTGGAGCCAGCCCCTGGCCGCCTCCGCGCAGCTGTTCGCCTTCCCCTGGACCAAGGTCAACCCCTACCTGTCCGGCGGGCTCACCTGGACCTCCCGCTGCTACAACGACGCCATCTACAAAGGCCCCAACCAGACCACGGTCGAGGCCGAAGACACCCTCTTCGGCCCCCACCTGGGCCTGGGCCTGGAGCTGGGCGTGGGCGACAACGCCTCCATCAACCTCGAGGGTCGCGGCATGGCCTACCTGAACAAGAGCGCCGACGACCAGTCCGCCCCGAGCGCCCTCCAGGGCACGGCCGGCTTCAACCTGTACTTCTAGCAGCCCGCCGGGCTACGGTCCGAGCATGGACCGACGCTGGAGCCAGGTGAAGGAGATCCGTCGGCTGCGCCAGGCCGAGCGCGGCCGGCGGCTCCCTGCGGGTCGCCAGCGGCTCGCGCTGCTGTACCCGTCCTCCTACCGCGCGGGCATGAGCTCCCTGGGCTTCCAGTGGATCGCCCATCAGCTGGCCGAGGCGGGCTTCGCGGTGGAGCGGGCCTTCCTGCCCGACGAAGGCTGGACCGCCGCCGACGGCCCCGTGCTGACCATGGAGAGCGAGAGCCCCCTGGGGGACTTCCCCCTGCTGGCCGCCACCGTGGCCTGGGAGCTGGAGCTGGGGTGCCTGATCCGCGCCCTGGAGGCCTCGGGCATCCCGGCCCTGCGCGCCGAGCGGACGGCGGGCCAGCACGCGGTGCTGCTGGGGGGCCCGCTGACCTACTCCAACCCCAGGCCCCTGGCCCCCCTGGCGGACGCCCTGCTGGTGGGAGACGCCGACGAGACCATCGTGCCCGCCGTCGAAGCCTTCTTCGCAGACCCAGGCAGCTGGCACGAGAGGCTCGCAGTGCTCGCTGGAGGCTGGGTCCCCGGCACGGGCAGCTCCGCCCCCGAACCCGCACGCGCCGCCGAGGCCTGTCTGCCGGCCCACGCCCGCAGCTGGTCTCCCGACACCGAGCTGTCCGACATGTTCCTGGTGGAGGCCGGGCGCGGCTGCAGCCGCGGCTGCAGCTTCTGCGTCATGAGCCGAGGGGGCAGCGGGGGCATGCGCCCGGTGGCGCCGGAGCGCATCCTGGCGGCCATCCCCGCCGAGGCCCCCCGCGTGGGGCTGGTGGGGGCGGCGGTGAGCGACCATCCGCAGCTGGAGTCCCTGCTGCAGACCCTGGTGGAGCGTGGCAAGGGCGTGGGGGTGAGCTCCCTGCGCGCCGATCGCGTCGCCAGCCGCCCCTGGCTGGCACCGCTGCTGCAGCGCGCCGGCTACCGGACGCTCACGGTGGCGGCCGATGCCCCCAGCGAGGCCCTGCGCAGCAGCATCCACAAGGGCATCCGCGCCGAGCAGCTGCTGGCCTGCTCGACCCTGGCCGCGGAGCACGGCTTCCGGCGGGTCAAGCTCTACGCCATGCTGGGCCTGCCCGGAGAGACCGACGAGGACGTGGACGAGCTCACCGAGCTGCTGCGGAGCATGGCGGCCGTACACCCGGTGGATCTCGCCATCTCGCCCTTCGTGCCCAAGCGACGCACCCCGCTGGAGGGCCACGACTTCGCTGGCATCAAGGTGGTGGAGCGCCGCATCAGGCGCCTGGATCGCGCCCTGCGGGGCGTCGCACCCCTCAAGTCCACCAGCCCGCGCTGGGCCTGGGTGGAGGCCCTGCTGGCCGCCGGCGGCCCCGAGGCGGGTGAAGCGGCGGTGCGGGCCGTGCGCGCCGGGGGCCGCTTCGCCCACTGGAAGCGGGCGCTCAGTAGTTCGAGCTGATGCCCCAGAAGCCGCGGTTGGGCACGGTGCCGTCGGTCATGTACAGGTCTGTGGCGTAGCCGTCGTCGGCCACCACCCGCCACACGGCGTAGAACCAGCCGCCGTTGGCGGTGACGTAGAAGTCGCCGCTGTCGCCGTCGATGGTGAGCACATTGGGGTACCACTGCTCGTCCCAGGCCACCTTCTCGACCCACTCGTTGTCCTCGAGGTTGAAGCGGGAGATGCTCACGTCGCCGGTGTTGGCGTCCACCTTGATGCTGTACCAGCCGCCCTGGTCCTTGTGGGCCCCGCTGTAGGTGATCGAGCCGTCCCAGTCTTCGATGTCCGGGCGGCGTCGGATGTCCAGGCCATCGGCCTCGCTGTACAGGGCGAAGCCGCCGTAGTAGCCGAACAGCCCAACCTCTCCGGTGGCCCAGTCCACCGCCACCGTGTACGGCAGCAGATCGAAGGTGGAGGGATCGTCGAAGCTGGTGTTCCAGCTGGCCAGCGCGCTGCTGCTGCCGTCGGGATCGATACGCCACAGCTTGTCGATGGTGGAGGCCAGGTAGTAGCCGTCGGGGTGGGTGCAGATGCCGTACAGCCACCACTCAGTGTCCTCCTCGGTGAACTCGCGCAGCACGGTGGCGCCGCCGCCCGTGTCCACCAGCTCCACCGTGGCCGCCCCGAAGTTGTTGACCACCCAGCCGCCGTCCACGCCGTGGTCCAGCCACATGGGGTAGACCTCGGTGTCGGTGAGCTGGACCTCGCTGGACAGCTGCCCCAGGTGATCGATGGTCACGATGGAGGAGCCGCCGTCGTCGTTGTAGTAGGCGGCGGTCACCCCGCTCCACTCCTCGTCGATGCGGCCGTCGCAGTCGTTGTCCTTCTCGTCGTCGGGGTCCTCGTCCCAGCCCGGGTGCACGTAGGGATCGGTGTCGTCGCAGTCACCCTCCTCCACCGTCCAGCCGTCGTTGTCCTGGTCCGCGTCGGTGTCGGTGTCGGTGTCGGTGTCCGCGTCCGCGTCGGCGTCGGCGTCACCCTCAGTCTCACCCGTGTCGGGCTTGACGGGGGGGGGCTGGTAGTCCACCGGGCAGGCGGCCAGAGGGACCAGGAGAACACCGACGAGCAGGACCTGGATCCGCATGCGCACCTCCGTGACGGATGGTAGCGCGAGCGGTGGGGGCCGTCGACATGGACACGACCTGCAGCGGGGGCTACTTCCAGGTGCTCTGGCGCATCCTCGGAGGAAGGCATGGCCGACAAGGTGTTCATCACGGGTGCCAACGGGCAGATCGGCGTCCCCCTCACCGAGGCCCTGACCGCCGCAGGCAAGCAGGTGGTGGGCCTGGCCCGCAGCCAGCGCAGGGCAGACCGGGTCCTGGCGGCGGGGGCGGTGGAGTGCCTCAAGGGCGACATCTACGACGCAGCGCTGCTGGCCCGTGGCTGCCAGGACGCCACGGAAATCTACCACCTGGCCGGCGCCGTCCGTGGTCGCGGAAGAGAGACCGCAGACCGCATCAATCGCCAGGGAACCGCCACCCTGCTGCAGGCCCTCGAGGAGTGCGGGGCCCAGCCGCGGGCGCTGCTGTTCGCCAGCACCTGCGCGGTGTACGGGGACCGCTCCGGGCTATGGATCGAAGAGGACTTCGAACCCAGCCCCCACAGCCAGTACGGGCAGAGCAAGGCCGAAGCCGAGCGGCTCCTGCTGGACGCCCACCAGCAGCGCGGCCTGCCCGTGCGCGTCGCCCGCATCGGCATCGTCTACGGCCCGGGCTTCACCGTGCTGCTCGAAGACGCCGTGCGCGAGGGCAAGGCCTGGCTGCCCGGCGAGGGCCGAAACATGCTGCCCATCATCCACGTAGATGACTGCGTGGCCGCCCTGCAGCTGCTCATGGAGCGCGGCCAGGACGGCACCGTCACCCACGTGTCCACCGCCCAGCCGGTGAGCTCGCGAGAATTCTACGAGGCCGTGGCCCAGCGCGTGGGCGGGCGCCCCACCCGCTTCTGGTCCACCTATGTGCCCACCCGCGTGCAGCACGGCCTCGCCGGCCTGTACGAGCGGGCCCTGAGCCGCACCAGCAAGCGACCGCTGTTCACCCCCGACATGCTCAAGCTGCTGACCGCCTCGGTGCGGCTCAAGCCCGAGCGGCTCGAAAAAGAGCTGGAGTTCAGCTGGCGATATCCCGACCTGGCCTCCGGCATGGACGCCACCTTCTCGGGTGGAGGACGCTAGCACCATGGCCGGCCGCTGCGGCTCCATGAGCATCCGGCAGCGCCTGCGGGCACGGCTGGCGCGCATGGCCGAGCAGATCCTGCTGGACCGCGGCGCCTCCCTGGGCTCCGTGCCCCCTCAGGCCGAGGCCCTGAAGGCCAGGTTCGAGGGGCTGGGGGACAAGGCCCAGGCCTTGCAGGCCGCCTTGCAGAGCGCGCGCCCCCTCTATGCCCTCACGCCCGACACCACCGTGGCCATCGCCTGGAGGCTGCACCCGGCGGTCAGCCGGGTCTTCGCAGGCCACCACCTCGCCCGCTGCACCTCCTGCCCGGTCCGACACGACGAGACGCTGGCAGAAGTCGCACGAGGCCATGGGATCGACCTCGACGGCCTCCTCGCAGAGTTGCAGGCAGCCCTGCAGCAGCCAGCGGCGCCCTGATCGGTCATCCTGTCCCTACCCCTGCGCCCGTCGGAGCAAGCCATGAGCCTCCCCTGCCTGCTCGCCCTGATCCTGGCCCTGTCGCCATCGGCCCAGGCCGAGGATGTCCAGCTCACCACCTCCGATGGCGTCCAGCTGCACGCCGTCTACGAGCCGGTCCAGGGCACCACGCGCGGCGTCCTGCTGGTCCACGGCGAGCGCCGCACCGCCAACGACTGGAAGTTTCTGGCCGCCAAGATCAACCACGCGGGGTTCAGCACCCTGGCGGTGAACCTCCGCGGCCACGGTGAGAGCACCTCCGCCGCGCCTCCACCGCTGGGCGACGAGAACTACCAGGCCATGGTGGCCGACGTGCAGGCGGGCCTGCAGTGGCTGCGCGACCACGGCACCGACGACATCTCCCTGGTGGGCGCCGACGTGGGTGCCAACCTGGCCCTGGCCGCCGGCTCCGCGGTCACCGACACCTCCAACATCGTGCTGCTCTCGCCGGGCCTGAAGATCCACGGCATCCGAGCCGACGTGGCCCTCAAGGCCTGGGACGAGCGCCCGGTGCTCTTCGTGGTGAGCACCGGCGATCACTACTCCGCCAAGTCCGCGCTGCTGCTCGACGCCCAGGCCCGCGGACCCAAGCACATGGAGATCTACACGGGGGCCGGCAAGGGCGCGACCATGCTCAACCGCGAGCCCGCCTGCGAGGGCCTGGTGCTCTCCTGGCTGCTGGGCACCCACGAGCTGGCCACCGGCCAGGCCGCCACCCAGGCGGGCCCCACCATCCAGGAGAACAGCGAGGTCATGCAGACCGACGGTCCCAGCATCGGCGACGTGTTGAAGGACCAGTAGCGTCAAGAGCGCTAGCGCTCCATACCCAGGCGGCGGAGCTTGTAGAGGAAGGTAGTGCGCGGCAGGCCCAGCTCACGGGCCGCGGCGGCGCGGTTGCCGCGGTGGCGAGCCAGGGCGGCCAGGCACATGGCGCGCTCGGTCTCGCGGGCCTCGGCGGAGCGGTTGTCGTCGGGCGGCAGGTCTATTCCCGGCAGGCCCGAGGAGAAGGTGAGGCCATGGGGCTTCACCACGGGGCCGTGCAGCACATAGGCGCGGGTGAGCACGTTGCGCAGCTCCCGCACGTTGCCGGGCCAGAAGTGGGCCTGCAGCAGGTCCATGGCGTCGTTGGTGACCTGCAGGGGCACCTTCATGGAGCGCCCCAGGGCCGCGCAGAGACCCGGGATGTCGTCGGGATGCTCCCGCAGCGGGGGCAGGCGCACATTGAGCACCGCCATGCGGAAGTAGAGATCCTCGCGGAACAGTCCCTCGTTCACATCGGCGGCCAGGTCGCGGTTGGTGGCCGCCACCACGCGCACGTCCGGGTAGGTGGGCAGGTTGGAGCCCACCCGGCGCACCTCGCCGCTCTCGAGGGCTCGCAGCAGCTTGGCCTGCAGGCCCACAGGGATCTCCCCCACCTCGTCCAGGAACAGCGTGCCGCCGTCGGCGGCGTGGAAGGCGCCGTCGCGCTGGTTGGCTGCACCGGTGAAGGCGCCCTTTTCGTGGCCGAACAGCTCCGACTCGAACAGGCTCTCGGTGATGGCGGCGCAGTTGACGGCCACGAAGCGCCCGGCGCGCGAGGGGCTGGAGTCGTGCAGGCCGCGAGCCGCCAGCTCCTTTCCGGTCCCCGATTCTCCCTGCAGCAGCACGGGCACCGGGTGGGCCGCCATGCGCCGCAGCAGGCCGAAGACCCGGCGCATGGCGTGGCTGCAGCCGATCATGGCGCCGAAGGACTGGGCCTCGGGCCGCTCGTCGTTGTCCACGCGCACCAGCCGGAACAGGCAGCGGCCCGCTTCGAAGGCTTCGCCGGTGAGCAGCGGGAACAGCCCGCGCACCCGCTCGCGGTCCACAGTGACCGCACCCGCCTCGGGCTGCACGATCACCCGACCGCGGTTGACCAGCAGCCGGAGGTGGCGCGGCAGCAGCCCCGCCTCGGGCACCACCAGCTGGCTGGGCTCGGAACCCACGGTGACGTCCACCGCGGGCAGGGGGAAGCTGCGCCCCTTGGCAGGCCCGTGCTCCACGTTGAGGGAGAGTCGCACCACCCCCAGGCAGTCCTGGTCGGCGCCCAGCAGCTGCTCGTGGGAGGCGTCTCGCTCGGGCTGCACGGTGGGGCGGGCCTCCTGGCCGGCGGCGCTGAGCACCAGCTCCACTTCGAAGCCGCCGATGGTGAGCCGATCGCCATGGCTTAGCGCGGCCTGCTGCACAGGCTCGCCGTTGAGCAGGGTGCCGTGGCGGCTGCGATCCTGGATCTGCACGCCGCCGTCGCGATCCCGCTCGATGAAGCAGTGCACGCGGGACACCGAGTCGTCGGGCAACGCGATGTCGGAGCTGTCGGCGCGCCCGATGACCAACCGCCCGGCGGGCAGGCGCGACTCGATGAGCAGGCGGTGGCCCTGGTGGATACGGAGTGATGCCATGGGATGCGACTCGGCGGCAGCGGGGTGCGCGGCCAGGAGGCGCACCTGGTTTCACAAGGACCACCGGGCCTGGCAGCCCGGCTCTTCCATAGCTGGCGTAACCCGGCGTTCTTCCGGGGGGGGGGGTGCCTGGGGGGGGATAAGTCCCCGCGCGGCTCCTGGCCAGAGCCGCGCCAAGGCACAGAGGGCGGGATTCCATGTCTACCCCCGCGAACCGCAGATCCCGCTCCTGCGCGGCGCTCCTCATCCTCGGCCGTGGGGAGCGTGACCCGCTGGCGGGCGGATCCCAGCGGGCCGTCGCGAACCATGGACGTCCTCCTGGCATGGCAGGCTGACGGCGCCTCAGCGAAGGGGTAGGCTTCACCCATGAGGCGCCGCCGCATCGAACCCAGCCCGCCACTCACCAGCAGCGACGCTCCGCTGGCGGCGGAGGAGCGGCTCGCGCTCGCGCTGGAGCTGGGCCGCCCAGACCGGACGATGTACGCGGCGGCCCACGGCCTGTCCCAGTCCCAGGCTCGCGATCACATCCTGCGCAGCGGGGCTTCCGGTCGCCGCAGCTCCAAGGCAGCCGCCGTCGATGCTCCACCTGCTCGCTGAAGTCCACAGCCACCTGAGCGCACGGGGCACACAGGCCGGCGCTGCTCGGGCACACGCTGCAGCCGGGAGCTAAGCTGGAGACGCCGCGCAAAACGGGCCACGATGCTCCGAACCCGATCCCCCCTCCTCCTCTTCCTTGCGCTGCTGACCACCGGCTGCCCCGCCGCCGTGCACCGCACAGGCGACGATATGCACGGTCGGTTCAGCTTCCAGGTGGAGCCGGGCTGGGAGCTGCACCGCAACCACCGCTTCCTGGGCAGCCACCACGTCACCCTGCTGCCCGATCCCCCCCGCTCGGTGCTGAGCGTCGACCTGCTGCGGGTGGGCGACGACGGCCGGGATCTACCCCTCGACCTGGTGGCTGAAGGCGCCGTGGGCAACCTGGGCCGACGCCTGGGCATGCGGACCACGGCCACCCACGAGCACGAGATCCTGCTGGCTGGTCGCCGCGCCATCGCCCTCACGGGCCTGCGCCAGCACGGCCCCCAGCAGGCGGAGTTCACCGCCTGGGTGACGCGCACCGAGCGCCACCTGCTGATAGTGATGCTGCAGACGCCGCCGGGTGAGCTGCAGCAGCAGGTCCGCCTGCTGGAGCGCCTGCTGGAGACCTTCGAGCTGCCCGAGGATCCCCCGCCACCCGACATCATCGACGGAGCCTGAGCTGTCCCTTCCACGCACCAGCACCCGCACCCTGATGGTGGTGGCCACCCGCGAGCGCTCCCGCGGCCGCGCGGTGCTGGAGCTGGCGGACCTGGAGCATCCCGACACGCGCTTCACCCTGTGGCCGGGCCTGCCCCCGCCAAAGGGTCCGCTGCACCCGTCGCTGGCTCCCAGGATCATGGTGGGGCGCCTGGAGGGCGAGCCCATCTGGCTGGAGGGCAGGCCCGTCGGTGTGCCCTTGAATCGCCTCGCCCGCCTGCTACCCGCCGAGCAGGTCGCGGTGGTGCTGCGCGACTGCTGCGAGGCCCTGCAGGCCCTACACGAGTCCGAGCGGGTGCACGGCGACGTCAAGTCAAAGCGCGTGGTGGTGGACGAAGGCGGCTGGGCCACCCTGGTGGGCGTGGGCCAGCGCCAGGCCCACCTGGAGGACGACCTGGCAGCCGTGATCCGCCTGGGGCTCGCGCTCACCGAGGGAGATGACGAGCTGGAGCTGCCCGAGGTGGTGCCCCACGACGCCTCGGCCCTGCACGAGCTGCTGGCGGCCTGGCTGGAAGGGCAGGACGAAGACGAGATCCGCGAACAGATCGCCCAGGCGGTCGAGGCGGAGCTGGAGCCCATCCCGCAGGAACCCGCGGTGGTGAGCATCGCGGTGGAGCACGACGACGACGCCCGCGGACGGGTGGACGAGCTGCAGCCCCCGCTGGGTCCCGAGGGGGAGCTCACCGCCTCCGCGGGGTCCTGGGGCAGCACCGGGGGCGGCGAGGTCACCCGCGAGGTGGCCGCCGAGTCCACCCAGACCATCGACGACGGCCTGCTCGAGCCCGGCGCCGATCCCGAGTCCCACGGCCGCCGCTTCCAGCTGCTGGCCCGCATCCTGGCGCCCCCCGAGAACCGCCCCAACCCGGGCCGCTTCCAGGGCAAGGAAGGCCAGGTCTGCCAGGGCATCCGCGAGCGGATCCTCGAAGGCCGCCTCGATCCCCTCACCTTCCCCGGTGAGATCCCTGGTCGCAGCCTCGCGGCCGTGCCCACCGACGAGATCCGCCCCGGCTCCGTGAGCGTCACCAGGGTGACGCGGGCCCGCAACACCCAGGTGGATCTCGATCCCAGCGCCACCAAGCCACGCCGCTGGGGCCTGCGCAGCGCGGCCCTGGCGGCCTTGTTGATCTCCTTCGGCGTGGGCATGGTGGTGGGGTCCTTCCTGCTCTGGTACCTCGGGATCTGATGAGCCAGCCTCCACCGCAGGCCCGTGGGCCCCTCCCGGCCGGGATCCTGGTGCAGGAACAGGTGCGCCAGCGCCTGCTGGCCAGCTTCAAGCGCTTCCCACCTGCCACCACCGCGCTTGTGGCCTGCATCGTGCTCGTCCACCTCGCGGTGGGCATGGACGACTGGCTGATGGAGCGCAGCTTTCTGGACGAGCGCATCGCCACCCTCTACGACGCCTTCATGGGGGCCCGCACCCAGGCCGGGCTGCTGGCCTGGGGCGCCAACGAGACCAGCGAGGTCTCCGCGGGAGCGACCTGGCGGCTGGGCAGCTCGGTGTTCCTGCACGCCGACCTGCTGCACCTGTCCCTGAACATGCTGGCCTTGTTCGGGCTGGGGCGCCTGTGCGAAGCCGTGTACGGTTCCACCCGCATCCTGGTGCTCTTCCTGGTGGCAGGGCTGGCGGGTGCGCTGCTCTCCCACCTGGGCCGCGTGCCCGGCGCGGCAGAGCTGGAGACCCTCAGCATGTCCGTGGGCGCCTCCGGCGCGGTCTTCGGCCTGATGGGGGCGGGGGTGGTGTACGGCCGCCGCTTCCGGCGCCAGCTCCCTCCCCCCGTGCGCAGCATCTTCTGGCGCGGGCTCATGCCCTGGATCGTGCTCAACATCTTCATCGGCATCACCGTGCCCCGCATCGACAACCTGGGCCACATTGGCGGGCTGATCGCGGGCGCGGTGCTGGCGTTGCTGCTGGGCTCCCCCATCATCCCCGGCTCCGAAGGGCGCCCAGGGCGCTCCACCCTGATGGGCTTCGCCGCCGCCTGCGTCCTGGGGTGGATCGTCTCGGCGGTGTTCTTTCATCGCCTGGGCGTCTGATCCCGGCGCGATGCTGCACGACCCAACCCTCGCCAGGCCTCTGCTGGCCGTCGTCCTGCTACTGGTGGCCGCGGTGGGCGCCCTGGTGCTCGCGCTCCTGCGAGAGCGCAGCCGCGGATCCCGAGCCAGCAGCGCCAGGCAGCAGCGGGCCCAGGCCGGAGAGCGCGAGGCGCAGACCCTGCTGGCGGCCGAGGGCTACCGCCTGGTAGAGATCCAGGCCCGGCGCCACTGGCCGGTGAGCGTAGATCGGGAGACCTTCCACGTGGAGCTGCGCGCCGACCTGCTGGTGGAGCGCGACGGCTGCCTGTACCTGGCAGAGGTGAAGACCGGGCGGGCCGCTCCCGATCCGCTGCTGCCCGCCACCCGCCGTCAGCTGCTGGAGTACCTGCTGGCGTTCCAGCCCGACGGACTGCTCCTGGTGGACGCCGAGGCGGGCGAGATCATCGAGGTGGCCTTCCCCGGCCTCGAGGAGTAGCGACAGCGCGACGAATCGCACAGCAGGCGGCAGAACCCCTAATCTACTGCGGAACACCAGATCGCTACTACAGCGCGCCCTGCTCGCAGCACTGACCTCGGAGTATGATAATACACCTTCACCCGGCGCTACTTCGCAGAGCGCGCTTCGCTACGCGCCTGGTGTCCCTCGCTACGATTCGGTCGGCTGCCTCACGGCAGCCTGTTCTGTCGCCTGCTGGTAGCGAAGGGGTTCGGGAGGCGGAGGGTTGCCCCCCGCTCGGGCGGTTAGTCTCCTGGCTCGAAGCTTGCACATGCAGGGTGTGCCCCCGGAGAGCTGCCATGTCTCGCCTGCCCGTCGTCGTCCTCGGAGCCACCGGAATGGTGGGTCAGCGCATCGTCCAGCGGCTCGCCGGCCACCCACAGCTGCGCGCGGTGGCCGCCGCCGCGTCGGAGCGCTCCGTCGGCCGGTCCTACGCCGAGGCCTGCACCTGGCGGCTGCCCGGCCCACAGCACGGAGAGCTCGCTCATCGCGAGGTGCTGCCCTGCGACCCGGATGCCATGCCCAGGGGGGCGCGGGTGGCGCTGTCCGCCCTCGACCGCGGGCCTGCCAGGGAGATCGAGGACAGCTTTCGCGAGGCGGGCTGGGCGGTGGTGTCCAACGCCTCCGCCTGGCGCGAAGACCCCCTGGTCCCCTTGGTGATCCCCGAGGTCAACGCCGATCACCTCTCGCTCACCGGCAAGCAGCCGGGGCGCGGCTTCATCGTCACCAACCCCAACTGCTGCGCCATCCCCCTGGCGCTGACCCTGGCCCCCCTGCACCAGCGCTGGGGCGTCGAAGCGCTGGTCACCTCCACCTGGCAGGCGGTGTCCGGCGCCGGCTATCCCGGCGAGTCCGCCTGGGACATGGTGGGCAACGTGCACCCCCACGGCGCGCGCGAGGAGTCCAGGCTGCAGTCGGAGCCCCTCAAGATCCTTGGCACGAGCTCCGCCCCCGCCGCCTTCCCCATCTCGGCCCGCTGCGTACGCGTACCCACCGCCGATGGCCACCTGCTTTCGGTGCAGCTGCGGCTCAAGGGGCGCCCGCGACCCGCCGAGGTGGCCCAGGCGATCACCGCCTACGAGCCTCCCATCCCTCCCCTGCACTCCTCACCGCGCCCCCTGTTCCACCTGGCCCAGAGCCGACAACGGCCCGCCCCTCGGTTCGACGCGAACAATGGCGACGGCATGGCCATCACCGTGGGCGCCATCGAGGCCTGCCCGGTCATGGGCATCAAGCTGTTCTGCCTGGCCCACAACACCATCCGTGGCGCCGCGGGCGCAGCCATCAGCAACGTGGAGCTGCTGCAGGCCCTCGACCTGCTACCCTGAGCCGCCCGCCCTCGGAGATTGCAGGTGAGCGCGCGCACGCTGAGCACCCGGCGCAAGCTGATCTACGCGGCATTGGTCACGGCGATGGTGCTGGGGCTGGCCAACCTGCTCATCTCCCTGGCGGAGCGCGCGGAGCTGCTGGACACCCGCCGCCCCGACGACATGGTGCACCACCTGGACGACGCCCTGTTCCACCGCGAAGGCAGGCGCTGGGTCACCACCAGCTACGCCCACCGCACGCTGGTACCGAGCCAGCTCCCCGCCGAGAAGAGGGCGGGAGACTACCGCCTGTTCCTCGTGGGCGGCTCCTTCGCCATGGGCACCCCCTACAGCCACCAGCGGCACGGCGAGGAGCGCCCCGGCGGCATCGCCAGCTGGCTGCGAGCCGAGCTCGAAGCCCGCTTCCCCCGCACCCGCACCCAGGTCCTGAACCTGGCGGCGGGCGGCCAGTCGTCCACCCGCGCCTCCAGCATCGTGCGCCAGACCCTCAGCCTGCAGCCCGACGTGGTGGTGGTGGCCGCCTGCAACAACGAGGGCTCCCTGACCCCCAACGCCGTGGAGGAGGGCCTGCGCCAGCTGGCGGGGCTGCGCTTCCTGAGCAAGCTCATCCGGCCCGCACCCAGCAGCGAAGCCCGACCCCTGTACACCTCTCAGGACGAGGACGCCGCCTTCCTGGCCACGCGTTTCAGGGAGAACCTGCAGCGCGTGATCCACAAGGCTCGGGACACCGAGGTCGGGGTCGTGCTCTGCACCCTGCCGGTGAACCTGCTGTACGAGGGGGGCAACCCCGGCATCCTGCTCTCCCCCCGAGGTGAGGAGCAGCGCCTGGCCGCGGTCTCGGCCGAGTGCCGCGCCGGCGACTGTCCCCACGACACCGTGGCCGGCTGCGCCCTGCGCGCCTCCGACCTGCTGGGACAGGGCGAGATCCACCAGGCCGAGGCAGCGCTGCAGGGCTGCGACGATCTCGAGTCCCTGCGCCTGCTGGGGCTGATCGCCCACCGGCGCCAGGAACACCAGCAGGCCCGCGAGCTGCTGGAGCAGTACACCGAGCTGGTTCCCAGGGGACGCTGCAGGCCCAGCTTCAACCAGACCATCCGCGAGCTGGCCGGCTCCACCGAGCGCGTCCACCTGGCCGATCTGCAGCGGACCCTGGCGGCCATCGATCCCAGCGGACTGGCCGATCCCGACCTGTTCGTCGACAACTGCCACCTGTCCTGGGTGGGCTACTCACTGGCCGCCGACACGATCCTCGACACCCTGCGCGCGGCCGACGAGCTGCCCTCCGTGGCGCAAGAACAGCCTGATCTCGCCAGCCCCTGGGAGCGGGCGCAGGACCTGGGGCTGCCCCCGGCGGGGCGCATGGACCTGGTGGGCGGACCCCGGCTACCCTCCGACGAGATCCCTGACGGGCGCGACCCCTGGGGTGATCGGCCGACCCCCGACAAGCGCGCTCCCCGGCCGTAGCCAGCACCCGGAAAAAAAGGCTCAAGGTGTCCACCGCAGCTTGAACCATGGGGAGCTTGCGCCGAAGAGCCTGATGGCAGCGCAGGGCCCACCCCGCGCGATCGGCTCCCACGGGCGCCAGGCAGGCTGCGACGACGGATCCCCCATGAAGCTGGACAGCGACCATCGCCACCCGTCCGCTACCAAGCTGCTGGACGCAGACCAGGTCAGCGCACATCTGGTGTTCCTGGCGGTGGAGGTGCAGCAGGTCACGCTGGACTGCGAGGCGCGCAGCGTCCAGGGTCGCGTGCAGATGCCTACCGCCGATGGCCACGTGCCCTTTGTGCCCGACGGGCAGTACGGCGGGCATCTGGAGCGACCGCTGACCGGCATGCCGGCGCGCCTGGACTACGAGGTCAAGGGGACCAGCTACTCCTTCACCTCCCCGGTGGCCGGAGTGGATCCCACCGGGCGCTGGCTGGTGCACCCGCCCGGGTCCATCGTGTGCAGCGACCGACGGCTGGTCCTGCGTCACGCCACCCTTGGTGATCCGGGCTTCTCGCTGCAGCTGGACGGTCCCTGGCAGCCCGGGGGGTTCCGGACCTTCCCGCTGCTGGACATCTCCACCGACGGCATGGGCTTCTTGTTCCACCAGCACCGCACGCCGCTACACGAGGGGGACCTGCTGGGCGGGCGCCTGATCTTCCCGGCCTGCCAGCAGGCGCTGTGCACGGTGCTGCGCGTGGCCAATGTGCGGCCCTTCCGCCCGGGCTCCGCCCGCATGGCCGCCGGTGCGCGCTTCGTGGACCTGTCGCTGGACGATCGCATGGCCCTGGCCCGCAGCGTGCGGACCTGGGAGACCCACAGGCAAGTGGCCTAGGGCAGAACGCCCATGATCTGGGCCACTGCAGGAAGGCCCAGGGCGGGATAGCAGGCGGCACCCCGAGCCTGCGAGGTCCTCATGGCCATCAACCTGCCCCTGCTGAAGGAGCTCTGCGAAGCCCCCGGCGCCCCTGGCCGCGAAGAGAAGATCCGCGAGATCCTCATCCGCGAGCTGGAGCCCATCTGCGACGAGATCCGCATCGACGCCCTGGGCAACGTCATCGCCCTCAAGAAGGGCAGCCTTGGGGGACGTTTCATGGCCGCCGGTCACATGGACGAGATCGGCTTCATGGTCAACTACATCGATGACGAGGGCTTCCTGTACTTCGTGCCCCTGGGTGGCTTCGACCCCAAGACCCTCACCGCCCAGCGCGTGCTGGTGCACGGACGCGAGGATCTGCTGGGAGTCATGGGCAGCAAGCCCATCCACATCATGAGCGACGAAGAGCGCAAGAAGCCGCTCAAGCTCGACGACTACTACATCGACCTGGGCCTGCCGGTGGACAAGGTCAAGGAGCTGGTGCGTCTGGGCGACGTGGTCACCCGCGAGCGTGACACCGTCATGGTGGGCGAGCTGGTCAACGGCAAGAGCTTCGACGATCGGGTCGGGGTCTTCGTGATGATCGAGGCCATGAAGGCCATGGGCTCCAACAAGATGGATATCTACGCCGTGGGCACAGTACAAGAAGAGGTGGGCATCCGCGGCGCCACCGTGGCCGCCGCCCAGATCGACCCCCACGTGGGGCTGGCGCTGGACATCACCCTGGCCAACGACGTGCCCTTCACGCAGAAGCACAAGCACATCACCAAGCTGGGCGCCGGCTGCGCCATCAAGGCCTTCGACTCCTCAGTCATCCCCAACTGGAAGCTGGTGGACTTCATGCGCGACAGCTGCGCGGCGCGCGAGATCCCCTACCAGGTCGAGGTGCTGCCGCGCGGCGGCACCGACTCCTCCGCCATCCAGCGCGGCGGCAAGGGCGCAGCGGCGGGCTGCATCTCCGTGCCCACCCGCTACGGGCACTCGGTCATCGAGATGATCCACCCTGGCGACGTGCAGGCCTGCATCGACCTGCTGGCCGCCATGTTCGAGGACTGCGAGCAAGACCAGTTCGCGCTGTAGAGACCGGCGTACACCCCCGCGTCAGGCTGGTAGGATGGGTCGGTCACTCCACCCGCGAGGCCCCCATGCGCCTGGCCGCTGCCCTGCTCGCCGCCCTGCTCCTCTGCGCCTGCCCCGACGACAAGCTCACCTCGGGTGAGACCGCGCTGCCCGAGACGGGCCCCGACAGCGAGGCCCCCGAGTGCAGCGAGGACGACACCTGCGAGGCCTGGGAGATCTGCGAAGACGATGTCTGTGTGGACGGCGACCGCAACGAGAGCTCCGACGAGGCCGAGCCCCTGGGCTGGGAAGAGCCGCTCAGCGGCTACCTGAACCCGGCAGAAGACGTGGACTGGTTCTCCATCGAGTCCGACGGTGGCCAGTTCGTGCGCGTCAGCACCCGGCCCACCGGCGCCGAGTCGGGAGAGCCGGTGGCCTCCGAAGACATGGACACCGTGCTGATCCTCTACGATCCCTCTGGCGACTGGGTGGTCTGGGAGGACGACTACCCCACGGGCGGCGTGGTCAACGGCTACGACACCATCATCTACGCCTACCTGGCCGAGGCGGGCACCTACAGCCTGGCGGTGATGGACGCCTCCACCGCCTACGACCGCGATGAGAAGCTGGGTGGCGCCGATTTCTCGTACGTGGTGGAGCTGCAGGAGTACGGCAGCCCCCCCGACGAGCCCGACAGCTTCGAGGATCCCGGCGCCGACAGGGACCTGGAGAGCTCGGGCTACTTCTACCCGGTGCCCATCCTGCTGGAAGAAGAGAGCGACAGCGACTGGATCGAGCTGACCCTGCCCTACGGCGACTGCCCCATGCTGGTCTACGGCAGCGCCAACATCGAAGGCAGCGACGCCCTCCCGCGCCTGCGCCTGTACACCGCCGAGCAGGAGCTGCTGTTGGATCTCGACGAGCTGGGCACCAACGGCGTGGCGCTCTACCCGGATATAGACGGCGGCAAGGCCCTGGCGGAAGCCACCGACGCCGAGGGCGGCGGCGGTGACAACCACTGGTTCTTCCTGATCTTCAAGATCTACGATGAGGGCTACAGCACCAGCATCGGCGGGGTGGAGTTCCCCTACCAGGTGGAGTCAGAGCCCAACGGCAGCCTCGAGCAAGCCCAGCTGGTGGAGCAGCTGTCCGTCGAGACCGACAGCGGCGACGAGTACACCGCGGCGTTCTTGTGGGGCACGATCGGAGAGGCGGGCGACGAGGACTGGTACGCCATCCACGGCAGCGAGGACTGGAACCTCACCGTGTACGGCACCGCCGACTACAACGGTTCGCTGCTCAATCCGGCGCTGGAGCTGTACGACGCCAGCGGCGAGCGGCTGCAGTACTGGTACGACGGCTCCGACCTGGCCCCCGACCTGCTCAACGAGCACCTGGACAGCGACGGCACCTACTACCTGCGGCTGTACGACGAGGATGAGAGCGACGAGGGCGGTGCCGCCTGGTTCTACCGGCTGTCCATCTACGTCACCGACTTCACGGTGGAGTAGGGGCGATCTCCCAGAACGTGCCCCCGCTGCGCCAGGCGCTGGTGGTGCAGGCCGCCGGCGTGGCGGGGCGCTGGGTGGGCCCCCATGCGGGCCTGCTGGTGTACCTGCTGGCCCGTCGGCGCGGGGCGTCGGGCTTCGCGTGGGCGGAGCGGGACACGCCGCTCGAGGCCGGCGACGAGCTGGTGATCTACCGCCTACGGAGGGGCGTCCGCGCGGATCTCGAGCGCGCCAACAGCCTCTTCTCCGGCCGCTTCTACGGGCAGGGGGCCTCGGCGGCGCCGCGCGATCCCTGGCCCGACGAGCAGGAGATCATCGAGCGCTGGACGCCCGACAGCGGGGCCCGGGTGCTGGAGATCTGTAGCGGCACGGGCAGGCTGCTGAGCGCGCTGCAGCGCGACGGCAACCGGGTTGTGGG
This sequence comes from uncultured Enterobacterales bacterium, assembly GCA_964512185.1. Taxonomy (GTDB): domain Bacteria; phylum Myxococcota_A; class UBA796; order UBA796; family JAFGLY01; genus CAZEJJ01. The sequence continues at coordinate 24,494 of CAZEJJ010000032.1, read as the reverse complement.
CGCGGACATCAGCGCCGCCTGCGTGGCCGCGGCGAGGTCCGCCGCCCCCGGCGCCTTCCACTGCACCGCCGACGCCAGGAGCCTGCCATTCCCGGCGGCCAGCTTCGCTGTCGCGGTCTGCCTGGACAACTCGCTGGGGGTGTTCTTCGACAGACCGGAGCGGGTGCTCGCCGAGCTCGCCCGGGTCTGCGAGCCAGGCGGGCACGTGATCCTGGGGCTGCGAGCAGTGCTGGGCGCCGCGGAGCGCCTGCAGGCCCACGCCTCCGCCGACGGCTACCTGGAGCTCGCCTTCAGCTTCCCAGTAGACTTGACCCGGCGCTTCGCGGAGCGCCTGCGCTCCGCGGGTCCCCTGCTGCCCGTGCGGCAGCTACCTCCCATGGGCTCTCGTCCCTGGGGCGGGCATGTACACTACCTGGTGTTGGAGCGGAGGCCACGATGAAGCTGGTGAACCAGTCCCTCAGGACCCTGGCCGTGGCGGGCTCCATGATCGCCGCCACACCGCTGGTCCACGCGGCGCTGGGGCGGGTGGTGTCCCAGGACGAGAGCATCGCGGGCGAGCCCATCGTGGCCCGGCTGCTGCCCATGGTCTGCCTGCAGGCGGTGCTGCTGGTGGTCGTCTTCCACCAGGCCGGGCCCCGCATCCCGGCCCGGCGGGGCTGGACGCGGGGCGTGGCCTTCGCCGCGCTCTTCCTGCTGGCGGTCCAGGTACCCTCTGTCTTCGGCATCGTGGCCTTCGAGCCCGGCCACGAGTGGGAGCTGTTCACACCGGCCAAGGTGGCCAACCACGTCACGCTGCTGGGCGACACCATCGTCTACCTGGCCGTGGGAGCCCTGCTGGGCCTGCTGTTCCCCCTGGCTGCGGCGGCGCAACCGCGCCTGCCGCGGGGCCTGGCGCGCGCCTCGCTGGCGGGTGCGGCGGCCTTCCCGCTGCTGATGTGGGCCTGCATGCACCTGGCCTTCGGCCTGGCGCCGCTGGACGACCCCAACGCCCCCACCGGGCACGGCCTGTGGTTCGACCTGCTGTTCTACGGCGCCTTCTCCCTCACCGGAGTCGGGCTGCCCCTGCTGCACGCCCTCCTGGATCCCGGCGCGGGCCGCAGCGGCCTCCGGGGTGCCCTGCGCAGCACCGGCCTGTTCGCCCTGCTGTGGCTGCCCGTGCAGAACTTCATGGTGGTCTTCGGCTGGGAGGTGGGCGGAGCGCTGTACTTCTCGGCGGTGTCCATGGTGCCGGTGTTCCTGGTGCTGCTGGTGGGGGAGCTCCTGATCCCTGCCAGCCGGGGCGCCGACGCTCCCGGCGCGCCGCAGCCCGAGCCCGTCACCGACGCCGCCACGGGCCACCGGATCGAGACCCGCACCGAGGAGGTGGACGAGTACCCGATGGGCCAGGCGCACGTCTACGGCACCCGCACCACCCTCTGGATCGACGGGCGCGAGATCTGCGAGCTGGCGCGGGACACGAGCTACGACGACAGCGACGGCGACGGCTATGGCTACGAGCACCGCGAACGCGGCGCCGCGCTGCTGACCTTCGGCGCGCTCCTGGCCTGCGTGCTGCTGGAGGAGCGCTGCACCGAGGTGCTCTTCCTGGATGCGCGCATGGAGCTGGTCGACCGCCTGCAGCTGCAGCACGCCACCAGGACCGCAGGCAGTTTGGCCGCCATGGGACTATCGGACCTGCCAGCCTGGACAGCCGAGCGGGACCTGGGCGAGGCGCCGGCCGGGCTCGACGCCCCAGAGGTGCGCGCGATCTGGCGGCGCGGGATCTCCCCGGAAGAGGCCGCCGAGCTGTGCGCGCTGCTGGCGGCGGCCGCGAGGGCCTGAGCACACGTGTGTTGCAGTCTGGCACGGGCACGGCCACGCCCAGCGATGAGGCCCGCGTGCTGATGCACTACACCGGCTGGACGACCGACGGCGAGCTGTTCGACAGCCCGGTCCAGCGGGGCCGGCCCGCCACGCTGGCCCTCACGGGGGTGATCGCCGGCTTCGCTGAGGCCCTGGGCATGATGGTGGAGGGCGAGACCCGGCGCATGTGGATCCCCCAGGAGCTGGCCTACAAGGGCGTGCCCGGGCGTCCCGAGGGCACGCTGGTGTTCGATGTACAGCCGCTCGAGATCCTGGAGCCGCCCAGGGCCCCCGCGGAGCTCATCCAGCCGCCGCCCGCGGCCCAGGTCACCGCATCCGGGCTGACCACGCTGGTGCTGCGGCCCGGCACGGGGCTGGTGCACCCCCGGGCTGCCGCCACGGTCACCGTGCACTACAGCGGCTGGACCACGGACGGCACGATGATCGACAGCTCTGCCACCCGGGGGAGACCGGCCAGCTTCCCCCTGGACCGGGTGATCCCCGGCTGGACCGAAGGGCTGCAGCTGATGGTGGTGGGCGAGAAGCGCCGGCTATGGATCCCAGAGGAGCTGGCCTACCAGGGGCGACCCAGCGGACCCCAGGGAGACCTGGTCTTCGACGTAGAGCTGCTGGCCGTCGAGGGGCATTGATCGCCCACCGGGAGCCGGGCTATGGCTGCTATGATCGCGGACCGGGATCGGAGATCCCCATGCGCACTCTGCTTCTCTGCCCGCTCGCATTCCTGCTCGCCAGCGGCTGTGACGGCCCGAAATGCGCCCCTGGCACCCACCTCGAGGGCGATCTCTGCGTGCCCGACGAGTCCGACACGGACACCGACACGGACAGCGACTCCGACACGGACAGCGCCTCCGACACGGCCAGCGACTCCGACACGGACACCGACACGGACAGCGACTCCGACCCTGATGTCGCTGCCGAGCTGCCCGCGGGCTGCCCGGCGCTGTCGGCCTCGGAGGGCAACGAGGTGGTCGTCGCCTCCGGTGACGTCAGCGGGCTGACCCATGCGGTCAACACGGCCCAGCAAGGCGACGTCATCCTCATCGAGGACGGCACCTACGAGCTGGACGGCGCCCACCTGTGGCTGGACGTGGACCAGGTGGTGCTGCGCGGCCAGAGCGGCGACCGCGACGCCGTGGTCATCGACGGCGGCTGGGTCACCACCGAGATCATCAACGTCGTGGGCACCGGCATCACGGTGGCGGATCTGACCATCCAGCGCTCCTACAACTGCGCCCTGCACGTGCAGCCCGCCAACGGCTACGACACCACCGACACACTGATCTACAATGTCAAGATCCTTGACCCGGGCGAGCACGCCATCAAGGTCAACCAGAGCGCCGGCGCCTACACCGACGACGGCACCGTTGCCTGCAGCTGGCTGCAGCTAACCGACGAGGGTCGAGCCAACGTGCGGCCCTACCATGGCGGCTGCTACACCGGCGGCATCGACACCCACAACACCCGCGGCTGGAAGCACTACGACAACCACATCGAGGGCTTCTGGTGCCACTCGGGCCTGTCCGAGCACGGCATCCACCTGTGGAGCAGCAACGCCGACACGCTGGTAGCGCGCAACAACATCGTCAACGTGGCGCGCGGCATCGGGCTGGGCATGCACACCGAGGACGACAACGAGCGCGGCTTCGAGGAACAGTACGACTGCGTGGACGGCAGCCACCCCGACGACTTCAACAGCACCGTGCGCAACAACCTCGTCTTCGCCGACGACCCGGACCTGTTCGCCTCCAGCGCCAGCTTCGACGTCGGCATCGAGATCGAGAACGCCTGCCAGGCCAAGCTGTTGCACAACACCGTGTACAGCACCGAAGCGCCCTACTCCTCCATGTCCTGGCGCTACGACACCAGCAGCGCCCACATCGCTAACAACCTGCTGTCCCACAACCTGCGCGAGCGCGACGCGGCGGATGTGACCGCAGAGGGCAACATGGAGTACGCCGAAAGCGAGCACTTCGAGGACGCGGCTGGCGGAGAGCTGCACCTCGTGGCCAGCTCCAGCGCCATCGACGCAGGCGCGGTGCTCAGCGGCGACAGCGCCGTGATCCACGACATCGACGGCGAGCTGCGCGACGCCAGCCCGGACGTGGGGGCCGACGAGATCTAGGCTTCGCGGCGCCGGCCGCGCATTCGACGGGAGGCTGACGGTCAGGGTCGGGTCCAATGCGCGCTACAGCCCCGAAAACCGCGCATTCGATGGGAGGCTGACGGTCAGGGTCGGGTCCAATGCGCGCTACAGCCCCGAAAACCGCGCATTCGAAGGGAGGCTGACGGTCAGGGTCGGGCCCAATGCGCGCGCCCCCGCTACCGACCGGTTCTCGTCTCCCCACGCAAGCGCAGGAACAGCAGCACCAGGATCAGCGCCCAGGTGAGGGCTCGGATCACCGTGGTGGCGGCCCCGATCCAGGTGGTGCCCATGACGTGATCGGCGAAGGTCTCCACGGGGATGTAGCGGCCCAGCCACCAGGTCTTCACCACGGGAAGCAGCATCCCCAGGCCCACCGAGCCGAGGAAGAGCAGCGCGGCCAGGCCCGCCGCCCAGGCCTGTCGGAGCAGCGCTGGGGCCCGCAGGGCGCCCGGACGCAGCGCGAGCCAGGCCCCCACCCACAAGACCAGCAGGCACAGGCCTTCCTCGGCCAGCGACAGTGGCGCGAGCGCCAGCTCGGCGTTCAGCTGGAGCAGCCCGAAGAACAGGCCCAGACCCAGGGCGCGCACCAGGATGTGCACAACCAGCACCATGTACGACCAGGACCCGCTGCTGGCCGCGCCCGCCGTGCCCGACACCTCCTCGCCCTCCCTGGCGCAGCTCGACACCATCCTGGCAGGCTTCGAGATCGCCTCGGGCTCGCCAGCCATCGACGCTGGCCCCGACGTGGTGGGCATGGACGGCCACCCCGACTGGCACCCCGGCCGCACCGACACCCGCTGGGATCTGCAGGGCGACGCCCGACCCGAGGGCGGCGCCTGGGATCTGGGCGCCGACGAGCGCTAGGACCCAGGCGGGCTGCAGCTGTAGCGGGGGCCTCGACCGCGATCACGGCATCAAGATCCTGCGCCCACGGTGCCGAGGCCCGCCCCCGGGACGAGCCCCATGGATGCCGTGGGGGGGGAGGTGGTAGGGTCGTGCTGGATTCCTTCCCGAAGGGCCCCGTGGACAGCATGCGCGGCCAGCACCGCATCGCTTGGGCGAACGCCGAGCTTCGCTGGTCCATGCTCGTCCTGGTGCTGCCTGCCATCGTCTTCTGGTGGCTGCTGCCGGGGATCGGCTCCCTCACCATCGGGAACGACTACGTCATCTGGTCCCACCGCTACCACCTCGAGCTGATGTACTCGGTGTGGACGGGCAGCTTTCCCCTCTTCGTGCCGGGCTTCTGCCAGGGCCAGACCGCCACCGCCCTGACCCTGGGCCAGCTGTACCATCCCATCGCCTGGGTCAGCTCGCTGATGCCCGGCTACTGGTCGGGCCACGCCCTGTCCTGGCACACGGCGCTGCGGCTGCTCACCCTGGGGCTCTCCCACCTGGCCCTGTTCAGCGTGCTGCGCCGCCTGCGCATCCCGCTGGCCTGGGCCTTCGTGCTCTCCACCCTGGTGGCCTACAACCTGCGCATGCTGGACATGCTGCGCTACGGCGCCTCCTTCGAGGCCCACACGGGCATGTTGCTGCTCTGTTCTGCGCTGGGCGCCTGCTGGCTCGCCCCGTCCAGCCGGCGCCTGCCCCTGCTGGTGCCACCGGCTGTGGCCTGGCTGCTCTGCTCGGGCCACCCGCCCATGGTCTGGTGGGCGGTGTTGACCGCCGCGGTGTTCGCGCTCTGCTTTCCCTGGATCGCCGCCCACCACGACGTCGGGCCGGAGGCCTCCTGGCGCAGCGTCGGATCCTGGCTGGGGCGCATGGCGTACACGGCGGGCTACGGAGTCCTGCTCTCAGCCGCCTGCCTGCTGCCCTTCTACGTGGACTTCATGGGCCACAACGCGGGCCGCGTGGGCCAGGACTATTCCTGGGCCACCAGCAACACGGACACCCTGTCCGGGACCCTCGCCAACTTCTTCGAGCCCCTCGCGGCGGATGTGCACGGGGCGTTCGGGGGCAGCGGGCTGCTGGTGGCGGCGGCGCTGGTCCCCGCGCTGGCGCTGCTGCGGGTGAGGCTGCACAAGAGCACGTGGCTGCTGTGGGGCATCTCCCTGCTGAGCTTTCTCCACATGCAGGGTCCCCGGACACCGGTGCACTTCTGGACCTGGAAGCTGGCGCCGCTGGCCTCGGCCATGCGCATCCCGGGCCGCTCCTCCCAGCTGCTGCCCCTGTGCTTCGCGCTCATCCTGCTGGGGCTGGGCCGCAGCCTCTCCCAGGCCAAGCGTGGGAGGCTCCGGGCTCGCCTGCTCCCCGCTGGGATCCTGGTGGCGCTCTTCCTGGTCGCCGAGCAGCTCTACCGACAGGTGCCGCCCGCGTTCTTCTGGGGTGCGGCGGTCAACATCACCCACGTCAGCGATGGGATGGCCGCGGCCGTCCGCATCCTCGGCCCCGCCACCGTCATCGTACTGGCGCTGTGGCTGGTGCTGCAGCGCTCGCGCTCCCTGGGCGTGCTGCTGGCGATCCTGGTACCGCTGGACCTGGGCCTGTGCATCAGCGCGGGCACCTGGATCGCCGCGCGCACTCCCACCGCGAGCTTCGCCACGCTGGACGCAGCCAAGAGCGCCGACATCCGCACGCCCTTCGGGAATCCCGGCGACTGGTTCAGCTCGAGCGCGGTGGAGGGCCACCTGGAGCGGGGCCTACAGTTCCCCGAAGAGCTGGCGCGGCTGTGCTTCGACGCCCAGGAGGTTGGTTCCCAGGAGCAAGCCTACGATCTGCTCGACCACGCAGCGCTCGCGCCCGACGCCTGCGTGCTGGAGGCGTCCTCCCCGAGCACAGGATCCGCGGCAGGCACCATCCGCCTGCAGCACAGCAGCTACAACCAGGTCGTCATGACGGTGGAGAGCGCTGGCCCTGTCTGGCTGCTCCTGAGCTACCCCCACTCCGGACGCTGGCGGGCGAGCCTGGACGGCGAAGCGACGCAGGTGGTGCGCGCCGACGGCGTCCTGAACGCGGTCTGGCTGCCCGGAGGATCGGTCCAGGTGGATTGGCGCTACTCGAGCTGGGCGGCGGTGGTCGGGGGCCTGCTCACAGCCCTCGCGTGGGCCCTGCTGAGCGCGCTGGCGGCCTGGCGCTGCGTACCGGCCCGCTGGCGCCGCTGGGGCCTGGTGCCAGGCCCCCTGCTCTGCCTGGTGACCACCATCATGTGGTGGCAGAGCCTGTACCCGGGGGGCTGATCCCGCCCGCCTCAGGATCCCTGCACACAGGCGCTCAGGGCGGCCGCGATCTGCTGCAGCTCCCGGCGCAGGTCCTGAAGATTCTGCTCGATGTCGAGCAGCTCGGTGGCGCTGAAGGCGATGGTGTCAGGATCGGACTCGGCGGACAGGCCTCGGCCCAGGGCGCCCAGGCTGCTCAGCTCCATACCCAGCGTGGCGAGGTGGTTGTTGAGCCCGTGCACCAGCGCTCGAAGCACCGGGAGGAGCGGCTCGCGCTGATCGCTGTCCAGCGCAGCCAGCAGCTCGGGCAGGGAGCCGCGTCGGCTCACGCCGGCGCCCCGACGCGGGGCAGGTGCTGCTCAACGATGGCCAGCAGTTGCTGCTCGTCCATGGGCTTGGAGAGGCAGCCGGCCACCCCCAGCTCTTCGAACTGTTCGCGCGCCTGGTCGTCGAGGTTGCCGGAGATCACCCAGATGGCCGCGTTGGCGAGCTGGGGCTGCAGCTTGATGCGCCGGCAGACCCCGAAGCCGTCCACGCCGGGCATGACGATGTCGAGCAGGATGAGGTGCGGATGGAAGTCCAGCAGAAGCAGCCCGGCCTCGAAGCCATCGTGCGCCATGCGCACATCCACACCGGGGCACCTCCCCTTCAGGAAGCGCCGGACGGCCTTGGCGAAGGCCTGGTTGTCGTCGACGATCGCCACCCGAGGGGGGCCAGGATCCAGCTCGAGGGGAACGCTCATGCCGCGGCTGATCATGAACGTCAGCAGGTCGGAACGGCGCACTCGACGCCACCCGCCACCGGTGAGATAGCTCGGCAGGAGGCCTGACTTGAGCCAGCGCAGCATGGTACGGCGGTCTACCTTGCAGTACCGGGCGGCGTCCCCTGTTGAGAGGAGGGTCTCGTCCATTCTCGCTCGCCTGTTCCTCGCCGCGAAAATGAGACATTCGCGACATACAGGGCAGCTGGGACAATACCACGGGGCCCACCACCGGGCAATCCCAGGCTGACATGCCGCGACTGCGCGATCGACCATGATCATGGCATCATGATCCGTCCGGGAAGGAGCCATGGAAGACCACCTGCCAGATCGCCGCCGTTTCCTCCGCGCCGCCGCGGGCGGCTGCGCCCTGGCCGCGGGCGCGGGGCTGCTTCCAGGTCCGCGCTGGCTGGAGCGGGCCCTCGAGCTCTCCGGCACGGCCTGGGCGGCGTCGCTGGAGGAGCTGCTGCGCCAGGCTCCCGTGGCGCGCCACTGGATCTCCGCCGCCCAGGGCTCCGACTGCGCGGCCTGCCACGATCCAGCGGATCTGGTGGACGTGGAGCCCCACGCCCACGAATCCGGCGCGGTGCGCTGCCTGCTCTGCGCCAACCGATGCATGCTGGAGCCGGGGGAGCGGGGCCGATGTCGGGCACGCCTGAACGTGGGCGGCGAGCTGCGCAGCCTCGTGTACGGCCGCCCCATCTCCACCCACGTGGACCCCATCGAGAAGAAGCCCTTCTACCACTACCTGCCTGGCACCGACGCCTTCTCCATGGCCACCTCGGGCTGTCCGCTGCGCTGCCGGTTCTGCCAGAACTGGCAGATCTCCCAGGCCAGACCTGAAGACTACGACACGCCCTTCATCAAGCCCGAGATCATCGTGCGCAATGCGCGCACCCGGCGCGCGCCGATCATCGCCTACACCTACAACGAGCCCACGGTGTTCCTGGAGTACATCAGCGACATCGCGCGGCTGGGTCGCGAGCACGGCCTCCGGTCGGTGCTCATCAGCTGCGGCTTCGGCACCGAGGCGGCCGTGGGCGAGCTCTGCGATGTGCTGGATGCCGTGAAGATCGATCTCAAGGGCTTTAGCGAGGATTTCTACCGCGAGGTCTGCGGCTCCGAGCTGGCTCCCGTGCTGCGCAGCATCAAGCAGGTGAGCGGCCGCGGCGTGCACCTGGAGCTGGTGAACCTGGTGGTGCCCACCCTCAACGACGACGAAGCCCAGCTGACGGAGATGGCCAGGTGGGTGATGGGTGAGCTGGGTCCCGACGTGCCGCTGCACTTCACACGCTTCCACCCCGACTACCAGCTCAGGGACCTGCCCCCCACACCGGTGGCCACCCTGGAGCGGGCGCGCGCCATCGCCATGGATCAGGGCGTGCGCTACGCCTTCGTGGGCAATGTGCCCGGGCACGCCGGCAACCACAGCTATTGCCCCGGGTGCGGTGAGCTGGTCATCGGCCGCAAGGGCTTCTTCATCACCGAGATGAACATCGAAGGCGGTGTATGCAAGCACTGCGATGAGCCCATCGAAGGAGTTTGGCGTTAGCTGTCAGCTTCTCCCCCGCCCCCGGCAGCCATGCCCCTCTCCCGTCGCGCGTTCCTGGACTGGCTCGGCCGGGGCACCGCCCTGGGAGTAGCGGCGCTGTCCGGTCGCTTCCTGTGGTCCTTCTTCGCCCACGGCCACGAGCGAGGCAGCCGCAGCCGCAGCTATCTGGGCCGCAGCACCGAGGTGCTGGCCAGGGTGCAGAGCTCGCGGGAAGGCTACTGGCTCGACGCCGCCAACCAGGTGCTGATCCTCCAGGCCGCCGACACCGGCGCCGATGGCCTGGTGGCCGTCTCCCTGGCCTGCACACACCTGGGCTGCGCGCTGCGCCCCAGCCAGGACCAGAGCAGCCTGGTCTGCCCCTGCCACGGCAGCCGCTTCGCGTTCCTCGATGGCCAGGGCGGCACGGGTGAGCTGGGGCGGGTGCAGCAGGGGCCCGCCACCCGCGACCTGGAGCGCTACTCCCTGGTCAGGGTGGGCGAGCGCCTGTTCCTCGAGGGCTCCTAGGCCATGAGCGAGCAGCTGCGCGCCCTACCACAGGCCCTGTGGAGCTTCTTCGACCACCTGCACGCCCCGCGGGTGCGCGTCGCCGCCCTGCGCTTCCGGGCCACCTTCTTCGGCGGCCTGCTGTCCACCGCGCTCTTCGTCATCCTCACCGTCACCGGCGTGCTGCTCATGTACGTCTACGTGCCTTCCGAGAACGCCGCCTGGGAGAGCATGCAGGCCCTGGAGCAGCGCGTGCGCTACGGCCGCATGCTGCGGGCCCTGCACAACTGGACCGCCCAGGCCATGGTGGTCACGGTAGTGCTGCACCTGCTGAGCCTGGCTTGGCGCGGCGCGTTCCACCGCAAGAAGCTGCTCAATTGGTGGGTGGGGGTGATCCTCTTCTTCCTGACGGTGGCCTTGTCCTACACCGGCTACCTGCTGCCCTGGGATCAGCTGGCCTACTGGGCCGTCACGGTGGGCGGCAACATGGCCGCCTCCGCCCCCGTGGTGGGCGAGCACGTTCAGCAGGCCCTGCTGGGGGGGCCGAGCATCTCGGGCACCACCCTGCTGCGCTTCTACGTGCACCACTGCATCACGCTGCCCCTCATCCTCGCAGTCCTGCTCTCCGTGCACCTGTTCCGCATCCGCCGCGACGGCGGGCTGTCGCTCACCGAGCGGGCCGAGGCCGCCGCAGGCGGGGCGGTCACGCGCTCCAGGAGCGCCATCATGCGCTGGGAGATCTGGCTCACCCTGCTGGTCACCCTGCTGGCCGTGATCCTCTCCTTCTGGCAGCCCATCCCGCTGGGACCCGAGGCCGATCCCGAGATCACGCCCAACCCCATGAAGGCCCCCTGGTACCTGGTGGGCCTGCAGGAGCTGCTGCACTTCCACCCGGCCTTCTTCGTCACCTACCTGGTGCCCGGTGCCTTCATCGGCCTGCTGCTCAGCCTGCCCCTGCTACCCGAGCGCATCAAGGCCCAGAGCCTCGCGGATCTGGGCCGCCCCACCACCATCGCCGTGCTGGGCCTGCTCAGTCTGGTGGCCCTGGCCTCCACGCCCCTGTGGGCCTGGCACTGGAACGCCAGCGTGCTGCTGGGCTGCGGGCTGGCGGCGCTGCTGCTCCTGTTGGCTCGCGGGCCGTGGCGCGCCTGCTGCGCCGGCCTGACCCTGCCCGTCTTCCTGCTGGGCTGGTTGCTCAGCTGCTACCTGGGGCTCACCCTGGTGGCGGTCTACCTGCGCGGCCCTGACTGGAGCCTGGTGTGGTGAACCAGCCCCCTATCAAGGGCTTCGCAGCCAGCCCCTGGCTCTTGGCGGCCGTGGCGTCGAGCGCGATCCTCAGCGCGCTGATGGCCACCAGGGACCGCCCCGCCTGGCAGCAGGTGCAGGCCGAATACGCGCAGGCCAACGCCGGCTTCGAGCTGGGGCTGCGCGCCATGCCTGCCCGTGTCTCCCCGGGCACCGCGGCGGACTCCCAGGAGTACTGCAGCAGCTGCCACCTGGCCGGAGCCGGCTACGAACCGCTCCAGGACGAGCCCTTCGCCGCCCACGCCGATGTGTGGCACGACCCCCTCGAGCTGGGCTGCACCCCATGCCACAAGGGCGATCCGGGTGCCCTGGAGCTCCACGAGGGCGCTGCCTACGGCATGGATGCGCCCCTGCCCGGCTCCCTGGCCTGGGCAGCCTGCCTGCACTGCCACGACCCGGCGACCAGCCCCGAGGCCTTCGCCCCCTGGCCCGCCCTGGTCCAGGCGCGCGCAGAGCTCGCCGCCAGCCTGGAGGGCGGGGGCTGCGCGGGCTGCCATCGGATCGGCGGGCGGGGCGGCCTGGTGGGTCCCGACCTGCTGGACTTCGGTCAGCGCGTGGTGGCCGATCCCACCGCCCCCTACGACTGCGCCCTGGGCTGGGCCCAGCAGCAGCTGGAAGATCCGCACGCGCTGCAGCAGGCCGCGCGCATGCCCACGCCGGATCTCGACAGCGAGCAGCGCCAGCTTCTGGCCGCCTGGCTGTCGCTGCTGGGCCACCTGCAGCGCGATCAGCAGGAGGGCTGGCAGCCGACGGCACCCGGCGCGGCTTTAGACGCGGAGCGGCTGTACGCCACCTTCTGCGGCGCCTGCCACGGCCCCTCAGGTGGAGGCCGGGAGCGGGGCCGCGCACCGGGCGCGGTGCCCGCCCTGGCTTCGACGCTCTGGCTGTCCTACACCAGCGAAGAGCTGCTGCGCCAGGTCCTGAGCCAGGGGCGGCCCGGCTCCCTCATGGAGGGCTTCGCCAGCGACGAGCCCGGTCGCGAGCCCATCCTCGAGCCCGCCGAGCTGGACGCCCTGCTGGAGCTGCTTCACAGCGGCGCGCTGGCACCGCAGCCGGGCGCGGCCAGCGAGGCTCCCGGCAGCTGCGAGCTGTGCCACTTCCAGCGCAGCGAGTACCTCGATCTGCCTGATCCGCTCGCCCTCTCCGAACACCCGTGGACATGGGACCTCGACGCATGGCTGCAGGACGAGGGCTTCGAGACCGGGGATTGCCAGCTGCCGGCCGACGGCGAAGCTGCGGCCACGCACAGCGGCGAGCAGCTCTACACCAGCCTCTGCGTCCACTGTCACGAGGACTCCCAGCTGGGGCCGGTGGGCAACGAGCCGGCGGCCCCCGTGCTGCGCGGCGCCCTGCAGCGCGAGCACTTCGACGCCGCCTACCTGCTGGGCTCCGTGGTCATCGGTCGGCCCGACGCGGCGCCCATCAAGTGGCGCCACCAGGGCATCACCGCGGGAGAGTACGGCGCGCAGCAGCTGGCCTGCCTGGTCAGCTGGCTGGAGGCCAACCCATGAGCCGCCGCCGCTGGATCCTGCTGGCGGTCCTGGCCGCCCCTCCCATGGCCCTGCTGGGCTGGAAGGCCAGCCACGGCCTGCTGCACGAGCCCCTGCCCGAGCTGCACGAGTACGGCAACCGCGGCCAGCGGTCGGCGGTAGACCGCGGCGCCTACCGCTCCGCGGCCTTCTGCGGCAGCTGCCACGAGGAGATCTACCAGCAGTGGCAGGACTCCTACCTGTCGCGCAGCTGGACCCAGGCCGAGACCGAGGTGAAGCTGCACGGCATCACTCTGGGCCTGCGGGGCATGGATCCCTCGGAGCGCCGCTTCTGCATCGAGTGCCACGCTCCCCTGGCCCTGGCCTGGCCCGAGGACATGGACGTCTCAGACCCGGTGGCCCAGGAGGGCGTCACCTGCGTGGTCTGCCACTCCGCCACCACGGTGTCCACCGACGAGGCGCCCGCGCGCATGGACCACGATCCCCACGCCGGCATGCTGGGCCCCTTCGACGACGCGCTGAGCCCCTGGCACGCCACCGGCGCGGCGGACCACTTCCAGCGCTGGGACGACGCACTCTGTGGCACCTGCCACTCGTCCGAGTGGCCCCTCACCGGTGTGCCCATCGACTGGACCTGGCAGGAGTGGATCGAGGCCGCCGGCCCCGATGATCAGAACTGCACCGACTGCCACATGCCCGCCTACCGCGGCCAGGCGGCCCAGCTCCCCGGGGTGCCCGAGCGCGACATCAAGGATCACAGCTTCCCGGGCGGCCACGACCCCGACATGGTGGCCGAGGCCATGACCCTGAGCTTCGCGGGCCTGGAGCGAGCCGAGGGTGCGCTGCACCTGCTGCTGGATGTGGAGAACATGGCCGGGCACGACCTGCCCTCGGGCAATCCCCCCGCTCCCGAGTACCGGCTGCGCGCCTGCGCCGGCCCCTGCCCCGCCGAGGGTGGCGCCCTGGACAGCCGCTCCTACCGCGCCTCCCAGCTCATGGCCGATGGCAGCGACACCTACGACGTGACCATCGCCGCCAGCCAGGGCCCCAGCACCGCCCTGCACCCCTGGGAGACCCGCCGCGAGACCCTGGTGCTGCCGGCGGGCACCGAGGGCTCGGTGGAGATCCGGGTGGACTACTCCTACTGGCGCCCCTACGAGCCCTCCCAGCGCTGGGCCTCCTACTACAACACGGTGCGCCAGCACCTGGGCCATCCGCAGACGAGCCTGGGCCGCATCGCGCGCACCCTGCTGCAGCGCTCCACCTGGGACACCATCTTCTCGGCCATCGGCCAGAGCAAGGGCGACCCCATGCCCGTGGACGCCATCCGCGTGGACCTGCAGAGCGGCGAGGTCACGGCCCGCTGGAGCCTGGGGGAGCTGGAGCTGCAGCGCTGACCGGGCCAAGCCGCTGAAGGCCCTCGGGCCAGAGGCCGTCCGGGTGCTGCTCGCGCTCCCACATCAGCACCAGGAAGCTCAGAGCAGGCGACAGAACAGGTCGCCGATAGGCTGGCCGTCCCGAATCGTAGCGAGGGCCAGCAGGCGCTCAGCGAGGCCGGCTCTGCGCAGCGTTGGGCGAAAGAGGCGTCCGTAACGGGTGGCTTGAGCACGTTGACCGAGAGCGCTGCAAGCAGGGACGGCCGCAGTCGCGACTGCTGGACGGACGTAGTGACGCAGTAGATTCGGGGTTCTGTCGCCCGCTCTCAGCTGGGGATCCTGCAGTCGAGCGCCGCCGCGAGCCAGCGCCTCACCGGCCCCCACCGCCGGGCAGACCGTCTCACCGGTGTCCGCCATGCCCGGCGCAGCCCCGAGCGAGGCTCAGTCCTCCCCGCGACAGGCCTCGATCCCCTCCCGGGCCCAGACACGCCAGGCTTCGCCCCCCTCCCGAAGAAGGTCGCTGTAGGACGGAAGGGCCAGGACACAGTCCCCCAGGCCCTGGTGGGCGAGCCGCGCGCGGGCAGCCAGCAGGCGCAGCCGCCAGGCCCCCTCGGGGTTGTCCGCCAGCCAGCGATCCAGCTCCGCCAGAATGGGCTGGGATGGCTCCAGCTCGGCGCGGGCCTCCAGCTGTATCGCCGCCACTTCGGAGGCCATGGCCGATCCGGAGTGGTCGTGGAGGAAGCCAGCGGTGGCTGCCAGCAAGGTCCGTGGCGAGGCCTCCAGCTCCAGCAGCTCCAGGATGTCCACGTAGGCCTCTGCGGCAGCAAGGGACCGCTCCGACGGGACCTGCTCCACCGCCTCGGCGGGCGCCATGGCCAGGACCTCCTCGGGCTGGATGGGCTCGATGGGCGCGGGCCGCTCGGGGGCGGGGGCCAGGTCCACGACCCGCTCCTCCGGAACCTGCTCAGGATCGGGCACCGCGATGCTCGGAGCAGGGGCCACCGGCTCCGCCGGCCGGCGCCAGCGCTGCCCCTGGCCGAGCAGCTCAGCCTCACCCCCGTGGCGCACCTCCACCTGCCCGCGATGCACCCGCACGACCACTGAGGGCGACCGCAGCTCCACGGTGAACACCGTGCCTCTCACCTCCACCTCCACATCGCCGGCCTGCACCACCAGCCGCGTCGGCGGGCCCGAGGGATCCACCCGGAAGGTGGCGCCACCCGCCAGCAGCTGCACCCGCTGGTGATGGAGATCGCCGCGGGTGACCGACAGGCGGCCCTGGCCCTCCACCGAGATGGTGGGTCCCAGGACCTGGGCGGGACCCCCCAGGCTCACCAGGGCCGGGCCCTCCGGGTCGCTCGCGCTGGGCTCGAAGGCGTGCCAACCGCCGATGGCGGCGATCAAGACGATCACGGCCACCAGCGCGCGGCGCGACCGCGTGGGTCGCGGGGCGCGCCGCGGCTCCGCGGCCAGGCGCGCCCGAAGCCGGGCCAGCTCCACGGGCTGCGGCTGGCTGTCCTGTACCAGGCGCCCCGACCAGTGGGCCGGCAGCGGCTGCACGAGACCCTCGATCTCATCCGGCAGGGGGCTGAGATCGTCTCGCAGCTCCGGCGGCAGGCGGGTCACGGTGCCCCCCGACCCAGCGGCACCACCCGCTGACGCAGCACACCTTCCCGCTCGTCCCAGCCCAGCCGCCGCAGCCTCGCCGCCAGCGCCCGACGCCCGCTGTGCAGGCGGCTGTGCACGGTGCCCACGGGCACCCCCAGCATCCAGGCCGCTTCGGCGGTGGGGCGCTGCTCCAGCTCCACCAGCACCAGCACCTCGCGGTGCTTCCGCGACAGCCCCTCCAGAGCTTGCTGTACCCAACGCCGCCGCTCCAGGGCCCGGGCATGCTGCTCGGGGCCCCGCCCCCTGGAGGCGGGCTCCGCCACGCGCTCCAGCCCTACGAAGCGCCTGAAGGCCCTTCGCCGGCGCGCATTGGCCATGACCCGTCGCGTGATGGCGAACAGCCAGGTGCCCAGGCTGGCCTCGCCCCGGAAGCCGTGCACGCCCTCGAGGGCCACCACAAAGACCTCGTGGGCCAGATCCTCGGCGTCCATGTCCGGGCTGCCCAGGCGGATGGTCCAGCCCAGCACCTGCTCGGAGTAGTCCCGGTACAGCTGCTCGCGCGCCCGGTCATCGCCGGCCTGCAAGCCCCGCAGCAGCTGGTCCGGATGAGCCTTCATGGTGCTTCCAGGGTAGCCGGGTTCAGAGGGCGCGCGCGACGCGCAGCTCGAGAGCGAAGGTGAAGGGACGCAGCCGCGGGCTCTCACCCTCAGGGAGCGCCTGCTGGGACGGATCCAGAGGCAGGTCCACGGCGAGCAGGGTGCTGCCGCCCAGCACGAAGCTGGGGCTGGCAGGGCGCCAGTGCTCCAGGCGCAGGCCGGCGCAGTAGACCCGCCAGGTGGCGGCCTGGGCGCCGGGATCCATGGAGCTGCGGCCCCGGATCCACCGCGGTCCGGCGAAGGTGTCCAGCTCCCAGAGGCTGTCCCCCGGGATGGGCAGCGCCCAGCCGAGCACGGCGCCGGTGCCCAGGCGGGTGATGCGGGCGCCGCCGCTACCCAGCTCCTGCTCCAGCGTTGTCTCCTCGCCGGGCTCCCAGGCCAGGTCCAGTCCCAGCCGGACCGAACGCAACAGCACGCTGGCCCGGCCGGAGTAGCGCAGCACCGGGGTGCGATCGGGGCGCCGGGAGGCGGGCCCCAGGCCCATGTCCAGCCACAGGGGGCCCCGCTCCGCCGCCCGGATCGGAGGCGGCGCGGGCGCCTCGGTGCCAGGCGCGGGCGGCGCGCTGGGTGGCGGCAGCTCCGCCTCCAGCACCCAGCCACGCACCAACGCCACCTGGGTGAGCGCCGGCTCCGGACAGGGCGCGCGGCGATCCGCGCCCACCGAGACCAGCCGCAGCTCCCCCGCCTCGACCCACACGCCCGTGGACCCAGCGGCGTGCGCTCCCATCACCACCGAGATCCCGTGCCCAGGCCAGAGCTGCTCCAGGGCGGCCTGCACCTGCTGCGCCTGCTGCGCATCCGCCACCCACCAGCTCAGCGCGGGCTGGGCTGCAGCGGGGCGCGCCCAGCCGACCAGGACCAGCAGCGCGAGGAGGATCACTCCCGGGGCAGGGCGAAGCGCCACGACACCTCCACCGCCAGCCAGGTGGTCTTCTTGGTCTCCAGGTACTCGGTGCCCACCACCTCCGTGTAGTGCTGCCGTTCCATGCGCAGCCCCACGCCCAGCGCCTCCCTGCGCAGCTCGCCAGCCAGCCCGTAGACGGTGGCCACGTGCCACTGGTCCTCGGTGGCCAGCCACTCGGGCTGGTCGTAGGCACCCACCACCTCCAGATCGTCCCAGGTGTGCACCAGGCCCATGCCGGCGTAGACCCCGGCTCGCCGCTGCCAGTCGCCCAGGCCTCCAGCCAGCGGGTAGAGGGCCAGGGTGGAGTCCAGGCGGTGGCGGATCAGCGAGATGTCGGGCGCCACGTGGAACTCCTCGATGAGCTCCGTGGTGAGCGCCTTGTGGTCAGGATCGCCGAAACGGGGGCAGATGGCTCCATGTAGCGCCACCTCGAGCCCCTCCCGGGGCGCCACCAGCAGCCGCAGCCCCGGGCCGACGCGCTGCACGAAGGGGTCGTTGATCGTGGCCTCGCTGCCCAGGGCCACGCCCAGCTCCAGGGCCCAGGCGGACCGGGGTAGCAGCATCGCGGCGAGAAGAATGGTCGCACGTTTCATGGCTGCGCTCCTCTCAGAAGGCCAGCAAGAGATCGAGAGAGGTGGTGACGTGGTGGTGCAGCGTGCGCCCGCCGGGCTCGCCGTCCAGCTCGTAGACGAGCTCGTCGCCCCACCAGCTGCGGTCCTGGATCACCAGGCGCAGGCCCACCCGACCGCGGTACCAGGCGTCGACGCCCGCTCCGAGGGTGGGCCCCAGCGCGTAGACGGTCTCGGGATCGCCCACCCGCACCTCACCCCCCTCGAGGGTCAGGGCGTAGCGCGAGAGCATGCGGCCCTCCACACCGAGGTACAGGTGCGGCCCGCCGGAGAAAGCTCGCTCCCGCTCGGCGGGTCGCGCGCCCAGGTCCAGGCGCAGCTCCGCCGTCGCCCGATCCATGGTCATGGGGTACTGCATGGCCGACTCGGCACCGCCCACGTCGACGATCTGCAGCAGCGTGGCCCCGAGAGCGGAGCCGCTCGGCGCGCGGGGCGTGGCGTACAGGCTCGCCTCCAGGGCCAGGCCGGGGAAGACACGACGCCCCACGAGGCGAGCACCCTCCACGCGGCCGGGCTCCGCCAGGCTGTCGCGGGTGCCGACGCCCAGCTCCCAGTCGGTGGCCCTCGCTGGGCTTCCGAAGAGCATCAAGGTGATGGCGGCCAGGCTGTTCATCGTTCCTCCGTTCACCGTCCGCCTGTTCAGTGTCTCCAGTCTGGGTCGGCTTCGGAATTTTTTCCAGGCTGGCCCCACGGGCCTGCCCGTGGCATCATCTGAAGTGAACGCGCGGCACGAGGATCACCACCATGGGCAACTGGAAATTCTGGGCCTGCCTGGCCTTTGTGGGCGGGATCGGCTGGGCCTGGTACACGGGCATGATCCCCCAGTTCCTCGACCAGCTGTCGGGCGGCTTCAAGCTCAGCAGTGAAAAGGTCACCATCGAGGACTAGGGGCCTGTTCCCCTGGCTGCTCGCCACGGGCGCCGTCACGCTGCTGGGCCAGGTGGTGCTGCTGCGCGAGCTCAACGTGGCCCTGCAGGGCAGCGAGCTGATCTACCTGCTGGCGCTGGGGGGTTGGCTGCTGGGCTCGGGGCTGGGGGCGCTGCCCCTCCGCGGCGCGGGGCCCGGCGCCATCCGCGCGGCCTTTCTGGCCCTGGCCCTGCTGCTGCCCTGCGAGGCGCTGCTCGCCAGGGCGCTGCGCAGCCTGCTGCAGGCCACCCCGGGGGCGGCGCTGCCCCTGTACCAGCAGCTGCTCTGCCTGCCGCTGATCCTGCTGCCCCCCGCCCTGTTGGCGGGCATGTTGTTCCGCCGGGTGGCCGAGCGCGCCGCCGGCGAAGGCCGCAGTCTGGCGGGGTCCTACGGCGTGGAGAGCGCAGGAGGCTTGCTGGGCGGCGCCCTGGCTACCGGCATGATGGCCCTGGGGATGAGCAACCTGGCCACCGCGATGCTGGCGGGCGCCATGGCGCTGGTGGCGGCCTGCTGGCCAGCGGGTGGGCCCCGCCCTCGCTGGCTCACGCCCGGGGCGGTGATCGCGGGGCTGGCCCTGCTGGCGGGGAGCTCGCAGACGACGCGGCTCGACCCCGCGCTCACCCGGCTGGAGCACCCGGCCCTGGCCGCCAGCCGCGACACCCCCTACGGCCGGGTCACCGTGGAGCGCCGCGAGCAGCAGGTGGCCGTGTTCCTCAACGGCGCGCTGGCCTTCGAGAGCCAGGGCGCCGAGGCGGAGATCTTCGTGCACCCAGCCGCGCTGCAGCTGCCGCGGCCGCGCGAGCTGCTGCTGCTGGGAGGCGCCGCCGAGGGCTTGCTGGCGGAGGCCTTGAAGCACGGCCCGGAGCGCGTCACCGTGGCGGAGCTGGACGGCGCCTTCCTGGAGCTGGTGCTGGACCAGCTGCCTGTCGAACAGGCCGCGGTCTTCGATGATCCGCGCGTGCAGATCGCGCTGGGCGACCCGCGCCGCCTGCTGGAGCGCGGGGCCCGCTACGACCTGCTGCTGGTGGGCATGCCCGCCCCCGACTCCGCCGCCGCCGCCCGCTACTACAGCGCCGAGTTCTTCCAGGCCTGCTCCGAGCGCCTGAGGCCCGACGGCGTGCTGGCCCTGCGCCTGCCCGGTGCCGAGAACCTGTGGACACCCACGCTCACCTGGCGCAACGCCACCGTGCAGCGCGCCCTGGAGGCGGCCTTCAGCGACGTGCTGGTGCTGCCCGGCACCACGAACACCTGGATCGCGTCCCAGGCTCCCCTGCTGCGGGACGCCGAGGTGCTGGCGCGGCGCATGGAGGACCGCCAGCTGCAGACCCGCCTGCTGTCGGCGCCCATGCTGGGCTACCTGCTGAACAACGACCGCACCGCCGAGATCGCGGCGCTGCTGGCCGCCTCGCCCGCCCCCGCCAACCGCGACGCCCACCCCAGCTGCTACCAGCTGGGCCTGTTGCTCTGGGCGGGACGCTTCCACCCGGGCCTGGCCATGCGAGATCTCACCGGGCTGCTGGGCAGCCCCTGGCTGCCCGTGGCCATCCCGGCCGCGCTGCTGACCCCCCTGGCCATCCTGGTCCTGCTCGCCCGCCGAGCTGCGCGCGGGCGCCGGCGCCTGCTGGCAGCCCTGGCGGGCTTCACGGGCATCGTGCTGGAGTCCACGCTCATGCTGCACTACCAGGTGGCCCGGGGCGTGCTCTGGCAGGACCTGGGCCTGCTGCTCACCGTCTTCATGGCCGGGCTCTCCCTGGGCGCGCTGGGGGTGGATCGCCTGGCGCGCGCCCCCGGGGGGCTCAGCCCCTGGCGAGGCCGGGCGCTCGTGCTGGGCGCGGCGCTGGCGGCTCTGACGACGGCCGGGCTGCTGCAGCTGGGCAGCACCGGTGGCCTGGCCGGCACGGGCGCCTTGCTGCTGGCGGCCGGCGCGGGCACCGCGGCCCTGTTCGGTCTCGCCAGCCAGCTGGGGCGCCCACAGCAGAGCGGCGTGGTGGCCCCGCTCTACGCCGCCGACCTGCTGGGCGGCTGCCTGGGCTCCCTGCTGGCCAGCCTGCTGCTGCTCCCCCTGCTGGGGCTCCCGGCCGCTGCCCTGCTGGCGGCACTGGCGGCGCTGGCGGCGCTGGCGCTGGTGCGCTGAGCCCGGTGGAGCCAGCCCAAGGGGCCCATCGCCCTGCCGCCGCCGCGGAGACCGTCGGGAGGACGCGATTCGCAGTTCAACATCTCGAGCTGCCGATCATGACCGGTATTCCGGACGTGATCCCGCACTCAACCGCTTGAGCCGCCGATCATGACCGGTATTCCGGACGCGATCGGCTGTTCAAAATTGTGAGTGGCGGATCGTGTCCGGCCTACCCCGCCCCCAACCACACCCGCGCTTCGGCCACGGTGTCCACGAAGGCCACGCTGTCCACCCCGGCCAGCAGGAACACGGCCCTGGCGATCTGCAGGGTCCAGCCGGCGTGGGCGGCGATGGCGACGCGGTCCAGCAGGTCGCGGTGGGTGAGCATCCAGCGGCCCAGGGCGATCTGGGTGCGCAGCGGCGCCTCCTCCAGAGCCACGAGATCCGCCAGCACGGTCACCCGTTCGCCCGGGTGCAGGAGCGCTCGGCAGGCGTCGAGCCCGTCCAGGAAGGCCTCGAGGCCAGCCCCGGATCCCCGCCCTGCCATGGAGATGGTCACCAGTGACGAGTCCTGGGCCAGCGCGAGGCGAAACCGCCCCTCCAGATCGGGGTAGCTCAGATCGAAGCGGTACAGAGCAGGATCCGGCATCTACTTGCGCAGCAGCTCCCAGAAGCTGTGGCTGACGTCCACGCCGCGGCGACCCGCCCGCCGGACAGAGCGCGCGAACAGCCGCGCTCGGTCCAGGGGCCCCAGGTAGTCCCACAGTTGCTGGTTGGAGCCAAAGCGCATGTCGAGCTTGACATGCCCGGCCAGAACGCAGCGGCTGGGGGGCAGGAAGTCGCACTTGCCAGCATGGAATTCCAGCTCGGGCAGGAAATAGAAGGCCTGGGGCTGGAACATCTCGAAGGGGATGCGCACCAGCCGGTCGGTCTCGTAGACCAGGCTGGTCTCCCCGGGCAGGGACACATCGGGCACCTGCTGCCGCACAAAGACCTGTACCGGCGGCCAGGTGTGGATCAGATCCTCGCGGAACAGCCTCTTGAACCACCAGCCGGCGATGTCTCCGGCCTTGTCGGCCCAGCTTCGGTTGCCGAAGAAGGCCTCTACGAAGCGATCCACGTACTCGTCACCCTCCACCTGCTCCGGCTCCCCCCACTCCAGCCAGTAGGAGAGCCTGCGGTCCACGTTCAGCTCCGCGTAGTGGTTGGCCAGATCGAGACGGGTCTTGCCGAAGCGCTTCGGGAAACCGTAGATCTCGCGCCCGATGGCGATGGCCATGTAGTTGTCGGGGAACAGGATGGGCGCGAAGAAGCCGGGCAGACCGAAGGCCATGCAGGGCACGAAGACGGTGGTCTCCTGGTAGGCGAAGTGCTCCTGCCCTGCCACGGCGTGCTTGCACCGCACATCGCCGAAGCGGGAGATGGCGATCATGTAGCGCCGGCCGGTGCCGGGCAGGTGGGGCACCCAGGGGGGGAGCTGCTGGTCCACCCAGCCGGGGTCTTCCGACTCCATGAGCAGCACGACCATGTCCACGTCATCCGCCTCGTAGGGCCCCGGCAGCAGGCCCGCGGTGCCCGGGACGAAGAAGTCTTGCATGTGCTTCTGGTAGGCGTCCAGATCCTTGGAGAGCTGCTTGAGCTCGTATTCGTAGAGGCGCCTCAGGTACTCCCGCACCCAGGGCTCGGTCTGATAGAGCTCCATGAAGTCGTCGATGCTGAACTCGTAGTAGGCGGAGTCCTTGAGGGCTGTCACCAGGATGTCACCAGGGCGATCGGTGGCGAACTCCAGCAGACCTGCCACGTAGGGCGCCTTGGCGGTGCGAGCCCCGGACTGCGGAGAGAGGCACTCCACCAGGCCGTCCACCAACAAGATGAACTGCCGCGTCTGCACCGGGAGCTTCTCTCCAGCCTTCAGCTCGAGCTTGGCGCGCTTGCTCTCCAACAAGCTGTCGCGGACCTCGACGTAGAGATCATCGAGATCGGGGGTCTGCTGCTGGACGACCTCCTGCCGGTAGCTTTTCTTCATGCTGGAAGATCCCATGCTCCCTCCTGCTCGCTCGAGATCCAAGGAATACCACGCCGGCGGTGAGCGAGCCCTGGCGCGTGATACTTCCGGGTGCAGATGGCTCCAGCAGAACAGACCCCATCTTCCGGAACGAGGAGAGAACCATGGAGACCAAGGTGGTCCTGCAGGACGGCATGGCGTTCACCGCCCACATCGACGGCTTCGAGTTCACCATCGACGCCTCCCCCAGGGTGGGCGGCCAGGACCGCGGGCCGCGCCCCAAGGGGCTCACCCTCATCTCCCTGGCGGGCTGCACCGCCATGGACGTGGTCTCGATCCTGCGCAAGATGAAGCAGGATGTGACCGGGTTCTCCGTGGAGGTGGGCGGTGAGCTGGCCGACGAGCACCCCAGGAAGTTCGACGCCATCACCGTGCGCTACAGGCTGGAAGGCAACATCGATCCCGATCGCGCCCGCCGCGCGGTGGCCCTCTCCGAAGACCGCTACTGCGGCGTGAGCGCCACCCTCAAGCCGGGGGTACCCATGCAGACGGAGATCTGGATCAACGGGGAGCGCCTGGAGGCCTGAAGCACGACAGCGCCGCGCTATGAGAGGCGCAGCGCCGCGTAGGCTGGATCCGGAGATCAGCCGCCGTAGACACCATCCGGACCGGGGAAGGCCGAGCCGTCCACGTAGGTGCCCGGGCTGTAGTCGCCGCTGGCGTCTGTGGCAGAGCCGTGCTCCACGTAGTCGGAGCCGGACACGTCCGGGTCCAGGGTGATGGAGGCATCGGCGGCCGCCGGCACGGAGCCATCGAATGAGGCCGTGCCGTAGGACAGCGTGGTGATGGTGGTCTTGCCATCGGCGGCCACCAGGCGCACGCTCTCGCCCTCGTCCAGCAGGGACAGGCCGTAGGGGGTGCCCGGGTCGTCGTTGTCGGCGGTGAGGAAGGTGACGTTGTCCTCTCCGAGGCTGCTCACGTCACCGCCACCGAAGACCACGACAGCCTGGCCGGCCTTGAGCACGGTGCCCTCGACGAAGGTGTGGCGCGGCAGGTAGGTGCTCCAGTCGTTTTCCGCCACCGTGACACCGCCCAGATCCACGGTGACGCCCGCGAGGTTGGCGATCTCCACGAACTCGTCCTCGACGGCATCGGTGCCGCCGTCGCCGTTGGGGTCGCCGTCCACGGTGGCGTCGGCCAGCACCTCGTTGAAGACCAGGTCGCCTGCGGCGGCCAGCGCCAGCTCGATGCTCAGCTCTACGGAATCCTCCATGCCGCCGAAGCCGCCGGTGACCTCTACCGTGCCCGCGTCCAGGGGCTGACCCACGGTGGCCTCGTAGAAGGCCAGCAGGTCGCTGTCGGCGGAGCTGAACTCGGCATCGGCGCTCACGTCCTCTTCGGCACCGTCGCTGTAGGTGGCGGTGAGCTGGAAGGTGACGGTGTCGCGGGTGTCGAGGGCCTCGACCGAGGCGGACAGCTCCACCGATTGCAGATCGACGTCGGTGTCGGTGTCGGTGTCCGAGTCGGCGTCGGTGTCAGCGTC
>CAZEJJ010000031.1:0-53480 GCA_964512185.1 uncultured Enterobacterales bacterium | reverse complement strand
CCGCAGTCGCGACTGCTGGGCCGCAGTAGATTCGGGGTTCTGTCGCCTGCTCTAGAGCAACCGTCAGCGAGCCACCCGGTAGATCTGCACCTGCTCCAGCGGCGCCCGGCGCCAGCCCAGCGGCAGGGCTCCCAGGGTCTCGCCGTAGTAGCCCACCCGGGCGGTCACATCGTTGGTGCGCAAGGGAAAGCTGTCGTCGCTGTCGAGCGTGTCCAGCAGCTCCAGCCGCTCCAGGGGCAGCGGGCCGGCCCCGGCGTGGGTGGGCGTGACCACCACCGCGCCAGGGGGCAGCTCACCACCATGCTCGGGTGGAACCACCGCCTGCCAGCCCGCTCGTTCGAGCCTGTAGCGGAAGGCCCATTCACCGGTGAACCAGCCCGGCTCGTGGTCGCGGATCACCACCCGGGCCAGGTCGTCCACGGCCCGCACGTAGCGGGCATCGGCGATGAGCATGGCCACCGAGATCACCGCCCACACTCCCAGCAGCACCGGGGCCACCGCGCGGGCCAGGCCGTGGCCCTCCAGGCGCCGCCCCACCAGGCAGGCCAGAGGCAGCATGGCGGGCAGCAGGTAGCGCCCCGAGGCGAAGTTGTGGCCCAGCACCACGGCCAGCAGCACGCCCAGCACCCAGCAGCCCAGCAGCCAGTCGTCCTGGTGGCGGTCCTTGCGGCGCGGCAGCAGCGCGCGGCAGACGTTGATCAGCCAGATGGCGCCCAGCAGCGCCAGGAAGGCCAGCCAGCCTGTCTGGGCCTCGGACAGCTCCGGCGGCAGGGCCCACACCACCGCCGCCGAGCCCAGGAACATGGCTCCGGTGAGCAGGGCGCGCTGTCGATGCAGCAGCAGCAGCAGCGGCGCCATGGCCAGCCCCAGGCGCACCAGCACCCCCAGGAAGCGCCCGCTCATGGGCCCGCGGCCGATCTCCCCGGCGTGGGCCAGCACGGTCAGGGGATGGAAGCCACCGTGTGCGAGACCGATCCACAGCTCCACCGCGCCCCAGCAGCCGAAGAAGGCCAGCCACAGGGGCAGGCTGCTGCGCAGACGCCCCAGGCGCAGCGCGTGCAGGCCCACGGCGAGAGCCAGCACCAGCATGGGGTACTTGGTGGCCACACCGAGGCCGAGCAGGGCCCCCGCCGCCAGCAGCCAGGCACGCTGGCGCTCGCCGCCGTGGTGCAGGGTCTCGCGCCAGGCGGCAACGCCGGCGGTGGCCAGGGCGGTGGCGGAGAGATCGATCATCAGCCCGGCGCTCAGAGCCAACAGGGTGACCGGAGAGGCCAGCCAGGCGGCGGCCACCAGCCCAGGCCGCGGGCAGCAGCGACGCACCAGGCGCCCGGCAGCCCAGCCCAGCAGCAGGGCGGGGGGCAGGGCCGCGCAGACCCGCAGCAGCGGCAGGGAGCGCTCTCCGAGCAGGCTCATCCAGGCAGCCAGCCAGGTCCAGTGCAGGGGCGGATGGGCGAACTCGAACCAGGGCGCGGCCTGGTGCCAGGGCTGCATGGCGCGCCAGAACTCGTAGGGATGCAGCGGATCCTGCCGCAGCTGCCGGGCCAGGAAGAGGTAGATCTCTTCGTCCACGACGGCGGCGCGGCCGCAGCACAGCAGCACCACCAGGGCGCAGACCAGGGGCAGCCAGAGATCGAGCTGCCGGCGCATCTCAGCCCTCGCCGGGATCAGGCAGCGGCGTCTCCAGGAAGCGACGCAGGCTGTGGTAGCAGGCCACCAGGGGGCCCAGGTGGGTGTGCTCGCCCGCCTGGTGGGCCTGTGAGGACAGGCCCGGCCCGTGGTTCACCGCCGGGATGCCGCGCAGCGAGAGCCGCGCCACGTCGGTCCAGCCCAGCTTGGGCTGCGGGGGCACCCCGCTCAGGGCCAGGTAGTGCTGCACCAGGGGGGCATCGCTGGCCACCGGCCCGGCGGGCGCCAGGTCGGTGATCTCCAGACGGGCCTGCCCCGCGCTGGCCCGCGCCACGAAGGCGCGCAGCCAGGCCTCGGCCTGCTCCGGGCTGCGATCGGGGGCGAAGCGGAAGTTGAGGTTGAGGGCGAAGCGCTGGGGCACCACGTTGCGGATGCCGGGAGGCTTCACCATGGTCACGCTCAGGCTCTCCGTGAAGAGCAGCCCGCCCAGCAGCACCTCACGAGGAGGGTGAGCTGCCACCGCCGCCAGCAGACCCGAGGCCATGTGCATGGCGTTGCGACCCTGCCAGGGGCGAGCGGAGTGGGCCCGCTGGCCCTCGAAGCAGGCCCAGCCGTGCATGCTGCCCAGGCAGCCCAGCTGCACCATGTCATCGCTGGGCTCCAGCAGCACCCCCAGGGCGCTCTGCCCCAGCCAGGGCGCCGCGTCCAGCAAAGGCTC
This sequence comes from uncultured Enterobacterales bacterium, assembly GCA_964512185.1. Classification (GTDB taxonomy): domain Bacteria; phylum Myxococcota_A; class UBA796; order UBA796; family JAFGLY01; genus CAZEJJ01. The sequence goes on along the minus strand of CAZEJJ010000031.1, from coordinate 51,136 downwards.
CAGCCCGTTCTCCAGGTAGGGGCCCTCTTCGCGGTCGTAGAACACCAGCGCCAGGTCCCAGGGAAGGGCCTGGAGATCCAGGTCCTCGGCCAGGGCCAGCATCAGGGTCAACCCGGACTTCATGTCGCTGGCGCCCAGGCCGTAGAGCAGGTCGCCCTCGCGCCAGGCGGGCAGGCGCTCCGCTGGTTCGTCTCCGGGATCGTAGGCGCCCCCGCGGGCCGGTGGCACGGTGTCGAGATGGCCGGCCAGGCACACCAGCGGTCTTCCGCCCCGAGGGCCGCGCAGGGCCAGGGCGTTGCCGCAGCGGGTGGCCTGCCAGGCCGAGCCGGCGAAGCGGGCCTGCAGATGGTCGCAGAGGGCCCGCTCGTGACCGATGACCGAGTACCGGGCGCAGAGATCGAGGCAGAGCCGCGCCAGGCGGTCGCCCAGGGCGCCCGGCGCCTCAGACGGCAAGGGCGAACTCCCGCAGCACCTGGTTCAGGCTGGTCTTGCGATCGGTGCTTGCCTTGCGCTGGCCGATGATCAGCGCGCAGGGGATCTCGTACTCGCCCGCGGGGAAGCGCCTGCTGCGCGTGCCCGGGATGACCACCGAGCGCGCCGGCACACGGCCCTTGTGCACCACCTCCTGGGGGCCCGTCACGTCGATGATGCGGGTGCTGGCGGTGAGCACCGTGCCGGCGGCCAGCACCGCCTCCTCTTCCACCAGCACACCCTCGACCACGATGCAGCGGGAGCCGATGAAGGCTCCGTCCTCCACGATCACCGGGCGCGTCCCGGGGGGCTCCAGCACGCCGCCGATGCCCACCCCGCCCGACAGGTGCACCCCGGCTCCGATCTGGGCGCAGGTGCCCACCGTGGCCCAGGTGTCCACCATGCTGCCGGCTCCCACGTAGGCCCCGATGTTGACGTAGCCGGGCATGACCACGCAGCCCCGCTCCAGGTAGGCGCCGAAGCGCACGGTCCCAGGCGGCACCAGGCGCACGCCCTGGGCGCGCAGATCGGTCTTGAGGGGGATCTTGTCGTACCAGGTGAAGGGGCCCAGCTCCATCACCTTCATGTCCGCCACGCGGAAGTAGAGCAGGATGGCCTGGCGCACCCACTCGTGCACCACCCAGGAGCCATCGACCTTCTCGGCCACCCGCAACACACCGGCGTCCAGCAGGTCCATCACCTGCAGCACCGCGTCACCGTCCAGCAGATCGGGGTTGGAGGCGCCGCTCTCGATGCGCTGCTGGAGATCCGCGAAGTCCATGGGTACCTCTGCTCAGAGTTCACGCCAGGCGGCGATGGCCTGGCGGCAGTGTTCCAGGTCGGGCACCATGGCCAGCCGCAGCCAGCCGTGGCCCGCCCGGGTGCTGCCCAGCATGCGCCCCGGCGCCACCACGATGCCGGCCCGCAGCAACAGCGCCGCGTAGCTGGCGTCGTCGTGGCCTTCTGGGGCGCGGAACCACAGGTAGAAGGTGGCCTGGCTGGGGGCCACCTGCAGCCCGAGCTCCTGGAGGAAGCCCACCAACAAGGAGCGCTTGGCGGCGAACAGGGCTCGCCGCTGGTGCACGTGCTCGTCTTCGGACCAGGCCGCCGCAGCCGCTGCGTTGACGAAGTCCTGGGGGGCCGTGCCCAGGTTGGTGCGCAGCAGCACCAGCTGGCGGATCCAGCTGGCGTCGCCCGCCAGGAAGCCGGATCGATACCCGGTCATGCCCGAGCGCTTGGACAGGCTGTGTACCACCAGCACCCCTTCGCTGGAGACCTGCAGCACGGAGGGGGGGGGGTCGCGATCGTACATGTCCGCGTAGCACTCGTCCGCCACCAGCAGCAGATCGTGCTGCCGACACAGGTCGTGGATCCGAGCCAGGTCGTCGAGGCTGGCCTCGGCCCCCGAGGGGTTGTGGGGCGAGTTGATGTACAACAGGCGAGCGCGCCGGAGCAGCGCCGGGTCCAGCTCCCAGGGACGGAACTGCCAGTCGGCCCCGAGCGGCACGGCATGGGGCTCGCCGCCCGCGAACAGCGCGCCGCGCCCGTAGGCCGGGTAGCTGGGGTCCGGGTAGATCACCGTGCGATCGGTCGCCGTGGGATCGATCACCGCCAGGGGCAGGTGGAACACCGCCTCCTTCGAGCCGCTGGTGGGCAGCACCTGGGTCTCCGGGTCCAGGCTCGCGCCGAAACGCCGCTGCAGGTAGCCGGCGATGGCCTCCCTCAAAAAGGAGGGCCCGGCGGTGGTGGGGTACTGGCTCACAGCGGACACCGCCGCGCGCAGCGCTGCGGGGATGAAAGGCGCGGTGGGCTCGACGGGATCGCCCAGGCCGAAGTTGAAGACCGGCCGCCCTGTGGCCAGCAGGCGGGCTCGGGATCGGACCAGCTCGGCCAGGGGGTAGGGGTCGAGCCGGGCGAGCAGAGGATTGGTGCGAGGCACGGGATCTTCGGGGAAGGAGGGACGCCAGGAGGGTAGCAAGGCGCGGGGTGGATGTCATGGGCTGGCGCGTCGGCTACGCTCTCGCCAAGCGAGGAGGTTGTCGTGGCTACAGCTCGTGTGCTCTTCATCTGCCTGGGCAATATCTGCCGCTCCCCCACCGCCGAGGGCGTCATGCGCCATGCCATCCAGCAGGCGGGGGCCGACATCCAGGTGGATTCGGCCGGCACCAGCAGCTACCACGTGGGCGAGCCCGCCGATGCCCGCATGCGGCGCCACGCCGCGCGTCGCGGCTACCAGCTCACCAGCCGCTCCCGGGCATTCCGGCGCCGCGACTTCGAGGACTTCGACCTCATCGTCTCCATGGACGCCTCCAACCTCTCCGCCCTGCGCCGCCTGGACCGCGACGGCAGCTACGCCCACAAGCTGGTGCTCATGACCGACTACTGCAGCCGGCACCAGGCCGGCGAGGTGCCCGACCCCTACTACGGCGGCGCCCAGGGCTTCGAGGAGGTGCTCGACCTGGTCGAGGACGCGGCCCAGGGGCTGCTGGCCGAGCTCACCCGGTGATCCCCCAGCAGCACGCTGCGCGCATCGCCCAGGCCACCGGCGCCGAGGTGCTGCGCGCCAGCCCCCTGTCGGGCGGCAGCATCGCCCGCGCCTTCCAGCTGACCCTCTCCGACGGCGCGCGGCTGTTCTACAAGACAGCTCCAGGCGGCATGTTTCCCGCCGAGGCGAGGGGGCTTCGGGAGCTTCACACCGCCGGCGAGCTGCGCGTTCCTCGAGTCGTGGCGGTGGGCCCCGACTTCCTGGCCCAGGAGCTGGTGCCCACCGGCCGCCGCGGGCCACGCTTCTCCGAGGACTTCGGACGCGGCTTCGCCCGCCTCCATCGCCACAGCGCAGCCTGCTTCGGCTTCGACGGCGACAACTTCATCGGCGCCACACCCCAGCCCAACCCGCAGCTCCCCGCCGGTCCAGGGGTCTGGGCCGCCTGGTACTGGGAGCACCGGCTCCTGTTCCAGCTCCGCCTGGCCGAGCGCCAGGGCCGGGCCCGCGGGGAGCTGAGCCAGGCCATGGCCAGGCTCGAGCCCCTGCTCCCCGCCCTGCTGGCAGGCAGCGACGAGCCCCCCTCGCTCCTGCACGGCGACCTGTGGGGCGGCAACTACCTGGTGGAAGAGCGCGGAGCGGCTGTGCTCATCGATCCCGCAGTCTACTACGGCCACCGCGAGGCCGACCTGGCCATGACCAGCCTGTTCGGTGGGTTCTCCGAGGCCTTCTACCGCGCCTACCAGCAGGAATGGCCCCTGCCCCCCGGCTGGCGGCGCCGCGTGGGTCTCTACCAGCTCTACCACGTGCTGAACCACCTCAACCTGTTCGGTGGCGGCTACGGCAGCCAGGCAGTGGCCATCCTCCGCGAGTACAGCTGAGGACCACCTGGCCCCAGCTCTGCGGGGGGAACATGTAATGAAAGCTACATGTTCTTGCGCATGGCCTTTACGATAGTTATCGTTTTTATAGGTATAGACAGGTGGCGACATTTCCAGCGCCCCAGGTCCGCGAGAGACCCATGAAGCCCCAGCCCCAGCCCCAGCCCAGGCCCTCCGAAGACACCGAAGGCTGTGCCCACCACGAGCTGGTGGTCGACGACGCGGGCGTCATCGTGGACTACCGGATCGTGGACGTGAACCCCGCCTACGAGAGCATCACCGGCATCCCCCGCCACCAGGTCAAGGGCGCCCTGGCCACCGCGGCCTACCGCACCCGCACGGCCCCCTTCCTGGAGCGCTACGCCCTGGTGGCGCTGTCCGGCGAGCCCGACTGCTTCGAGACCTTCTCCCGCCCCCTCAAGAAGCGCTTCCGGATCGCGGTCTCCTCCCCCAGCCTCGGCCGCTTCACCACGGTGTTCAGCGAAGTGAGCGGCTAGCGCTCAGTCAAAACCGCTTCTTGCGGGCGACCAACTCCGCGGCGCTCATCAGACCGTCGGCCTGCACCACCTCCATCTTGTCCAGGTCGTCCAGGGACATGCCCCACTCCCTGAGGGCGGTCTGCACATAGGTGAGCGGATCCTCCATCTCGGAGACGGCCCTCTTGCGCTTGGCGGCCCGGCGCGGACGAGCCGGCCGCGCCTCGGGCTCGGGCTCGGGCTCCCGCTGCGGGACCGTCGGGACATGCTCGGCGCCCACCGCGACCTTGGCCTTGTCGAACAGCTGCACACAGCGCTGGTTGGCCATGCGCAGCTGGCGGATGCCCGAGACGGCGATCTCCTCCTGGAACCGGAGGGCGAGGGGGCTGGCCGCAGCCAGCAGGCGCTCGAAGTCGTCGCGGGCCAGCTCGAGAGCCACCACCGGACCACGGGCACGGATGGATGCCGAGCGAAGCGCCCTGTCCACCAGCGCCAGCTGCCCCACCAGCGCGCCGGGAGCCAGCGTGGCCAGCCTGCGCCACCTGCCGCGCATGTAGCGCAGCACGTCCACCTGGCCGCGGATCACCAGGAAGCACGACACGCCGGGGTCTCCTTCGTGGCAGAACACGGCCCGGTCGGCGTAGCGCCTGGGCGGCGCCACCGAGGACAGGATCTCCAGATCCCGGGCGGTGAGCCCGCGCAGCATCTCGACCACGCGCAGATCGAGCTCACCTTCGAAGCGCGCGGGCGCCGCCCCGGCGGGCAGGCGCTGGCCGGCAGGTGCTGCCGCCTGCCTGCGGTGCGCGGTGAGCCGGCTGAGGGTGCCCTCGATGAGGACGTTGGTGTCGCGCAGGCGCTCGCTGAGCTGCTGGATCACACCCCCCACGATGGCGGCCGCCGCGGCGGGAGCGTCGGCGCGAAGGAAGCCCAGCAGGTGCCTGTCCAGCTCGTAGACCACCGCTGGCCCCAGCGCCGCGACGGACGCGGAGCGCGGCTGCGGATCGAGGAAGGTCATCTCGCCCACCACGTCGCCGGTCTGCACCCGCGAGATCGCGTTCTCGCGGCCCTTGGAGTCCCGCACCAGGATGGCCAGCGAGCCCTGGGCCACCACGTGCATGCTGTCGCCGGTCTCGCCCTGCTCGAACAGGCGCTCGCCGCGCTCCAGCACCCTGCGACGCATGGTGCTCTCCACCAGCCGGAACTCCTGCCAGCGCACTCCGCGGAAGATGGCGGCGCGCCGCAGGACGGATCGAGGGGACTCGTCGGCGGACATGGTGGTCAGTGCACGCCGGTGCAGAGCTGGCGCAGCTTGTCGAGCTGGGTCTCCAGCGCCTGTCGCTGCGGATCTTGCGGCTGCTCCTGCCAATCGCGCCAGAGCTGGTCGGCCTCGCCCATGGCCAGCTCGATGGCCGCCAGCCGCCCCTGCACCTCGGTGGGCAGGCTGGGGTAGAGGCCGGGTGCAGCCGGGGTGGTGCGCGCGGGCAGGGGCGTGCCGGGCGCCTCGGGGGTGAGGGCCAGGGCCTGATCGTTGACGCGCGGATCGTTGGCAGCCTGCCAGGACACCAGCCCCGCGGCGGCCAGCCCGCTCATGACCCCGCTGCCACCCGCCAGGGCATGCTCACCGCTGGGATCGGCCTGGTGCTGGGCATAGATGGCCGTGCGCCGGTCGATGCAGGCCAGGCGCATGTCCTGGTACCAGGCGGTGAGCTCGGCGTCGGGATCCACCGGGGCCGGCTCGACGGGCGCGGCGGCCACAGGCTGCTCCGCGCTGGGGGCAGCAGGGGAGGCAGCGAGGACCTCGGGCGCCTTGGGACAGCCCAGGCAGGGCAGCAGCAGCAGGGGCAGGGGTAGGGATGCTCGCATCTCGAGCTCCAGCATAGCCTGCAGGGCGCCCCCGAACATGCTCTACAGCTCCCACCAGCGGCTGTCGTCCACTCCCTCGGGGCGTCGTCCCAGGACGCCCAGTGCGTCGGCAGCGTCGCCCACCGGTGCGCGGCTCACGCCGAAGCCCTCTCGCCAAGTTCGGGCAGCCTGCACGCTCTCGAAGCGCAGCAGGGCCTGCTCGTGGCCCAGCCAGACCAGGTCCAGACCGCCGGGGATCTCACCACAGCTGGCCAGCAGCATGGTCGCCGCTTGATCCACTCCCAGGTGGTCACTGGGCAGATCCTGCAGGACCATGGACAGGGTCACCCCCGACAGCTCGGTGCAGGGACCCCGATCCAGCCCGGCGCGATCCAGCCAGACCGGCCCCGGCTGTGCGGCCACCTGCCGGGCCAGGCCGTCGAGATCCTCCAGCGCCCGGTAGGGCAGGTCAAGGTACGGCGGCAAGCGCCAGCTGAGCAGCGCCAGCAGCGCCGCCAGCAGCGGCAGAGCGCCCAGCGCGCGCAGCGCAGGCAGCCAGCGACAGAGGCGGGCCAGCCGCGACCAGCCCAGTGACGCCGCCACCGCCAGGGGGGCGATGGCCAGCCGCAGGTGGTGCGCATCGAGGTGGTGCACCGCCAGCCCCAGCAGCGCCACCCCCAGCAGCGCCGCCAGGGCCAGCCACGCCGCCCGCCACGGGAGGGCCAGCAGCAGCCCCAGCGGCAGCAGCCACCAGCCCCAGGCCTGCTCCGCCATGAAGAAGTCCTCGAGCGCGAGCCACAGCAGCTCCAGGTGGGCCAGCGGTGAGGCGCTGGCGGAGTCCATGGCCACCCCCAGCAGGCCGGCCAGCCCCTCGTGGCGCAGCTCGCGCCCCGCCAGCAGGCGCCCGACCCCCGAGGCCAGCAGCAGCAGGCCCACCACCACGGCGAGCCAGCGCCAGCGGCCCGCCGAGGCCCGCCACGCGGGCGCCGCCAGCAGCGCCGCGCCCAGCAGCAAGCCCGCCGACATGGGGTGATGGTGCATGGCTGCGAAGAAACCACCCACAGCCAGAGCCGCACCCCAGGGCCGCCCGCGCGCGCCCGCCGCCAGCCCCAGCAGCCCCAGGGCCACCAGCTCGGGCGCCCAGTAGCCCCGCGCCCCCGAGATGGCGCTGTCGATGTGGCCGGGATCCCAGGCCAGGAACAGGCCGGCACCCAGAGCTGCGCAGCCTCGCTGCCAGGGGGCTCCCCGAGCCAGCAGCCAGGCGGCGCCGAAGCCGCTGGCCGCGATGCTGGCGGACAGCAGGAAGCGCAGCACCCACAGCTGTTCCAGCGAGCCGGCCGCCGCCACCAGCGGCAGGCAGCTCAGCCACAGCGCGTCCCCGAAGTGCGGCTCGTGGGGCGCCGGCAGCCGCCCGTCCAGCAAGGCCCAGGCGGAGGCGAAGGGGGCGACGGCGTCGCGATCGGGGATGGCCTGGTGCAGCCAGCGCAGCCGCGCCCAGGCCGCGAAGATCCAGCAAGCCAGCGCAGCGAGCCAGGGGGCCAGCCGGACCCAGGGGCTCAGGGGACCGGATGCAGCGCGGCTCAGCAGTCGTATTCCCCGTAGCCGGAGCAGTACATGGTGCAGTCCTCACCGCCGGCGGTGATGGTCACGTCGCACTCGATGACGCTACCGTCCTGGTAGGCGACGTAGCTGCCGGTGGCCGAGCCGTCGTAGAGGTAGAGCAGCTCCACCTCGGCGGCCAGGGTGCTGCTGCCCGCTTCGAAGGCGTCGTAGTCCCGCAGGACCGAGCCATCGAAGTAGTAGGTGTCCGCGCCCACGAAGTCGGAGCTGGAGTCGAAGGCCGCGCCGGACTGGGTCCAGTTGGCCTGCCCCGTGCCGTCGTACAGCGTGGTGCGGGTGCCCACGTAGCCGCCATCGGCGTAGTCCCAGCTGGCCTCGGCGGCCACGTCTGGGGTGCTGGTGCTGTCGTAGATGTACAGCCCGTACTCCTCGTCCAGCTCGGTGTGTCGATCCACCTGGTCGTCGGCCACGATCTCCACCTCCCAGGTGGTGGTCTCGGCCCACTCGTCGGGCTGGGAGTCCACCGCGGCGTCCAGGTCCAGCTCGCTGGTGCGCACGCTGCCGCTGCAGCCGCTGCGCTCGGTGCGGGTCTGCACCGCCCAGGAGTCGTCCAGCACATCTCGGTAGATGCTCTTGGAGATCAGGTCCAGATCGCCGTTGGCGTAGATGGTGCCGTAGCCTTCGGCGCTCACCTCGATGTAGGGATGCTCCTCGGCGTAGCTGTTGACGCTCTCGTAGTCACCGGTCTCGAAGCCGTAGCTTCCCACCCTGCCCACGATGGAGTCGCCGATGGGATCGAAGTCCCAGGCACCGGAGTCGTCGGCCTGCAGCAGGGTGTAGAAGGCGTTGTCGTACCAGTCGTGGGGGTCGTACTGGCAGGACAGGTCCTCGGGGGTCAGGCCGCCGCGGTTGCAGCCGAGAGCTGCGAGGAAGGGCAGAAGAAACAGGCCGCGCATGGGATCTCCTGGATGACGCCCGGGCGCGAGTGCCGGCCCAGGCGCTAGCAGCTGTAGCTGCTGCCGTTGCTGCACTCCATGGTGCAGTTGGCGCCGTCGACGCCGAAGCTGACGTCACAGTCCAGCTCCACACCGCCGGCGCCGTCGTACTGCTCGTAGCTGCCCGCGCCGGACCCATCGTACTCCTCGAGCAGGGACCAGCGGGCCACCAGGTTGGAGGTGCCCTGGTCGTACACGCCGTACTCCATGAGCTTGGAGCCATCGATGTAGTACTCGTCTTCGCCCACGTAGTCGTAGTCGGAGCCGAAGGCGTCGCCGTACTGGGTCCAGGTGGCGCTGCCGTCGCCGTTGAGCTTCATCTTGCTCTCGCCGACGTAGCCCCCTTCGGCGTAATTCCAGGTCTCCTTGTACAGGCAGTTGGGGTTGTAGATCCGGTTGTGGGTGTACAGGACGCCGTCGAAGCTCTCTTCTCCGTACATGGTGACCTTGTCGTCGGAGACGATCTCGGTGGCCCAGTAGGAGATGTGGGCGTTGGAGGCGGGGGGATCGTCGACGGTCCAGTCAGGGTCGAAGTCGTAGCGCACGATGCTGCCCTCGCAGCGGGTGCGCTCGACGCGCAGCAGCTGGGCCCAGGTGTCGCCCAGAACGTCGGTCCAGGTGACCTTGGTGAGCAGGTCGAGGTTGCCGTTGTCGTAGATGGTGCCGTAGCCCTCGCCCTTGCGCTCTTCGAGGTAGTGGGAGCTCTTGTAGGAGTCCACCCAGGCCAGGTCGCCGTCCTTGAGGCTGTAGGAGCCCTTGCGGCCGCTGTTGGCCTGGCCGCGGGGGTCGAAGTCGAACTTGCCCAGCTGGCCGGTGAAGTCGGCCTCCAGCAGGGTGTAGGTGGCGTTGCTGGCGTCGTACCAGCTGTGTGGGTCCTTCCTGCACACCAGGTCGAGGCCGCAGCCTGAAGACAGCAAGCCCGGCACCAGCAGCAGCAGGGGACGAAGGCGGCGCATGGACACCTCGAGAAAGCCCTGCAAGCCTATCTGCGGAAATCCCGGGTCGCTACCGGACCAGGCGCGCCAGGTGCAGACCGGCGACCCGTCTTTGCCGTCTCTTGACCAAGACTCACAGCGTAGACAGGATCCACGCAACAGGCGCAACAGCGCAACACGCAACAGGATCCAACGCAACAGGATCCAACGGCCGCTCCTGCCGGGCCCGGCCGGCAGGGTGGCGGCGGGGAGGATGCGAGGAAGCGCTGAGTCATTCGTCGAGAGCTGGCCCCAGCCTCGCAGGAATCACTCAGAGCTGCTCATTCGCAGAAGAGTTGGCCACTCTCGCCCGTTCGAAGCGGAGGTCAGGCACCCAGGCACCCAGGATCCACACCCAGGATCCACACACCCAGGATCCACACCCAGGATCCAGGTTGATATGATTACGTTTTTGCAGCAAAAACGTAATCATATCAACCTGGATCCGTCCTCAGGGCGGCGCTGAGGAACTCACCGATGTCGCCCACCACCTCGGGGGCCGCCTCGAACATCTGGGTTCCATGATCCCCGTCGGCGTACTCCAGGAACAGCCAGCTCCCGGGATCGAGAGCGCGCTGCTGCTCGCTCCAGTCTCGCTCGTCGGTGGAATAGGTGAACAGCAGGGGCAGGGGCGTGAGCCCCGACATGTGGCTGTTGTTCTCGGTGTACACGCCGCCGGTCATGAACACCATCGCAGCGGGGGTGGGCAGGTCCTCTTCGTCGGGCACCCAGGTGGCGTAGTCCAGCGCCGTGGTGGTGCCGTTGGAGGCTCCGAGCAACGCGATGGCGTCGGGGTCGCAGCCCGCGGTGTCCAGCAGGTAGCGCACCCCTGCCTCAGCGTCGTAGCGCCCGTCCTGCCCCAAAAAGGCGTCCTCGGGGGATCCCTCGCTGTCGCCAGCGCCGCGGCGATCCAGGTTGAGCACAGCCCAGTCCCGGGTGTTGAGGGCCTCGATGAAGTCCGATGGCCAGCCATGCCGGTCGTAGTACACCGGGTTCATGTGCAGCAGCAGCAGGCCGGGACGCTCGGCCCGGGATGCGGCGTAGAAGTCCCCCACCAGGTCCAAGCCATCGCGGGTCTGCACGGTGATCTCCACCGGATTGCCTGGCTCCCATCCCGAGGTGGGGCCCGTATCCGGGGCCGGGTCATGCTGGGGGCTGGGACAGGCCACCAACAGAGCCGCCAGTGAAGCAGCGAGGACGCGCATGAGGCTCTCCTGTGAGTGGAGGTCCGCGATCCGATAGCCCGGCGACCCCGGGGTCGAAACTCCGCGCGAGTTAGGCTGTGCGCCTTCGAGCCCGGAATCCACCGTGACCCTCCCGCCCCTCACGCTGCTCGCCGTGGTCCTGGTTGGGATCATCGCGGGCACCGTGAACACCATCGCCGGGGCGGGCTCCCTCATCACCCTGCCCGCGCTCATCTTCCTGGGCCTGCCCCCCACCGTGGCCAACGGCACCAACCGCGTGGGCGTGGTGGTGCAATCCTTCACCGCCTCCGCCACCTATCGCCGCCGCGGCCTGCTGGACCTGCGGCGGGCCGCCTGGCCCCTGGTCCCGCTCACCATCGCCTCGGTGGTGGGCTCCTGGTACTCCGCGGGGCTCGACGATGACCTGTTCCGCAAGGTCATCGGCGCCGCCATGCTCTGCATGCTGGCGGTGCTCCTGGTGCGCCCCAGGCGCTGGATCGAGGGCCGCCCCGCGGGCCAGCCCGCCCACTGGGTCTGGCGCGCGCTGGCCTGGACCGCGGTGGGCCTGTACGGCGGCTTCCTGCACGCCGGCATGGGGGTGATCACCCTGGCGGCGGTGGTGCTGATCGAAGGCCAGGACCTGCTGCGCGGCAACGCCGTGAAGGTGCTGCTGGTGGGCACCACCACCCTGGTGGCCCTGGGTGTGTTCATCGCCACCGGGCTGGTGGCCTGGGACGTGGGTGTCTGCCTGGCTCTGGGCTCCAGCCTGGGGGGCTGGCTGGGCTCGCGCATGACCGTGAGCTGGGGGCCCACCTTCATCCGCTGGGTGCTGGTGGCGGTGGTGCTGGTCTCGGCCACGCGCCTGCTCGGGGCCTGGTGAACCCTACTTCTACTCCGGGATGTCGATCTCGATGGCCGGGGTGACCTCGAGCTCCTCGGGCGAGAAGAGCTCTTCCGGATCGCCGTCGATGGCCACGCCCACGCCGGTGGTGAGCAGAGCTTCTACCCGCGCGTTGCAGCTCACCGCCGCCCCGCTGGGGGGGATGACCAGCAGCTCCAGCACGCTGCCCAGCTCGGGCATGAAGTCGCGGATGGGCAGCAGCAGCCCCCCACGCACCAGGCCGCCCTCCCAGTCCGAGCGCCAGGCGGACGCGGTGGAATAGGCCACGTGCAGCCGCGGCACGGGGCCGGGCACCTCGATCCTGACGCTGGGCTCGGCCGCTTCGGAGGGCTGCAGGCTGCCGGCCAGCCGGCCACGCAACAGGGAGCGCACGGAGGAGCGCCCGCGTCGGGCAGCGGCCACCGCGCCGGCACGCTGGGCGTTCCAGGTGCTGTCGGCCCCAGGGCGTGAGGTCGCGCCCGAGATGCGATCGCGCACGGACTCGCGAATGCTGGAGCCCACCGAGGAGAGATCCGCGTCGCGCAGGTGCCGATGGGGATGGGCGGAGGAGCCGCCATGGGCCATGTCCTCGACCCACTCGCGCAGCAGGATCTCGTCGCCGGAGCGCAGGTGCTGGATGCGCAGGGCGAAGCGGTTGACGTCGTCGTTCCGCACCGCCGCCTTGCGCACCACGGCGCTGCCATAGACAGTCTGGGACAGGCCGGGCAGCTCGAGCTGGAACTCCAGCGTGCCGCCCAGGGGGAAGTTGCCCGGAGTCTCCACCACGAGATCCTCCAGCTCGATGCGACGCGCGGTGCCGAAGGCCACAGAGGCTTCGCTGCGGAGGGAGATGCTGGCGCTCAAGGACATGGGGGACCCCGGTTAGCTCGGTAGAAAAGACATGTCGAAGCCCGGTAGCTAACTTCGCAAAGGGATCCTCGGCAAGCATGGATCTTCCGTCCACACGAGGCCGAATGATTCGAGGGGCATGCCGTCTGTGGGCCCGAACGACGCTGGAGATCGGAGAAAGCCATGAAAGCCACCCTCCCCCTGCTCACCGCAACCCTCGGACTCACCCTCGCCACCGCCCCGGCCTTCGCCGGCACGGACCGCGACAGCCACGCCCGCAACGCCCGGCACCACGACGAGGCCGGCGACCGCGCTGGCAACGCCGATCGCGAGGCCCGCAGCGGCACCGGCCACAGCGATCGCGACCAGGCCGCCCGCGCCGAGAGCTCGGCCCGCGCCGCCGCCCACGGACAGGCCACCCACAACCGCAACGAGCAGGCGCGCCGCGCCCAGGAGGCCGCACGGCACCGCCACGAAGCGGCCCGGCGGCAGGAGGCCGCACGGCACCGCCACGAAGCGGCCCGGCGGCAGGAGGCCGCGCGTCGGCAGGAAGCCACCAGGCGTCACCACAAGGCGCAGGCCCGCAGGGGCTGGGTCATGAAGCACCGCCCGCCCCCCCGCGTGTTCGTCTACGGCGCCCCCCACGGCCGGCCCAACGCGGCCCCGCCTGAGCGCTTCGTGGACCGCACCGGCCAGTTCTCAGTGGGCATGAACGGCGGCTCCTTCATGAGCGGCTACGATTCGGGCACCAGCTTCGGCGACTTCGGCATGGGCCTGCAGGTCCGCTACCGTGCCGCCGAGGCCCTGGGCTTCGAGCTGGCCATGTCCCAGTACCGCGACGGTGAGGGCGAGCGCCGCTCCTCCCCCCTGTCCCTCTCCGCCCAGGCCTTCGCCTTCCCCTGGAGCCGGGTCAACCCCTACGCCCTGGCCGGCGTCACCTGGACGGGACGCGACTACGACGACACCTTCTGCGACGGCGAGGACTACACCACCCTGGTGACCGACGACACCATGTTCGGCCCCCACGCTGGCCTCGGCATGGAGTTCGCGGTGGGCGAGAACGCCACCATCAACCTGGAAGGCCGCCTGGCCAGCTCCCTGTCCATGCCCGAGGACGACCCCTCCTCCCCCGTGAACTTCCAGGGTCGCGCCGGCTTCAACTTCTACTTCTAGAAACGGAGCCTCGACCTCACAGGCCCCCGGCGCCACGCCGGGGGTCGTTGCGTCTGGGGGGGCCAGCGCCGGGCTGGGCGCGATAGCTGAGGCACCTGCGCCGGCCACCCACAGGCGCTGAAACGGCCCAGAACGGTCGTAACTCCGGGGGGTGAGCGCCAGGGTGGGGACTTACTCACGCAGATCGGGCTTCTTCCGTGAGTAAGCACTGGTGCCCCAACGAGTGGTGTATGAAGGCTTCGGGTCCTCGTAGTCGTCAGTCTCCGGATCTGGGAGGTCACAGGGGGGAGAATCCCCCCTTCTAAGTCAACGGGAGGGTCTGGGAGGGGCTCTGCCCTTCCCAGGGAGCGGCACCAGTGTATCGGGGGAGCGGGACGATCATCTACCACCTAGGAGGGGGGGCGTGGCGCCGGAGCCGGAGAGCTTCGCCATGGAGCCCATGGAGAAGTACCAGCGGCCGACGGCCCACTCATCGTTCTGTTCGACGAGCAGCATGGTCACCAGGCGCAGCAGCGCGGCGTCGTTGGGGAAGATGCCGACCAGGTTCGTCCTGCGTCGGATCTCCTTGTTGAGCCGCTCGAGGGGGTTGGAGGACTTGATCTGCCTCCAGTGCTCCGTGGGGAAGGACATGTAGGCCAGCACGTCGTCCTCGGCCTCTCTGACGACCTCGGCGGCGGCTGGGTAGTTGGGCTCCAGCAGCTCCAGGGCCTCGCCCACGGCTTCCTTGGCGGCCTGCGGGGTTCTGTTGGTGGAAGATGTTCTTCACGGCCGCAGCGGCGAAGCCCTGCGCCTTCCTGGGCAGGTGGGAGAGCACGTTGCGCAAGAAGTGCACGCTGCAGCGCTGCCAGCTCGTCCCGACGAGCACCTTGCAGATGGCGGCTCGGAGCCCCGAGTGCGCGTCCGAGATCACGAGCTTCACGCCACGCAGGCCACGCCGGACCAGGTCCTCGAGGAAGCTCTTCCAGGCCAGCTCCATCTCGCTCGCGGCCACGTCCACGCCGAGCACCTCGCGCTCGCCATGCTCGTTCACGCCGTAGGCCACCAGCACGGCCTTGGAGATCATGTGGCTGTTCTCGCGAACCTTGACGTACAGGGCGTCCAGCCAGACGTAGGGCCACGCCACGGCGTCCAGGCGGCGCTCGCGGAACGCCTGCACCTGCGTGTCCAGCTCGGCGGCCATGCGCGACACTTCGCTCTTGGAGATGCCCTTCGCGCCCATGGCCTCGACCAGGGACTCGACCTTCCGAGTCGAGACGCCCAGCACGTAGGCCTCGCTGACCACGCTGACGAAGGCCTTCTCCCAGCGGCGGCGCGGGTTGACGAACGAAGGCAGGTAGCTGCCCTCGCGGAGCTTCGGGACCTGCAGCTCCAAGCCGCCCAGTCGCGTCTCGAAGGGGCGCTGGCGGTAGCCGTTGCGCGAGTTCTGCCTCTCGTCCGTGCGGGCCCGGTAGTCGGCGTTGCACAGCTCGTTGGCCTCGGCGTTCATGATCTGCTGCAGCGCGGTCAGCAGGATCGCCAGGAGCTCGTCCTTGTGGGCGTCCTGAAGCACCTTGCCGAGCACGGCGGTGAGGTCTACACTTTCAGCGGTCATGGGGTCATCTCCTCGTAGGATGGTGGTTTTGGTCGATTTCCATCTTCGAGGACCCGATGACCTCCGCCAGTCATCGGGGTGGTAGGCCGATCAGCCCACCGGGGATGCTTCGTACACCACTTCCCGGGGCTTCACCGGGCGCGCTGCGGCGGCGAGCTGCTGGGTCGCAGTAGATTCGGGGTTCTGTCGCCTGCTGTCAGGTCGAGGCGCACCGCATCCAGTGACGCAGATCTGTCAGGGGAACCGCCGCGCCCTCTCCTGCCGCAGCTCCGCGGCGGCCCGCTGCTCGCCCAGGAAGTCCAGCACTCCGGCGGCCGCGTCCATGAGGGAGGCGCGATCGGGCTCGGGCGCCTGGCTCAGCACCGCGGTCACCGCCCTGGGATCCCCCCCGAGGACACGGGCCACCAGCTCGAGGCGCAGCAGCTCAAGGAGCAGGTAGCTGCCGGCGGGGGCCATGCCCAGGGCTTCGCGAAGCTGGGGCTGCCAGCCGGCCAGGGGCGGGACGCTCCCGGCGGAGGCGTCGAGCTCCAGGCGCACGAGCTGGTACAGGGCGTGGCCGCGCTGCTCGCCGGGCTCGGGGTAGCGGGCCACCAGGCGCTGCTGCCAGTCCAGGGCCTCGTCCCAGCGCTCGAGCTGGCGCAGCAGCGACACCGTAGCGCCCATCAGCTCCAGCGCCTCGCTGGAGGTGGGCCCCAGGTCGAAGATCGCCTGCTCCGCCTGGCGGGTCAGGCGGTCGGGTTCGCCACCCTCACCGGCCAGCGCCTGCAGCAGCGCCGTGGCGGCGTCCAGCCGCACGCGCGGCTCGGCGCAGCGCTCCGCCACACCCTCCAGCCGCTGCTCCGCCTGGGAGAGCGAGCCCTCGCGGCCCAGCAGACGCGCCCGCTGTACATCCAGCCGGGCGCCGTCGCAGCCGGTGGGCGGCGCGGCCGCGGCGAAGGCGTCCAGCAGCTCCAGCGCCCGGCCGGGAGCATCCAGGGACTCCGCCAGGAACAGCACCGAGTCGAGATCGAGCTGCGCCGGCGGGCAGGCCCGCAGGGCCTCGGAGCGCGCCCGCTCCGCCTGGGGCTCGCTGCCGGGCAGCCCACCCAGCACCCCCAGCCAGGCGCGGCACTCTCCGTCGGAGCCGGCGATGGGGAAGCGGCGGGGCAGCTCCAACGTGTCGTCCAGCAGGCCCTCGTCGGTCCAGGCCCGCACCACGGTGTTGTAGCGTCCCTGGGCCACACCCTCGTCCAGGGGCTGGCCCTCAAGGGGCAGCAGCGCCGCGCGCGCTCCGGCCCGATCTCCGCGCCCCAGCAGCTCTTCCACCGCGGCCAGCCGGGTGTCCTGCAGCAGGGCCAGCGGGTGGCCGGCACCGTCCAATGCTGACAGGGCCTGGGCGATGTCCCCCGCCTCGCGGGATCGACCCAGCGCGCGCCCGTACACATCCAGCAGGGCCGCAGCCATGTCGGGCGGCGGCCCGCTGGTGAGGGCGGGGCCCAGGGCCTCGATCAGCGCGTCGTGCCGCTCCAGGTCCGCCAGGGTGCGCGCGCGGTCCAGCAGCAGGGCCGCCTGCAGCGGGTCGCTCGCGGGCAAGGCCTGCTCCATCTCGTCCAGGGTGGACAGCAGCCGTTCGCGATCGCCGCTGCGCCCCCCCAGCTCCACCGCCCACCCCAGCAGCTCGCGGCGCCGGTCGTCATCGGGACCCGCGGCCAGGGCGTCTTCCAGCTGCTCCCAGGCCTGGGCATGGCGACCGGCCTCCAGGTGGGCCCGGAACCGGTGCCCGGCCACCTCCTGCTCCAGGTGGCCCAGCCAGCCAGGTTCGCCCCGCAGCTCCGCCAGGCGGTCCACACCACCGGCGCGCAGCAGGGCGCGGGCGGCGTGGTGCCACAGGGGGAACAGGTCCTCGCCTGCGTTCTGCCTGGCGAATCCAGGGTAGGCATCCACGATGGCCTGCGCCTGGCCCTGATCGGCGTGCAGATCCAGCAGGGCCTGCAGCAGGCGACGGCGCTGCTCCAGGTCGCTCGCCTCGCTGTAGAGTTCAGATAGATCCTGGGTGGCGCGCTCCGCCCCACCCGTGGCCGCCCGGTAGCGGGCCTGGTCGATCACCAGGTCCACCCGCTCGCTGGCGGGCAGATCATCGAGAGCCAGCGCGTCGAGCAGGGCCAGCGCCGCCTCGGGCTGGCCCGCGCCGGCCAGGATCTCCGCCGCCTGGCGGCGCTGCGCCAGCGCGACATTCACAGCCGAGCAGGCGCTGCCGAGGGCCTGCAGATCCGAGGGCGCGCGGCCCACATCCCGCAGCGCCTGGGCCGCCAGGGTGGCGCCCACACAGGCAGAGGCCAGATCCGCCACCGCAGCCTGCTCCTGCTCCAGCTCGGCGCTGCGTTCCATGGCCGCCAGGCAGGCCATCACCTCCCGGCGCAGCGCCAGGGTGGACTCCAGGTCCTGCTCGACCGCCAGCTGGCTGCGCGCCAGCCCCAGCGCCTCCTCCCAGCGCTCGGCGCCCTGCAGGCCGTCGATGAGACGCCGCGACAGGTCCCGCCGCACCCAGTCGGTCAGCCCGCCCTGGCTGGCCAGCTCGCGCTGGAAGCTGGCCAGAGCCTCGTCCAGCCGGCCCTCCTGCAGGGCGGTCTCCACCTCGATGGCCAGCAGCCGGCTCAGAGTCTCGGGGGCCACCCCCGACCGCAGGCCCAGCTGCTGGGCGATCCTGTCGGCCAGCTCGTAGCGGCTGGCGGCGGAGGCCGCCTCCACCAGCACCAGCCCCAGCTCCTCGTTGACGCGCGCGTCGCCCCGCCTGGAGAGCTGCTCGGCCGCCAGCTCGATGGCCTGCGGTATGTCTCCACCCTCGCGCGCCGAGGCCAGCAGCAGCTGGATCGCCTCGGACAGCTGGCCGGGGTCGCCGTTCTCCATCACCGCCAGCAGGGCGGGATCCTCGGGCCCCAGCGCCGCCGAGCGGGCCCGCGCCCTGAGCACGGTCAGGGCCAGCTCGAAGCCGTCGCCCGCCTCGGCCAGGCGCACGTTTTCCACTCGGCCCAGCAGGTCCGCCAGCAGCTCCGGCCGCTCCAGCTGATCCATCCACCCGTTGAGCGACTGCAGCACAGCCAGCGCCTGCTCCGGGTCTTCGGCGGCCACCAGCAGGGGCTCCAGCGCGGCCACCGCGCGCGGCTCGCGGTCCAGGGCCAGCTCGGCCTCGGCCCGCAGCCAGCAGATGCGCTGCAGCTCGGAGAAAGGCCTGTCCGGCGGGGTGGCGAGGGACTCGAGGATGGCCAGGGCGCCCTGGGGCTGCGAGGTGCTCAGCCGCAGCCGGGCCCGCAGCAGCACCAGCTCCAGGGCCAGCTCGGGATCCTCTCGCTGCTCCAGCTCGTCCAGCAAGGCCTCAGCCTGCTCCACCCGGCCAAGCTCCACCAGCAGCCCCACCTCGGCCTGCAGCAGGCCCAGCCGGGCCTCCGGCCCCTCCAGCGAGGCGTCGCGTCGCAGGCGATCCACCAGCGCCAGGCCCGCCTCGGCCCGCTGGGCTCCAGCGTGTCGGTGCAGGGCGTCGGAGACGTACCGCCAGGCCCGCGCTCCTCCCAGCTGCTCGCCCACCAGCGCCAGCAGCGGCAGGGCCAGCTCCCACTCCTCCAGCAGCAGCAGCTCCGCTGGCGTCGAGCCCAGCTGGTGCTCCTGGGCTTCTTCCAGCTGCAGCATCAGGGCACCCAGCTCCAGCTGGAGAGCTCTCCAGTCCGCGGCGGGGGCGCTCGCCGCGGGCCCCAGGATCTCCTCGCGGAAGTGCAGGGCCAGCAGCTGGTCTTCCAGGTTCTGGGCCTGCTCGCGCATGCTCTCGGCCACGCCCAGGGCGCCGGGCTGTTGGCCCCGGGACAGCAGGTGGCGCCCCAGCGCCTGCAGCGCCACCATGCGCTCGCCGGGATCCTGGGAGGCCAGATCCGCGTAGCTGCGCAGCAGGGCCTCGGCCTGGTCGTCGTTGCCCGCGTCGGCCTGGCAGCGGGCCAAGGTCTGCAGCAGGTGGTAGCGAGAGCCGCGATCCAGCGAGCCGCGCTCGGCCAGAATGGAGCCCAGCCGCTGCTGCTGCTCGCAGCCCTGGTCATCGCCGCGGCGCTCCACCTGGTCCAGGCGCTTGAGCAGCAGCGAGGTGGGCCACCAGGCAGGGGTGAGCAGCAGGGCCACGCCGCCCGCCACCAGGGCCATGACCACCGCCGCCGACACCAGCTGCGCCACCCGGCTGGCCCGCAGGCGGCGCCAGATCCTGGCGTGGGGAGGCACGAACACCCGGGCACCCGCGGCCTGCAGCGCTCGCTCCTGGAGGGCCCCCAGGCCCCGGCAGCCCTCGAGCTGGGCTCCGCTCAGGTCACAGCCAGCCACCTCCAGCGCCCGCAGGCGGCAGCGCCGCAGCAGCACCGCCTGCAGCTGGCAGTCCTGCAGGGAGCTGCCCCGCAGATCGAGCCCCTCGATGCTGCTCCCCGTCAGCTCGCAGCCCCGCAGCCGCACGGCGTTGAGGGCGCAGTCCGAAAGCTGGGCGCCCGCCAGCGAGCAGCCCTGCAGCGACAGGTCGCGCAGGGCCACATCGTCCAGCACCGCGCCGTCCAGCACCGCGCCCTGCAGGCGGCCCCCCTCCACCATCAGCTTGCTCAGGTTGGCCCCGGCCAGCTGCAGGCCCTCGGCCGAGAGATCATCGCAGCTGCAGGCGCTCAGGGTGGCGCCACGGGCGTCCACACCGTCGAGGCGGGCGCCGCTCAGATCCACCCGCTGCAAGCTGGCGCCCCGCAGATCCGCTCCCTGCAGCTGCGCGTCGCTCAGATCCACCTGGTCCAGCTCCACACCCCGCAGCTGGGCGCCCCGCAGGTCGGCTCCCTTCAGGTTGACCCGCAGCAGCGTGCTGCGCGACAGGTCCCGGCCAGCCAGGTCGGCGCCCTCCAGGTCCTGCTCGCGCCAGGAGACACCCACCAGGTCGCCCTGCAGGCCGCCGCCGTCTACCTTGCTGCGCTTCGCCATGGGCTCCTCTGGTCAGGGCGCGACGGTGGAAGCTGCCTGGCCCAGAGTGGCCGCGACCAGCCGCTCGTCGGCCTCCTCGGGCAGGGTGATCTGCATGTCGGGATCCGCCTCCATGGCCCGGCGCGCCGCGTACACCGCCCCCGGGTTCCGCCCCCAGGCTCGGCGAGCCAGGCCGTTGGCCACGTCCCAGCCCAGCATCTGGCGCGCTCGCCGCGCGGCGTCTTGGCTGCCGTCCAGCACAAGCCCGAAGCCGCCGTTGATCACCTCGCCCCAGCCCACGCCGCCGCCGTTGTGCAGCGACACCCAGGTAGCGCCGCGGAAGGCGTCGCCCACGAAGTTGTGCACCGCCATGTCGGCGCAGAACGACGAGCCATCGCGGATGTTGGCGGTCTCACGGTAGGGGGAGTCGGTGCCCGACACGTCGTGGTGGTCGCGCCCCAGCACCACCGGCCCCGACAGGGTGCCGCGGGCGATGGCCTGGTTGAAGGCCATGGCGATGTCGATGCGGCCCTGGCGATCGGCGTACAGGATGCGCGCCTGGGAGCCCACCACCATGTCGTTGTCTTCGGCGGCCCGGATCCAGCGCAGGTTGTCCAGCACCTGCTGGCGGATCTCGGCGGCGGCCTGCTCGGCGTGCTGTTCGAGCACCTGGGCCGCGATGACATCGGTGATCTGCAGGTCGTCGGAGTCCCCCGAGCAACACACCCAGCGGAAGGGGCCGAAGCCGTAGTCGAAGCACATGGGGCCCATAATGTCCTCGACGTAGCTGGGGTAGGCGAAGGAGCCGTCGTCGCGCAGCAGCCCCGGCGCCCCCGCGCGGCTGGCCTCCAGCAGGAAGGCGTTGCCGTAGTCCCAGAAGTGCATGCCCTGGTCCGCCAGCGCGTCCACCGCGGCCACGTGGCGCCGCAGGCTGTGCTGCACCCGCTCCTTGAAGCCCGCGGGATCCGCCACCATCATGGCGTTGCTCTGCTCCAGCGTGAGCCCCGCCGGGTAGTAGCCCCCCAGGTAGGGGTTGTGCAGCGAGGTCTGGTCGGAGCCCAGGTCCACGGACAGGCCCGCCCGCACCAGGGCCTCCCACAGGTCCACCACGTTGCCCAGGTAGCCGATGGACACGGCTTCTCTCTGACTCACCGCGCGCTCGACGCGCAGCAGCAGCTTGTCGAGATCGCGCTCGTACTCGTCCAGCCAGCCCTGGGCGTGGCGCTTGAGCAGGGCCTCGGGGTTCACCTCGGCGATCACCCCCACCGCCCCAGCGATGACGCTGGCCTTGGCCTGGGCGCCCGACATGCCCCCCAACCCCGAGGTGACGTAGAGCTTGCCGCCCAACCCCTGGTCGCCATCGAGCCCCAGGTAGCGGCGCCCCGCGTTGAGCAGGGTGATGGCGGTGCCGTGCACGATGCCCTGGGGGCCGATGTACATGAAGCTGCCGGCGGTCATCTGGCCGTAGGAGCTGACCCCCAGCGCCGCCAGCCGATCGTAGTCCGCCCGCGAAGAGTAGTTGGGGATGACCATGCCGTTGGTGAGCACCACCCGCGGTGCGTCGGGGTGCGAGGGGAACAGACCGAGAGGATGCCCGGAGTACAGCACCAGGGTCTGGCGATCGGTCATCTGGCTCAGGTACCGCATGGCCAGCAGGTACTGGGCCCAGTTCTGGAACACCGTGCCGTTGCCCCCGTAGGTGATCAGCTCGTGGGGATGCTGGGCCACGCGCGGATCCAGGTTGTTCTGGATCATCAGCATGATGGCGGCCGCCTGGGGACAGCGCGCCGGGTAGTCCCGCAGGGGGCGCGCCTTCATCTCGTAGGTGGGCCTGAAGCGCCGCATGTAGATGCGGCCGTCTTCGGCCAGCTCATGAGCGAACTCGGGCGCCAGGATCGCGTGCTGGTGGGCTGGGAAGTAGCGCAGGGCGTTGCGCAGAGCCAGGGCCTGGCCTCGCCCGTCGAGCACATCCGGACGCCGTGGAGCGCGGCTGATGCCGGGCTGCTCGAGGGGCGGCGAGGGCAGCGTGTCGGGGATGCCTGCGGCGATCTGCTCAGCGAAGCTGGACATGGGACCTCCGGGTACGCGCGGATGCTCGAGACTGTAGCGCGTACCCGGCGCGCCGGGCTGGTGCCACCACGGTCGCCCGGGCTATGCTCAGCACCCAGCCAGGAGGACTGCCATGGCCGGCCCCGGTGCCTGGTTCGCAGAAGGCGGCCCGTTCATGGTCCCCATCCTCCTCCTGGATCTAGCCGTCGTGCTGGGCTTGCTGCTGGCCTGGATCGTGGCGCTGTACGGGCGCATCCGCGGCCGCAGCGGCTTCGTGATCAGAGCCCTGCCGGCGCTGACGCTGCTGGGCGCCATGCTGCCCGTGGTGCTGGGCACCGTGGCCTACCTGCAGGGCCGCAGCCAGGTGCTCGACGCGGTGCGCCAGGCGCCCTCCGGGCTGCGCAGCGAGCTGCTGCAGGCCGGCCTGGAGGCCGCGCTGATCCCCCTGCACTTCGGCGGCGTCAGCACGGTGCTGCTGGGCGGGCTGGCGGTGCTGGCCGTCGCCATCGCCCCCTGGGTCAAGCGGCACTGACAGCCAGCGACAGCAAAGAAAAAGCCCCCGCCCAGGAACGGGAGGGGGCTACGGCTTGGAGGGCTCGACGGGCAGCGGGTGGGCGGCGCTTGTTCTCCGAAAGATGGGTTGGGTGATTCGTCCCAGGACCGGATGAGCCGCTCGGTGTGCCATTCCCCTTGTCCCGTACAGGTACGGTTCGAGAAAGAGCGGGCCACCAGGGACCGGAACACGTCGCTCACTTGTTGCTCGGTTTGTCGCGCACCTCCTTGCACTAGATGGAGTGACCCCAGCCGCCGGAAGCGATCACGCTTTCTGGATCTTTCTGCAGAGATTAAGACAGGGGCCCTGGAACCCACCTCGGAGGCCCCATGCCCGCCCCCAAGCTCTCGGCACACTTCGCAGCCCGCAAGCCCTCGGCCATCCGCCTGGCGCAGATCGAGTTCATGAAGCGCAGCGACGGCGTGGCCTCGGTCAACGCCGCCATCGGCAACGTCAGCCTGCCCATGCACCCCGCCATGCAGGCCCGCATGCGCCGGCTGGGCGAACCCGGCAGCCCTTTCGCCGACGGGGTGGTCGAGTACTCGGCTACGGTGGGCATCCCCGAGTGCCAGCAGGCCTTCCTGAACATCATCGCCTCCAGCGGCTGCGACACCCAGGGGCTCTCGGTGCAGGTCACCGACGGCGGCAGCGCCGCCATGGAGCTGGTCATCGTGGGGCTCTGTGGGCCCGCAGGCAGCAGCGAAAAGCCCCTGATGCTCATCGACGCGGCCTACACCAACTACCTGGCCCTGGCGGCCCGCACCGGCCGCGCCACCGTGAGCGTGCGCCGCGAGCTGGGCAGCGATGGCCGCTTCAGCCTGCCGGACCTGGCGGAGATCGAGGCCGCCATCCAGCGCCATCGACCCGCGGCCCTGGTGGTGATCCCCTACGACAACCCCACCGGCCACTACTACGACCACCGGGCCATGATCTCCCTGGCCCGGCTTTGTGTGAAGCACGACCTGTGGCTGATCAGCGACGAGGCCTACCGCGAGCTGTTCTACACCGGCGGCCGGGCCTCCTCCATCTGGGCCGTGGGCGAGCGCGAGGTGCCTGGAATCACCGGCCGGCGCATCAGCATCGAGACCTCCAGCAAAGTGTGGAGCGCCTGCGGGCTGCGCACGGGCGCGCTGGTGAGCGACAACCCCGAATTCCACGCGCGAGCCGTGGCCGAGAACACCGCCAACCTCTGCCCCAATGTCATCGGCCAGTGGATCTTCGCGGCCCTGGCCCACGAGTCCCACGAGGACCTGCAAGCATGGTATGCCCAGCAGCGCGCCTACTACGCCGACATGCTGGGCTCGGTGTCCCAGGGCCTGCGCAATCTCGTGCCCGGCATCATCGTCTCCAGCCCCGACGCCAGCATCTACTCGGTCATCGAGGTGCGCGAGTGCACGAAGCCAGGCTTCGACGCCCTGGACTTCGTGCTGGCCTGTGCCCGGCAGGGCAGCGTGGAGATCGACGGAGAGCAGCTCACCCTGCTGGTGAGCCCCATGGCCGGGTTCTACCGGACCACTCCCGGCGAGCAGAACCCCGGCACCACCCAGATGCGCATCGCCTACGTGGAGACCCCCGAGCGCATGAAGCTGCTGCCGCGGCTGTTCGCTGCGCTGCTGCAGGAGTACGAGGCGGGGCGCTGACTCAGTACCCCTGCCCGTAGACCAGGAAGGCCGCACCCGAATTGCCGCTGGGATCGCCCTCGTCGTTACCGTAGGCCCCGACCAGCAGGTCGTCCAGCCCGTCGCCATCCACGTCTCCGGGGCCCGCCACCGAGGTGCCGGCGTAGTCGGAGGAGGCGGCGCCGATCAGCTTGAGCTCCGCATCGCCCAGGGCGTAGCTGCCTGCGACTGCCGTGAGCACCAGGTAGGCCGCCCCCGCCTCGGAGCCGCCCGCGGTCTCGCAGGGGGCGCCGATGAGCACATCGTCGTAGCCGTTGTCATCCATGTCGCCCGCGGCGGCCACCGCGGCGCCCACGCAGCTTGGGGCGCTCTGGGCCTCGAAGATCACGTCCGCTGAGGTGAGCGCGCCGCTGCTCACAGGTCCGAACAACAGGTAGGCGGCGCCCGCCTCGCTGCCCAGGGTGGACTCGCCGGGTGAGCCCACCAGCACGTCATCGTAGCCATCGGCGTTCACATCGCCCGCGCCGGCCACGGCGCTGCCGGCGTGCTCGTCCCAGGTCTGACCTGCGAGCACCGCGTCGGCGCTGGACAGATCCTGGCTGCTGCCGCCGAAGCTCATGGAGGCCCCCAGCAGCAGGTAGGCCGCGCCGGAGTCGGTGTCGGCGCCGTCTGCGTAGGGGGCGCCCACCACGATGTCCGCCAGGCCGTCGCCGTCGGTGTCGCCGCCCGAGGCCAGCGCCCAGCCAGCGCGGTCGCCCGAGGCGCCGCCCGTGAGCACCAGGTCGGCGCCGGACAGATCGCCGGAAGCGGGCGCGCCCAGGAGCAGGTAGGCGGCGCCCGCGGAGGTGCCGCCGCTGTCTTCGGCCACCGCCCCCACCAGCAGATCGTCGTCTCCGTCATCGTCCACGTCACCCGCCGTCGACACGGCCCAGCCAGCCTGATCTCCTGCCGTGGCCCCGGTGAGCAGCGCATCGGCGGTGGAGAGCGAGGCTGACGCGGTCACCGGCCCCAGCACCAGGTAGGCGCTGCCCGCCGAGGAGCCGACACCGTCGGTGCCGCGGGCCCCCACCAGCAGGTCGGGATGACCATCGCCGTTGGCGTCGCCGATGCCGGCCACCGCCTCGCCAGCGTAGTCCTGGGATGCCTCGCCGAGCAGGACGATCTCGGCCGAGCCAAGCGAGAGGCTGTCGGCCGGGGTCTCGGTGACCAGGTAGACCGCGCCGGAGTCGGTGCCCGAGCCGTCCTGGTAGGCGGCGCCCACCAACAGCTCGGGCAGGCCGTCGCCGTCCATGTCACCCGTACCCGCCAGGGCGTAGCCGGCCTCGTCACCGCTGGACTCACCCAGCAGCAGCGCATCGGCAGCGTTCAGATCCAGCGTGGGCCCCAGGCCGCAGGCCTGCAGGGCCTCGGCCGAGGTGGAGCCGCAGTCGTTGATCTCGCCGTCGCCGCAGATCTCGGGGGCCCCGACGTAGACCGCGTCGTCTGTATCGTCGCAGTCCGTGTCGTCGATGACATAGCCCTCGGGCTGGCTGCAGGCGGCCTGGCTGTCGTCGGGGTCGCCGTAGCCGTCCTCGTCGGTGTCGGCGTAGTAGGTGGAGGCGTCGCTGGCGTCGGAGCCGTCGGCGGTGCCCTCGCAGTCGTTGTCGATGCCGTCGCAGAGCTCGGTGGCGCCAGGGTTGACCGCGCTGTCGTCATCGTCGCACTCGCCGCCCGCGGCCGCGTAGCCGCTGGGCTGCTCGCACTGCACCAGGGTGTCGCTGTCCAGGCCGTAGCCGTCGGAGTCGGCGTCGGCGTACCAGGTGGGCGCGTCCACCGCGGAGTCCTCGTCCACGGTGCCATCGCAGTTGTTGTCGATCTCGTCGCAGACCTCGTCTTCGCCGGGGTTGGCGCTGGACGTGCCGTCGTCGCAGTCGCTGCCGTCCTGCACGTAGCCATCGGGTTCGTAGCAGGCGACGGTGGAGTCGGCGGGGTCGCCGTAGCTGTCGCCGTCGACGTCGGCGTACCAGGTGGGCGCGTCCACCGCCGCGTCCTCGTCGGTCACGTCGTCGCAGTTGTTGTCCACCCCGTCGCAGATCTCGTCGGCGCCTGGATTCACCTCGGCGTTGCCTTCTTCGCAGTCGCCGGTCTCGGGGCCGTAGCCATCGGGCTGGTAGCAGGCCACGTCGATGGAGGTCTCGCTGCCGTAGCCGTCGCCGTCCTCGTCGGCGTACCAGGTGGGGGCATCGACGGCCTCGTCCTCGTCAAGCTCGTCGTCACAGTCGTTGTCGATGCCGTCGCAGAGCTCGTCGTGGCCAGGGTTGGCCTCGGCCTCGGCGTCGTCGCAGTCGTCGGGCTCGCCGGCGTAGCCGCTGGGGGCCTCGCAGGAGACGTGGGTGAGCTCGGTCTGCCCGTAGCCGTCGGCGTCTTCGTCCAGGTACCAGGTGGGAGCGTCGGTGGCGTTGTCCTCGTCGATCTCGCCATCGCAGTCGTTGTCGATCTCGTCGCAGATCTCATCGTGGTTGAGGTTGGCCGCGTACTCCGTGTCGTCGCAGTCGGTGTCGTCGGCGACGTAGCCGGCGGGCTCGGAGCAGGCGCTCTGGGTGGAGTCGGGATCGCCGTAGCCGTCGTCGTCGTCGTCGCGGTACCAGGTGAGCCCGTCCTGGGGATCCTCGTCGATGGCGCCGTCGCAGTCGTTGTCCGCCCCGTCGCAGTACTCGGCCGCGCCGGGGTAGACGCTGGCGTCGGTGTCGGAGCAGTCCCCCTCTCCCATGGTGAAGCCGTCGCCGTCGTTGTCGATGCGGGGGAGCTCCGGCTCGCCGGTCTCCTTGGGCTCCTGCTGGAAGCAGCCGGCGAGCAGGACGAGCAGCGACAAGAGGGCAGGGCGCATGGGGACCTCCGGGGAGAGCATCCTATCCCGCACGAGCGAGGGGCTGCGCGGCCGGGCTATGGCGCAGCGCATGGCCCTCGAGATCCTGTACCTGCACCCCTGGCCCTGCGGGCGCAGCGACACCGCTCTGCCGCGCTACCCGGTCATCCCGGTGGGTGCGGTGGCCCTGTGCAACCTGCTGCGATCGTCTGGCCACCAGGTCATCGGCCTGTGCCTGCCCCTGGAGCAGCAGGAAGATCCTGGGTTTTCACTGGAGAACTGGCTCTCGAAGCGTACCCCCCCGGCGCTGGCGCTGCTGGACCTGCACTGGTACGAGCACGCCTGGGGGGCGGTGCAGCTGGCGGGGCGGCTGCGCCGGGCCCTGCCGCGCGCCTGCATCGCGGTGGGTGGGCTGACCGCCACGGCCTTCTCCGCGGATCTGTTGCAGGCCTGCCCGGCCCTGGACGCGGTGCTGCTGGGAGAAGCCGAGCAGCCCCTGCTGGCGCTGGTGGAGGCGCTGGAGCGAGGAGCAGCTCCGGCGGGGCTCGCGGGGCTGGCGACACGGGGCCAGCCGAGCCACGCCCTGGGCCCGGCAGATCTGGACCGGCTGGACTTCGTGAGCCTGGAGTTCCTGCGCCACGAGCAGGCCTACCGCCGGCTGCTGTACCAGCCGCCCCGCAGAGGATCCCGGACCCCGACCCTGGGCAGCGCCCACTGGCTGGCCAACGGCCGCGGCTGCGCCAGGGACTGCGGCTTCTGCGGCGGAGGACGTTCTGCCCAGCGCAGGCTCTGTGCGCGGCCGGGCCCGGGCTGGCGTTCCCCCTCCGCGCTGGTGGGCGACCTGGCCCGCCTGACGGAGCTGGGCGTGCAGCAGGTGGCCCTCACCCACGACCCCGACATGGCGGGGCCCGAGCATCGCTGGCGGCTGTTCGCGGGCCTGCGCGCCGCCGGGCTGCGACCCGGGCTGTACCTGGAGAGTTTCGGGCTGCCTTCGCCGGAGCTGCTGCGGGCGGTGGCCGAGGGCGCCGATCCCGAGCACAGCGAGCTGGCGCTCACCCCTGTCAGCGGCCGCGCCGCGGAGCGCCGCCGCTGGGGCCGTCCCTTCGACGACGAGGCCCTGCTGGCGACGGTGCGGGCGGCCCTGGAGCGCGATCTCTCCCTGAGCCTGTTCTTCTCGCTGGGCCTGCCCGGCGCGCCACAGGACGAGGTCGAGCGAGCCGTGGAGATCTCCCGGCGGCTGCTGGATCTGGATCGGCACGGGAGGCTGCGCCTGCTGGCCCTGCCCCACGGAGTGGATCCCGCGTCGCCCATGGCCCGGCAGGATCCAGACCTGGCCTGGAGCTTCCAAGACCTGCTCCAGCGGGGCCGGGCGCTGGCCGCCGGCACGCTGCAGCCCTTCGAGCCGCGCGCCCTGGGCTCGGCGCTGGAGCTCACCGAGCTGGCAGCGCGCCTGGCCAGCTGGGACGCCTTCGCCGCCAGCGAGCCCCAGGCGGTGCTGCCCTCGCCGCGGCTTTCGTGGTAGATAGCCAGCATCCACGGGACCCACCTTCCAACAGGAGCCGCCATGCAGCTTCGCGCCTTCGCCGTCCTCCCCCTGCTCATCCTGGCCGCCTGCCCCACCAAGCCCGATGACACGGCCCCCGACACCCCCGAAGCCGACACCGACACCGACACCGACGCCGACACCGACGTGCCCGCCTGCGACGAGGCCACCGAGCTGACCTTCAGCGGCGGTGTGGTCACCAGCAAGGACACCATCGATCCCGCTGGCGACCGCGACTTCTTCTTCATCCAGCCCACAGAGGGCGACGCCGTGGGGGTCTACACCAAGGCCTACGCCCTGGACAAGGACATGGAGCCCGACACCGTGCTGCGCCTGTACGACAGCACCTGCACCTTCGTCACCGAGAACGACGACATGCCCTACCGCTCCCAGGAGACCGACTCGGCGCTCTTCTGGCAGGCCACCGATCCCGACGGCTACTACGTCGAGGTGCTGGAGTGGAGCGACTGGGACGGCACGGGCACCGCCACCGGCGGCGCCGACTTCGAGTACGACCTGGCCGCCTTCCACGGCGAGGTGAGCGACTACGAGCCCAACGACGATCTCAGCGAGGCCGACAAGGCCTACGACGGGGGCGCCACCCTGTTCACCACCGGCAGCTTCGACGACTTCTCCACCTGGTACTGGGGCGAGATCGCGTTCGCCGGCGACGTGGACGTCTACCCGCTGGAGTGGACCTCGTCGGTCTACGCCCAGTGGTCCCTGTGGCCCACCTGGCTGGGCAACCTCGACGCGGAGCTGTCGCTGTTCGACTCCCAGGGCACCCTGCTGGCCACCACCGGCGATCCCATGGTCAACCCGGAGTGGACCTTCATCTACGACGCGGGCATCACCTACCTGGTGGAAGCCGGCGAGCGCTACTACCTCGAGGTGCGCGACGCCTCGGGCGGCGGCGGCGAGGGCGCCGGCTACTTCTACCCCGGCGTCATCGTCGGCTACGTGGACACCCTGGCCGACTACGAGGTGGAGCCCAACGACGCCGACGATCCTCAGTCCCTGAGCTGGATCGAGAGCGACTCCTACGCCGGCTACTACTATGCCCGCTTCGCGGGGGCGCTCAACGGCGATGGAGACGCCGTGGATGCCTTCCTCCTGGAGAGCGAGGACGTGGACGGCCTGGAGGGCAACTACCTCAGCTTCTACCTGGAGACCGCCCGCCAGGGCTCCTTGCTGGACGCCGAGATCTCCATCTACCAGCAAGACCGCGAAGGCAGCCTCACGCTGCTGGACTCCGCCACGGTGCACCCCGAGGGCAGCAGCAGCGACGATCCCGAGATCTGGGATGTGGAGCTGCCCACCGACCTGCCAGTGGTGGTCACCGTAGAGCACGAGCTGGCCGCCGACGCGCCCGACCCCAGCCACAACCACTTCGGGCTGGTGGTGATCTACAGCTCGCCGATCAACTAGCTGACCCCCGATACCGCGCCTGCACCTGCAGCAAGCGCAGGTAGTCCAGGTAGATCTCGCCGGCGCTGTAACCAGCAAGCTGGGCGATGGGGCGGTTGCTGCGCCGCCACAGGCTCCAGTCGCGGCCCAAGAGCTCCACCCCGTAGCGTTCGGGGGCCGCGAAGTAGGGGGTGCCTGGGTAGGGCGTGAAAATGGACAGATCTGTCCAATTCAACAGCTCCTGCTGGAAGCAGCGCTCCACGAAGTCGCGGGACACCGCCGCCTGCTCGGGGCTGTCGCCTGGGTGCCCCAGGATGAAGAAGCCGTTGGTGGCCACCCCGGTGTCGCGCGCCATGCCCATGGCCTGGGCGATCTGCTCCACGCGCAGCCCCTTGCCCATGGCGTCCAGCACCACCTGGGAGCCGCTCTCGGCGCCCACGCTCAGGTTGTGGATGCCGGCCCGCTTCATGGCCGCCAGGCCCTCGTGGTTGATGGTGTCGAGCCGGGTGAGGAAGCCGAAGTCCGGTGGCAGCAGCCCGCTGGGGCCCAGCAATTCGAGCAGCCGAAAGAAGTAGGGCGAGGACATGTCCAGCATGCTGTCGTCCACGCCCCGCAGGTGGTTGTCGTAGCGCTCGGCGAGCACCGTGAGCTCGCGCAGCACCCGCTCGGGCGCGTGGCTGCGCACCTGCCCGCGCCAGAAGCGGTACTCGTGGCAGAAGCGGCAGCGGAAGCTACAGCCCCGCGAGGTGACCGCGCTGACCTCCATGCGCCTGACGAAGGCCTCGGGCAGGCGGGTGAAGTCCACGGGGGGCAGCTCGGCCAGCTCGCCCAGCGGCTGCTGGGGGTTGCGATGGATGCCGCCGCGCGGACCGCGCCAGGTGACGCCCTGCACCGCGCCCAGGTCGCTGCCCTGCTCCAGGGCCCGCAGCAGCTCCAGGAAGGCCCACTCGCCCTCGCCGCGCACCACCGCGTCGATGGCGGGGCTGTCGGCCAGACACTCGCGGTCCTGGTAGGTGACGTGCGGACCGCCCACCACGATGGGCAGCTCCGGATCCAGGGCCCGCAGCATGGCCGCCATCTCCAGCGCGCGGGGGTACAGGTAGGTGAAGGGGATGGACAGGCCGATGGCGCGCGGCTTCAGGCTGGCCAGGGCGTCGGACAGGGTGGCCTGCAGCTGGGCGCGGGCGACGCCGGTGCCCGCCAGGTCGTCCACGCAGTGGGCCAGTGGCAGCACCAGGGCCGGCACAGCGCGCGACTCCAGGAAGCTGGCGATGGAGGTGGCTCCGCGGGGAAACGAGGGCCCGAACAGGCCCCAGGTGGGCGGCACCAGCATGAGCACGGGGCGCTGTCCGCCGTCGGGTGAGCTGCGCAGCTGCTCGGCGTCCACCGGGGCGCCCACGGCGCAGCCCCGGGGCTCGGCGGGGCGGTCTTCGGCACGCTTGAGCATGCCCAGGGAGCGATCGTGGAGATCGCCGTAGAGCAGGCCGCCGGGCTCGGTGACCCGGAAGCCGCCAGCCTGCTCCATGGCCAGCACCCGCTCGTGCAGGGCGATGGCCTGGGCCAGGTGACCCCGGTAGCGGTGCAGGTCGGACAGGGCCGCCCACTGCCGCGCCTCCCGCTCGGGATCCCCCACCTGGTGGAACAGCTCCCGCGCCCGCTCAAGGTCGCGCTGTGCCTGCTCGCTGTGCCCGCCGGCGTGCAGGGCCAGGCCGCGGTTGGCGTGCAGCTGGGCGCGCAGCTCAAGCGGGGTGTGCTCGTCCAGCAGGGGCTCAGCCAGGACCGACAGCTCCAGGGTGCGCCGGGGCTCGCCCAGCAGGTAGCGCAGCCCCGCCAGGTTGAGCAGCAGGGCCAGCCGCTCCACGAAGGGCGCCAGCTCCAGCAGATCGGCGCTGGCCGCCTGCCAGGCCTCGGCGGCCGCCAGCTGCTGGCCCTCGCCGAAGCGCTGGTTGCCGAGATCCCGGAGGGTGCGAGCCAGGTTCAGCTGGGTGTGGGGGCTCTGCTCGAGCCCGGCCTGGCGCTGGATGGCCAGGGCCTCCTGGAAACCGAGCACCGCCTCGTCCAGCCGCTCCAGCAGCCGGGTGCAGGCGGCCTGGTTGCCCCGGGCCTGGGCGGCCAGCGGGGCGTCCCCCGCGGCCAGAGCCCGCTGGCAGGCCTGGCGGAACGCCGCTTCGGCGCCGGCCTGGTCCCCGTCCTGCAGCAGCCGCAGCCCCAGGGCCAGGGCCTGCTCGCC
This sequence comes from uncultured Enterobacterales bacterium, assembly GCA_964512185.1. Lineage (GTDB taxonomy): Bacteria > Myxococcota_A > UBA796 > UBA796 > JAFGLY01 > CAZEJJ01. Next base: position 18,588 of record CAZEJJ010000031.1, on the reverse strand, counting down.
TGCTCTCGTGGGGGGCGAATCGCTGCTCATGCTCGGGCCTGCTCCGCTCGGGGCCCTGCTAAAGTAGCCCCATGCTCCGCTCACTGCTCGACCAGCAGGCGCTCGCCTGCCCCGCCTGCCGCGGCTACCGCGACGGCGCCTTCCAAGACCACCCCCTGGCGCTGGCGCTGCTGCTGCGCGAGGCCCAGGGCCGCGTGCAGCAGGGCTTCCTGGCCTGCACCGGCTGCGGCAGCCGCTACCCGGTCATCGACGGAGTGCCGGTGATCCTCAAGGACGTGGCGGGCTGGCTCAAGCAGCAGGAGCGCGCGGTGCTGGGTCGCCAGGACCTGGAACCGGGCCTGCAGGGCTGGCTGCAGGCGGCCTGGAGCGACGACCAGGACCCCAACTGGAAGCGCCAGCTGGTGGCCACCTACGCGCGGCAGCTGCCCCAGGCCCCGGACCTTGAGAGCGCAGTGTTCTCCGCAGCCCTGGCCGAGCAGGCCGCCGAGAGCCGGGCCTTCCTGCGGGAGCGCCAGCAGGCTCTACTGCAGGCCGCGGGCCCGGATCCCCTGGTGGCCGACCTGGGCACGGCGGCGGGCGCCGAGGCCCTGGCCATGGCGGGGCAGGGTGCGCGGGTGGTGGCCCTGGACCGCGAGTTCGCCCCCCTGCGGGTGCTGTCCGGGCTGCTCTGCCAGGGCAGCGCGCAGGTGCCGCGCTGGCGCCACGGCGGGCTGGACTTCCAGCCGCTGACGCTGGAGCTCCCCGAAGGCGTGGACCCCGGGCGCGTGCTGCCCGTGGCCGCCGACGCCACCGATCCCCCCTTCCGCGCCCGCAGCTTCGCCCTGGTCACCGCCTACAACCTGCTGGACAACGTGGTGGATCCCCCGCTGCTGCTGCGGCAGGCACACGCCATCCTGCAGCCGGGCGGCGCCCTGGTGCTGTCCAGCCCCTACGACTGGAGCGATCGCTGCACGCCGGTGGCGCTGCGGCCGGGCGAGTCCATCCGCGTGCACGGCGACGCCGAGCCCGACGCCGCCCAGGCGCTGCGCGACCTGCTCACCGGGCGTCTGCCCGCCATCACCCCCGGCCTCGCCATGACCATCGAGCACGAGCGGGTCGACCTGCCCTGGCTCATCAAGCGCCACGACCGCAGCTGGCACATCTTCCTGAGCCACTACCTCGAGGCGCGGCGGGCCCCCTGGTCAGGGAAGCCGGGTTGAATGACAGCCCTGGTCGGGGAAGCCGGATCGAATGGCGGATCTGACGCCCCTGGGCCGGCCCTCCTCGCATACGACGACCGAAAACCGGCTTTCTACCGCCCAGCTCCAGCGCTTGCTCCTGGCAGGCTGCCATTCGGTGCCACTTCCCTGACCAGGCGTGTCATTCGGTGCCACTTCCCTGACCAACGGGAGTGCACAGCTCCTGTTCATTGTGAGCCCCGAACCCCCCCGCTATACTCGGAGGGACCGCCGCCCTCGAGGAGCGCCCATGCCCAGCGCAGCACGCGTCACTGACATCGCCGTCGGCGCCCTCCACTGCCACTCGGTGCACCCCTGGAGCCCCATCCCGCACCCGGTCCAGGGCCCCATCATGGCCGGCGCCGGCACAGTGTTCATCAACAACCTGCCGGCCGCGCGCATGAACGACACCGGCGTGCACGCCGCCTGCTGCGGGCCCAACACCTTCCAGATCATGCAGGGCTCGGGCACCGTCACCATCGAGAACATGTCCGCCGCTCGCATGGGCGACACCACCCTGCACTGCGCCATGGCCTCCGGCTCCATCATCACCGGCTCACCCACGGTGTCCATCGGCGGCTAGCCCGGTCCTTTGAACTTCTTCCTCACCCGCAGCTGCGACCAGGGCTGCGCGTTCTGCTACGCCCGCGACTGGCTGGAGTCCGAGGCCCCCACCGGCGAGGATCCCCTGGGGGCCCTGAGCCACTATGCAGCGCTGGTGGCCCAGGCGGGACCACCGCCCCTGTGGAGCGCAGACCAGGACGAGGCTACCCAGCTGCTGCACGCCGCGCGCGCGGTGAACCTGCTGGGGGGCGAGCCCACTGAGCACCCAGCCTTCGAGCGGGTGGTGCGCAGCGTGCACGAGCTGGGGCTGGGCCCCATCCTGTTCACCAGCGGCGCCCACCCCGAGCCGGTGCGCCGCGTGGCACCCCTGCTGTGGTCCATCACCATCAACGGGCACTTCGCCCACCGCGCGCCCTGGCTGGGCGTGGATCCGGCGCGCATCATCGCCCACCTGCCCCTGGCCCCCGGCGACGACGTGCAGGCCCTGCTGCAGGGCGTGGTGGCGGCGGGCCTGCGCTCGGCGGTGCTGGCCTTCGCCGCCCCGGCCGGCGGGGCCTCCGGTCCCCTGTTCACCCCCGACGATCTGCCGGCCATGCGCAGCGTCTACCAGGCGGCCGAGCGCTTCGGGACCGAGCACGGCCTGGTGCTGGCCTGGGACTGCGCCTTCCCCCGCTGCGTGGATCCCACAGTGGCGCCCAACAGCTGCAGCGCCGTGCCGGTGATGGACGCCCGCGGCCAGGTGAGCATCTGCGGTGGAGCCTATTTTCTCGAAGAGGGCCGGCGGCCCATCACCAGCTTCGACTCGCTGGCCGCGCTGCACGAGCACTGCCTGGCCCAGGCCCAGCGCCTGCGCGCGCTGCCTTCACGCTTCGCCCGCTGCACGGATTGCCCGGAGCGGGACAGGGGCTGCCTGGGCATGTGCCTGGCCTGGCGGGAGTGACCGGATCTCCTCAGGGCAGCGCGTCGAACAGGTCGGGATCTTCCAGACGAAAGTGCACCAGGATGCGGGCCTCGACGATGCCCTCGAAGGTCCACGACCGGGCCTGGTCCACCAGGCAGGCGGCGGCCTCCTCGGAGACCACGTAGCGCTCCAGCAGGGTGGCCGAGAGCACAGCTCCGGAGGCGATGTGCAGCTTCACCACGGCGGTGGGGGTGCCCTCCTCGTCGGGCTCGGCGCCGCAGGCTCGGATGGCGGGCGCCTTGAGCTCCCCTACCCGATCCGCCACGTCCGCCCCCTTCTCCAGCAGCCCTGGCAGCCCGAAGTCCAGCCGGTGCTCCAGGGTGACGCTGCAGCCCTCGCGCGGGGCCGGGAAGGCCAGGGTCGAGACGCGCTCCACGATGCAGGCCTCGGCCTGCCGGTGCTCTAGCCCGCTCTCCTTGATGACCACCTGGCTGACCCGACCCTGGGGATCCAGGGTGTAGGCCAGCAGCACCTCGCCGCGCAGGGTGCGGTCCACCAGCAGGCGCCGCTGCTGGCAGCGCTTGAGCTCCTTCTCGTGGGCGGCGAACACGGCCCGCTGCTCCCCCATGTCCACCACCTGCTCGTCGCAGCGCACCCCCAGGTCTTCGATGGCGTAGGGTATGTCCAGGTCGAGGTCCTCGACCCGGATCAGCAGCGCGTGGCGCAGGCCGTCGGGCGGGGCCGGCAGCACGAGCCCCTGGGTGCCCTCCACCAGGCAGCTCTCGCGTTCGGCGGCATCGAAGCCCTGGTACTCCACCTCGCTCATGGCGCCCTGGCCATCCAGGTACAGGGTGAAGGTCTCCAGCGGCTCCAGGTCGCACTCGGCCAGCCCGGCCCAGCTGTTGGCCAGCCCGGCCTCCAGCTGAGCCCGCCAGTCGTCACCCGCCGCGGCTGGGACCACCAGCAGCGAGGTGAGCAGGATCGGCAGCCAACGCGACATGTGAAGCCCTGCCCGGGGGGCCACCTGAAGATAGCACGCGCTACTCGGCGGTCAGGCTGTCCACCAGGGCCGAGAGGCTGGCGTCCACGTCGTCGGAGTTGGCCTCGCTGTGCACGAAGGCCACGCCAGGGACGGTGGGCACGCCCGCCTCGGTGAGGTCCACCAGGTAGCTGTCCACGGCGTACTCACCGAGGGTCTCGCAGGAGGTGATGGCCGAGGACAGCTCGGGCAGCGGATCGAGATCGGGCAGCAGGGCCAGCCAGCCCTGCAGCGGATCCGCCATGACCCCCCAGTGGGTGGGGCCCGCGAAGACCACCACCGCCGCCGTGTCGTCGCCGCTGGGCAGCAGCAGGCAGCTCAGGTCCTTGCAGTCCACGAAGTCCACCACCTGGGCCTCGCGGCCGCGATCCTCCAGCTGATCGCGCAGGCGGTCGGCGTACTCGTGGGTGTTCCAGGTGGCGGTGGTGGCCTCGGAGATGGCGTCCACGTCGTCCGGCGGGCCCTCGCCGGGCAGGTAGCCCGCCGCCTTGAGGACGATCGCGTGCTCGTTGCGAGGCCCGGACTCGACGACAGGCTCCGAGTCATGAGCGCTGGGCTCGCAGGCCACCAGCAGCAGCGCGGGCGCGATGAATGGAGACATGCGGACCTTCATAAGGGATCACCCGGTCTGGAATTACCGGCGCGCGGCCGACAGGGCAAGCTCGCCGGCGCACACCAGGGCCAGCAGGGCCAGCAGCCCCAACCCGCCAGGCCAGGCCCGAGCGCCACAACCGCAGCCTCGCGGGGGATCGGGCGGGCCGCTGTCGTCCTCGGCGCTGTCAGCGGGGGCCAGGCCCGTGTCCGGGCCCATGCCCGGCGGCCAGCCCAGCAGCAGGTAGCCGGCGCCGAACTCGTTGTCGGGTCCGCGGTCGCCCAGGTCCCAGGCCTGCTCCTGCAGCCAGCTGCGCACCTCTTCGACCGCGAGCCCCTGCTCGCTGGCCTGCAGCAGCAGGGCCACCGCGCCGGCCACGTGAGGCGCCGCGGCGCTGGTGCCGGAGAAGCCCAGGAAGCCGTTGGAGGCGGTGGTCACAGCGGTGGGGGCGGACAGGTCCGGCTTGGTGCGACCGTCGTAGCTGGGACCCTGGCTGGAGTAGGGGGCCAGCTCGTGATCCCACCAGTGCACGGCTCCCACCGACAGGGCCCCCGAGGAGGCGCCGGGCACGCTCAGGGTCTGCTCGGGGTGGGCGAAGGCCTCGTCCAGGCCGTGGTAGCTCCAGATCCAGGCCTGGGTGCCGGCCGCCGCACCCGCGGCGTCGAACACGGCCAGGGTGCCCGCCTCCTCCCATGACTCACAGCTCACCCCTTCCCAGGGATCGCCCACGCCGTCCTGGGGATCATCCGCGGACGCGCAGGGGGCCGCCTCGCCGTCCACGGTCAGCGCCAGGGTCAGGTCCAGCGCCGCGGCCCCGTAGGGCTCGTCCCAGCGCAGCGAGGCAGTGGCCCAGCCGTCCTCGATGACGACGGGCAGCTCCTCGGCGCCGTCCATCTCCAGCCAGCCGTCGCCGTCGGCGTCCTGCAACAGCCCCGACCAGTAGTTCTCAGCCTCGTTGCCGGCGGACTGCACCCACACCACGCCGCTGTCCACCAGCGAGTTGACCGCCCGAGACAGCGAGTTGTCGTCGTCGGGATGCCAGACGTTGTCCCAGCTCACCGAGCAGCTGGCCACCTGCACCCCGGCGCGCTCCACCTCGGCCACCGCCAGCAGAAACTCTACCTCGGTGTCGAAGGCGATGAGCAGCAGCTCCGCCCCCGGGGCCATGTCGTGCACGATCTCCGCCACCGCGGTGCCGTGGTCGGTCTCGTCGGGATCGGTGAGCCACAGGGTGTCCACCTGCGCCGGCAGGTCCTGGCCCAGCAGCGCCTCGTAGCCCTGGAAGCCCGAGTCCACCACGGCGATGCGCACCCCTTCGCCCGTGATGCCCAGCGCGTGCCAGTCCTGCTGCAGCACGTCCAGCACACCCTCGGAGCCCCAGCCGTCGGGGCGCGCCCGATGAGGCGGGCGCACGCGGCGCACCCCGTCCAGAGCCGCCAGGGTGCCGAGATCGCCCGCCGGCAGTCGCAGCTGCACCAGGCCCCCGGCCAGCGCTTCGACCCGCGCCCAGGGCAGCGCCGCGGTCAACGCCGCCGCCCGCGCTGCGCCCTCGATCTCCACCACCACCTGCACCGGCTCTGCCGCGCGCGCCGGATCGGCCGCCAGCCGCGGCAGCTCCCCCAGCAGGGGCGCCGCGAGGGCGACTGGTACCAGCGCTGGGAGAAGGAGCATGGGCTCGCCACACAGCAGGAGCAGGGAGCCTATCTCGGGGTGGGCAGAGGGAGCGCTCACGACCCCTGGACAAGCATGCCGGGTCGAACGCGACGACCTGGGAGGTCTGCCCGGGTGGACGCAAGAACAGCCAACAATTCCGCCACCCAACCCCACCAGAATGGGGGTTCATCCGTCGAGGGAACCCAGGTAGGGGCTGAGAACGCCGCGAGCTCTTGCGTTCAGCTGCACATACCCCGGAGACCTCGGCGCTCAGGTGGACACACCCCTCGTCGGCCGCGGTGAGCCCAGGCCACCAGCAGCAGGCAGGCCCAGCCACCCCGGCTCCGCCCCGTGGCGCAGCCCTGGCAGCCTTCTTCCGGGTGCCGCAGCGCGGGCGCGCCCGCGCTGGAATCTTCGGGCTCGCTGTCGGAGGCCTCCGCCACGGCGCCGCCGGCCAGGCGCAGGGTGCTGTAGTGGGAGAGGCCGTCCCAGCCCAGCGCGTCGCTCCACTCGGGCCCCTCCACCTGCTCCGAGAGCCCGGGCCCCAGCCAGCAGCCCAGGCCGGCAGCGCTGCGGGCGCAGAGATCCGCCGCGCCGTCGCCGTCGATGTCGGCCCAGCGCAGGGTGCTGTAGTAGCGGTGGTCGTCCCAGCCTTCGTCGTCGGACAGGGCCGGGCCCTCGACGCTGTCGCCGAAGCCCGCGCCCTCCCAGGGCCAGCAGAACACTCCGGCGTTGGCCCGCGCGCAAAGATCCAGATCGCCGTCGCCGTCGGTGTCCGCCAGGGCCAGGGTGGCGTAGTTGCTGTGGTCCCACCAGCCCTGGGCGTCCGAGAGCGCCGGCCCCACCACGGCGTCGCCGAAGCCGCTGCCCGTGGACAGGTGGCAGCGGAAGTCGTCCGGGGAGCGCCCGCAGAGATCGGCGAGGCCGTCGCCGTCCAGGTCGGCCATGCGGATGGTGGACCAGTGGCGCACGTCGTCCCAGCCCTCGGCGTCGCTCCAGACAGGGCCGGAGAAGCTCTCGGAGAAGCCATCCCCCTCGGAGCGCCAGCAGTAGATGCCCACCGCACCCCGGGCGCAGAGGTCATGGAGCCCGTCACCGTCGAGGTCGCCGCTGCGCAGGGTGCCGTAGTACCAGGGCTCGGTCCAGCCCTGGGCGTCACCCATGTCGCCCAGCTCCAGCGGATCGGAGAAGCCCGTGCCCGTAGAGGGGTAGCAGAGCAGGCCGGCGGCGGCCCGGGCGCAGAGATCGTCCAGCCCGTCGCCGGTGACGTCCGCGAGCCTGAGGGTGCTCCAGTACTCCATTGCCCCCCAGCCCCCCGCGTCGGACAGCTCCGGACCCTCGATGGGCTCGCCGAAGCCGCCATAGCCACCGGGCCAGCAGCGCAAGCCTTCACCTGACCGGGCGCAGACATCGGCCTGACCGTCGCCGGTCACGTCGCCGAAGCGCAGGGTGGCGAACTGGTCCTCGGCCGAGAATCCCGCGTCGCTGGACAGGGCCTGGATCTCCCAGCGGGCTGGGAAACCCGCGCCCGTGGAGCGGTAGCACCACAGGCCCGCTCCGGCTCGAGCACAGACATCGGCCTGGCCGTCGCCGTCCAGATCGGTGGAAGCTGGCGCGTCCAGCAGGTGGGCCCCCACCACCAGCTCATCCAGCCAGAAGTCACAGCTCTCGGGAGCGCCCGAGCCGGAGGCCCACACCGCCAGGTGGTTGGCCACCGTGCGCTCGGATCCGTCGGAGGGATCGTTGAGCACCCCGTAGGCTTCGGTCCAGGCGGCGCTGGAGCCGCCGCCATCAAGATTGAGCGCCGTCCAAGCGCCCAGGCCCGCCAGCAGCGAGGACAGCTCGGCGCAGGTCATGCCGGAGCTGGCCGTGGAGCGCCCGTCCACCACCACCAAGATCAAGGTCTGCCGGTCCTCGGACAGGCCCACCGCGGTGCGCGGGTGTCGATCCGAGCAGTGGGAGGGGGCAGGGGAGAAGCTGCTCTTGGCGGACCCGTCCCGTACCAGCACCGGGTAGCCCCCCACCGCCTCGCTCATCCAGTCCGCGAGGCTGTCCCACTGCTCGGTGGGCTCGGTGATGAGCGCGTGGTCGCGGCCCAGGGCCAGAAATCCCTCCCAGGTATTGTCCGCGTGCCAGTGCTCACCGGCGCCCAGCCCCAGGCCCGTGGGCCAGTAGCCGTCATAGGAGAAGAAGTCGCCGTTGATGGCCGCCTGAGCGCCCACCAGGCCGCCGAAGCTGGACGTCGTGCGCTGGCGCTCGCTCTCTGTGGTGGCGCGGGCGGCCACGCCTCGGGCGCAGAGATCCACCTCCAGCGCGTGGATCTGCCAGGGCGTGCCGTCGGTGCGGTGCAGGTAGCGCACCCCGGGGTGGGGGTCGTACCAGGTGTCGGTGGCTTCGCTCGGCGCCGCCAGCGAGACAGCGAGCAGGAACGAGCCGACCACCGCCACCCCCTACTGGTTGCTGCGCACCAGGCGGAACCCCACCGTGTCGTCCCGGTACTCCTCGCCCTGCCACAGGCGATTGGCCGAGCGCGTGAAGCGCGCCTGGGTGTCCCAGGAGCCGCTGCGCTTGACCCGCTTGGGGTTGGGGTCCTTGCCCACCGGATCGGTGACCGGCTCGGTGGGGTACTCGGCATAGACGTCCTGGCACCACTCCCACACCGAGCCGTGCATGTCGTACAGGCCCCATGGGTTGGGCTCACGGGTAGCCGCCGGGCTCGTGGTGGGGCTGTTGCCGCAGTACCAGGCGATGTCGTCCAGCAGGCTGCCGTTGTCGAGGGTGAGCCCACCCTCGCACATGTCCTCGTTGGCGTCGTTGAGGTTTCCGCCGTTGGAAAAGGCCGTCTTGCTTCCAGCACGGGACGCGTACTCCCACTCGGCCTCGGTGGGCAGGCGGAAGCCCTCGCAGTGGTAGGGCGAAGCCAGGGCCGGCTTGAGGCCGCAGGTATAGTCGGGCGCCTCGCCTTGGCAGCTGTAGCAGCTGTCGAAGCCGCGGCAGTCGGAGAGCCGGTTGGCGAACTCCGCCGCCTCACCCCAGGAGAGCTCTTCAGCCGGGCAGCGCCGGCAGCCGAAGTTGATGCTGTTGTCGTAGCCCATCAAGGCCTTGAACCAGTCCTGGGTGACCTCGGTGGTCATCATGGAGAAGTTGCGGCTCAGGGTGACCTCGTGGGAGTCCTCGTCGTCGTTGCGGCCCTGCTCGCTGCGATCGGTGCCCATGGTGAAGGTGCCCGCCGTGAGCCTGACGAGCTCCATGCTCATGTGGGTACAGGGATCGGCGGTGTCCACCAGAGGACCCTCCGAGTCCTCTTCGGGGGATCCGCAATTCCCCGCCAGCAGCAGGGACAAGGCCAGCAAGCTCCAGTTCATGGACAGCACCTCCGCGGGCCGGCTCGTAACGCGCTGTCCGGGGGGCGCGCTGGTGGCCGCCCCCCACCGCGTGTAGTGTGGCCCCATGAGCACGCCAGAGAACCTCTCGGCCACGGCCCTCGCGGCCCGCATGCGGGCGGGGGATCTCTCCCCGGTCCGGGTGGTAGAAGACCACATCCAGCGGGTGGAACGCGTGGCCCCCGCCCTGAACGCCCTGGCCGCAGATCGCTTCGAGGCCGCCCGCCAGGAAGCTGCCGAGGCCCACCAGCGCATCCAGGCCGCCGCGGCCGGCGAGCCCCTGCCTCCCCTGCTGGGGGTGCCCTGCACAGTCAAGGAGGTCATCGGCGTGCGGGGCCTGCCCCAGACCTCCGGGCTGCTGGCCCGCGAGGGCGAGCTGGCCCCGCGGGACGCCACCACCGTGGCCCGCCTGCGCGCCGCCGGCGCTATCGTGCTGGGGGTCACCAACATGGCCGAGGGCGGCCTGTGGATGGAGGCTCGCAACCCGCTCTACGGGCACGTGAGCAATCCCTGGGATCTGAAGCGCACCCCCGGTGGCTCCAGCGGCGGCTGCGCTGCCCTGGTGAGCGCGGGGGCCGTACCCTTCTCGCTGGGGGCCGACATCGGGGGTTCCATCCGCATCCCCGCCGCCTTCTGCGGCACCCTGGGGCACAAGCCCAGCGGGCGCATGGTGCCGGCCAGCGGCCACCACCCCCTGCCCGGCCCCGAGGCCCTGGGCATGCTCTGCCTGGGTCCCCTGGTGAGCCACGCCGAGGATCTGCTGCCCCTGCTGCGCATCCTGGCGGGGCCCGACGGCGACGATCCCGTGGTGCGGCCCTTCGACCTGTCCGAGGGCGAACCCCTGGATCCCCGCCAGCTGGTGGTCTACCCCGAGCTGAACAACGGCCTGGCCCTGGTGCGCCGGGAGGCGCGGCGGGCCGTGCGCAGGGCAGCCCTGGCCCTGGGGGAGCTGGGAGCCACGGTCAAGCCCGAGAACAGCCTGGGGCTGGGCCGCGGGGTGCGCGCCTGGTCGTCGGTGCTGGTCACCTCCAGCAGCCCCTCGTACCGCAAGCTGCTGGGCGACGGCACGCCCATCCGCGTGCTGCCCCAGATCGCCCGCCGCCTGGCGGGCGGACGCGGTGACCACACCGGCATCCCCCTGGCCATCTGCATCCTGGAGAAGCTGCTGGGCAGGTTGCCCGGCGCCGAGAGGGAGCTTCAACGGCTGGGCGAGGAGCGCGAGCGCCTGGAGACCACCCTGGGCCCCAGAGGCGTGATCCTCCACCCTCCCTGGAGCGGGCCTGCCCCCAGGCACCGCGGCCCCATGCTCAGCCCCTTCGACTGGGTCTGCACCGGCCTGTTCAACGCGCTGGAGTTCCCGGGCACCGTGGTGCCGGTGGGCTTCTCCAGCAGCGGCATGCCCGTGGCGGTGCAGGTGCTGGGGCAGCGGGGTGCGGACGTGCTCACCATCGGCGCTGCCCGCCTGCTGGAGCGCGAGCTGGGGGGCTGGGTCAGAGCCAGGCCGCGCGGCTGACGGAGTCCGGGGCGACCGCGGAAGGTCCGCCTCCAGCAGCAGGCTATGCTCCCCCCAAGGAGAGCCCCATGAAGCGCCACCTCACCATCCTGCTCTGCTGCGTCCTGCTGCCCCTGCTGCCGGCCCAGGCAGATCCGCCGGGGTCGGCGAGCGCCGCGGTCTCGGCCCAGGCCGCCACCTTCAGCGACGACTGCGGCTTCATCCAGGACTCCGACCTGCGCAGCTACTGCCGCAAGGACTGCAGCTTCATCCGGAGCAGCGACCTGCGCTCCCTCTGCCGCGGCGACTGCGGCTTCATCGGCGACCCGGACCTGCGCAGCTACTGCCGCGAGGACTGCGGCTTCATCAGGGACGCCGATCTGCGCTCCCTGTGCCGCTCCGACTGCGGCTTCGTGCAGGACAGCGACATGCGCAGCTTCTGCCGCAAGAGCTGCGGCTTCATCAGCGACCCCGACCTGCGCTCCCTGTGCCGCAGCGATCGGCCATGGCCGGGGAAGAAGGGATAGAACCCAGAGCCCGTCCTGCAGGAGCGCGCCACCATGTTCTGGTCCCTCAAGAAGAGAGCGTACCGACTCAACCACCGCGTCATGAAGACCGTGGCGGCCGTCATGCCCTTTCCCCACCCCACCGTGCTGTCGGGCCCCGGAAGCGTCGAGCGGCTGGCCCAGAACATCAAGATGAGGGGGCACGAGCACGTGCTGCTGGTCACCGACCAGGTGCTGCTGGGGCTGGGGCTGACAGAGGGGCTCTGCGAGGCGCTGGACGACAACGACGTGCGCTACACGCTCTTCGCCGACGTGCAGCCCAACCCCACCATCGAGAACGTCGAAGCCGGGCGCGAGCTGTACCGCAAGGCCGGCTGCCAGGCGATCATCGGCTTCGGCGGCGGCTCGCCCATGGACTGCGCCAAGATCATCGCGGCCCGGGTGGGCAATCCCTTCATGTCCGTCCGCATGATGAAGGGCCTGTTCAGGGTCTTCCTGCCCATCCCCCCCCTGTTCTGCGTGCCCACCACCGCGGGCACCGGCTCCGAGACCACCATCGTGGGGGTGATCACCGACAGCTCCACGCATGAGAAGTTCGCCATCAGCGATCTCAAGCTCATGCCCAGGATCGCTGTGCTCGACCCGGAGCTGATGGTGGGGCTGCCGGCCCCCATCACCGCGGGCACCGGCATGGACGCCCTCACGCACGCCGTCGAGGCCTACATCGGCCTGAACGGCAACACGTTCACCGACGAAAAGGCCGAAGCCGCCACGCGCCTGGTCCTCGAGAACCTCGTGGCAGCCTTCCAGGACGGCTCGGATCTCGAAGCGCGCAACAACATGGCCCTGGCCAGCTTCTATGCCGGGGCCGCCTTCACCCGGGTGTACGTGGGCTACGTGCACGCCATCGCCCACAACATGGGCGGGCTGTACGGCGTGCCCCACGGCCTGGCCAACGCCATCATCTTGCCCCATGTGCTGGAGTTCAGCCGCCAGGACGCCGAGAAGAAGCTGGCGAAGCTGGCCCGGGTGAGCGGCATCGGCACCCCCGGCCAGTCTGAAGAAGAGGCCTCCATCGTCTTCATCGACAAGGTGAAGAGCATGAACGAGACCATGGGCATCCCCAGCTACATCGAGCAGCTGCAGGAAGATGACATCCCCCTCATCGCCCAGCGCACCCTGGCCGAGGCCCACCCCGACTACCCCGTGCCCACCTTCATGACCCTGGCCGAGTGCGAGCTGCTGATCCGGGGCTTGCTGCGCTGAAGCAGCAGCTCCCCAGCGAACAGCACCGCGCCCACCAGGACGGGCTCGGCGATCCGCGTCGGCCCGAGCCGGAGAGTGGGTGAGGCCGCGGCCCCCGGTTCGGAGAGGACGCATGGACACAGGTCATCAGCAGCAGGGCGACCATGGGACCTCCAAGGAGCGAGCCCGACGTGGCTCCCTCCAGCGCTCCCTGGCGGCCCGAACCATCGTCCCGCTCGCGTATACTCGCGTGAACATGCACACAGACGTTTCCAAGCCCCCGCCTGGCCAACGGGCCACCCTGTCTGCAAGCGTGCCGTGAGCGTCCACCTGCTCCGCGATCGGGTCGTGCTGCTGCGGCTCGGCGGCGTGACCCTGGTGAACTTCGGGCTGATGGCGGCGCTGGGGGGCGGACTGGCCATGCTGCTGGTGTTGGCGCGCATGTTCCAGGCAGGTCTGGAGCCGCTGCGCTACGCCTGGCTGCTCTTCGTCCTGGTGCCGGTGGCCGCGGTGCTGGGATCGCGGCTGCTGGTGGTGCTGCTGCACCACGGATCCGAGCTTCGCGAGGCTCCCCTGCAGACCCTCCTGCGGCCCGGCTTCGCGTTCCAGGGCGGGTTCCTGGTGGTCACGACCGGCGTGGCCGCCGTGGCGCTGGCGTGGCGGCTGCCCCTGCTCACCCTGCTCGACTGCTTCGTGCTGGGCCTGCCCCTGGCCCACGCCATCGGCCGGCTGGGCTGCCACGGCTACGGCTGCTGCCACGGGCGCCCCACCGAGTCTCGGCTGTCCATCCGCTACACCAACCCAGACGCCAAGGCGGTCTGGGGCTCGGGGCTGGCCGGGGTCCCACTGCACCCCACGCAGCTGTACTCGGCCCTGGGCAACCTGGCCTTGTTCTGCACGCTGAACGCGCTAGCCACACAGCCCAGAGCGCCCGGCCTGCTGGCCGCGCTCTACCTGTTGTTGGGTTCATCGGGGCGCTTCGGCATCGAGTGGCTGCGCGGCATCCCCACGCGGCGCTCGCTGGGCCTGAGCACCTACCAGCAGATCTGCTTGGGGCTGCTGGCCTGTGGCGCTGTGCTGATCGCACTGGTGTGGAGCTCCTCCCCCTCCTCGGCCCTGGCCAGCTGGACCGGCGCCATGGAAGGACTGGGCCTCGCGGCGCGCCATTGGTGGTTCCCCGGGCTGGTCTCCCTCATCGCCCTGCTGGGCTTCGGCCTGCAGGGCGAGCTGAGCGGCCTTGCCCACCCGCACGTCCACGATGTCGGTGTCGATCTGCGTGTCCAGCAGGATGGAAGCGGTGGCCGGTGAGCGCACGCTCCGGTCCAGCAGGCTCACCATGGCATTGGCCGGGTCCACCACCGGCACGCCCAGCTCCAGGCTGTCGGCGACGGTGAAGCTGACCGCGAACAGCGCGATGACCGCGCTCCTCCGGAAGACATACTATTGCGTGCCCATGGACCTCAGCGGGTACCCTGCAGGTTCGCGAGGAGCCGTCCCAAGGCAGCGTAGGAGCAGACCAGGATGATCCAGAGGACGACCATGATCGCTTGGGGGTAGGCATCGATCTCCGTCTTCGTGCCGACGAAAGCGCCCCCGTAGATGCCGATGGCCATGAACAACCAGCCGCCCGAGATGCCGCCGAGCTCGACCAACCACTCACGAACCTTGCGAGGGGGCCGCCAGAGCGCCGCCCAGGAAGACAGGACGCAGATCAGCGGAGCCAGCGCCCAGCCCCCGAGGAGGAGGAACATGCCGGTCGCCATCGTCCCATGGCAGGCCCAGTCATCGGAGCCGCACAGCTCGAAGCTCATGCACGCCGACGCCGGCGCCGCCCACAGCGCCATGGCAACCAGCAGCAGGCACGGCCTCGAACCCGCCGGGATCCAGCCCGCGGCCTGGCCGCTTGAGGTGTCGAAGACAAGCTCCGTTCGGCCGCTACCTCGCGAGATCAGCCTCCTTGTCCGTTCCAGCCATTCCATGTCTATCTGGTCGAGCGAAGCGCCGAGCTCCAGGCGAGAGGTCGAGGATATCCGAGAAACCAGTATACTCGGGTTGCATCCGCGATCGGATAGGCCGCATTGAACCTGAAGAATCGCGAATTTGTCCCAGCGTTCGCGCGCACCGACCTGCCAGTGCGTGACCAGTCCGAGAGGCGGGCATCGTGGGGCGGTGGTGAGTCGTGGGGGCGGCTCCTCGGGGTCAGGTACGGATCGAGACTACCACTACTGGCTCGGTCTGGCGTGTCGGCGATAGGGACGGGCGCTTTCCGGGCAGTCCCGTTGGCGAGCTTTGCGAGGGCGTCCCGGCGGAGCCGTGATGCCACGGAGCAGATCGAGCACGGACGGCCTGCTTCTCCAGTTGGGGTCGTGCCCGCGTGCCCGGATGGTGAAAGCCAGCTTCCGCCACAGGCGAGGGTCGTCGGTCTCCAAGGCGTCCACGAGCCTGGCCACGCAGCCATACAGCGCCAGCGCCACGG
The DNA here is from genome assembly GCA_964512185.1 of uncultured Enterobacterales bacterium. GTDB lineage: Bacteria > Myxococcota_A > UBA796 > UBA796 > JAFGLY01 > CAZEJJ01. The sequence continues at coordinate 3,520 of CAZEJJ010000031.1, read as the reverse complement.
CCATGCCATGCAGCGGCGCGCGCGTGGATGGGCGAGCGCACAGGTCGATGTAGACGAGGTGGTTGGCGAGCATGGTGCGGAGCAGGGAAGCGTAGACGAGGACCAGAACGGATGCCTTCTTCCTTCCACGGATCTGGTCGAGGCGAGCCCCTCCCTTGTCCCGCTTGTTGTCCAGCTCGATCTCCCAGCGGGCGCGGTAGATCATCTGGACCAGCTTCGGTGTGGCCTTCTTCCTGGGCAGCAGCGTGATGCACCAGTGGTAGTTCTTCGGCCCCGGCACCCCCACCAGGCGAGCCGTCACGCGGTTGTCACCGCGCCCGAAGACCACGTCGAAGTCGAAGGCGCTGTCGTCGTAATCCCCGCTGGCCATGTCGAGCAGCTCGTCGAGCACGGGCTCACCGTCGATGTCGAGCAGCTCCCCGAACTCGTCGATCGTGCGGAGCATCCGAGGCTTCCAGCCCTTCTTCAACCGGATGACCAGGTAGATGTCGAGCCGCTCACACTCGCGGATCAGCTCCAGGCTCACGTAGCCCAGGTCGACGATGAGCCCCATGCCCCGCCATCGCTCGTCCAAGCGCAGCACGGGCGCGTCGTGGTCCCTGGCCGGGGTGATCTCGATGTCCACTACGTTGTTCCGGCCGAGCGAGAAGTACTTGTGGATCTTCAGGCCGGCGGGCTTCGAGGTCGCCGGGTAGATCTCGGCCAGCTCGTCAGGCAGGGTGACCGTCTCGGAGTCCACCGCGATCCAGTCCTTCACGCCTACCTCGGCCAGCGCCCCTGTCAGCAAGGGCGGACGCTCCCACACCGCCTCCATCGCGTCGTCCAGGAGCCGCCGCAGCAGCAAGGCGAGCAGATCGGTGAACCAGGCGTAGAAGCTCCCACGCACGACCTTCTTCTCGGCTTCGTCGTTGTAGGTCTCCAGGACATCGGCCTGCCGTCCGCTGTCGTCGCTGCCCGCGGTCATCACCAGGGCGACGACCAGGGCGTACAGATCGCGCTTCCTGGATCGCTTCTGCACCCCGAGTTCATCAACCCGGGCCTCCACGGCCTTGCGGGGAAGATGGTCGCGAACGGCTCTACGGAGTGTGGTAGCATCCATCAGGCGCCTCCTGGGGGTTCAGCTACCGCTCCGAGTTCCGGGGCACCCCGGTTGGCGCCGCCCGTTTTCTTCTCGAACCTCTACTTCCTACCGACCTACGCCGTATATCGACATAACCAGACACGGATGTACGAACGGTATCCTAGTCGATCCGGCGAGAACCGTGCTGCCAAGGCGTGGATGGCTACTCGAGGTAGGGGGCGCTCGTCAAACTCGGGCAGGGGGCAGAGCAAAGAAACGTACCTACCTGTACTACTGCTCCACACGGCAGGACAACCCGGCCGCTTGCGCAGGGATCTCCGTCCGAGCCAACAAGCTCGACCGGCTGGTGTTGGACGCCATCGAGGATCGGGTGCTCACGCCCGAGAACGTCCAGATGCTGGTGAAGGACACCATCGTCCAGCTGGCGGAGACGCCCGACGAGGCCCTGGCCGCCCAGCGCGAGCAGCTCGAGGCCAGGATCACGGAGCTGGACGCCACCATCCGCCGCACCGCCGCCCAGGTGATCAACGGGCTCATCGACGAGGACGACGCCAAGGTCCTGAACGCCCCCCTGCTGGCCCAGCGCGAGCAGGCCCGGTTGGAGCTGGCGGCTCTACCCACTCAGCGGGTCTTGCCCGCCCCCGACGAGATCGACTCTGAGCGCTTCCGGGCCGAGGTGCTCCGGGCCTGGCATGATGCCCCGCTGGAGGACCGGCGCGAGGCCCTGGGCAAGCTGCTCAGCGAGGTGCGGCTCTCACCCGGTGGGGTGACGATCCGCTACTGCCTGGCCGGATATCAAGGCCATGATCCATACGGCCCGGCGTTGGAGGGTGGGGAGCGAAAGGTGGGGTGGTGTGCGGCAGGGGTCCAGCGAACCCGTAGACATGCCGAAGGCAGCCGGACAGCACAGATCGCTATCGACTTTGCAGTGCAAAAAGAATAGTCTTGTGGTTGAACGACAGCCTTCTTCGAGGATTCCATGTCCACCTACACCCCCAGACTCATCGAGCCCCTCTGTCGAGCGGCGCTCGATGCACGCAAGATTCTGGTGATTATCGGGGCCCGCCAGACTGGTAAGTCCACTCTGTCCGCCGCCCTGTTGGCGGATGTCGCCGAAAAGGAGAAGCTGCTGTTGAACCTCGATGATCCCTTCCTGCGGGACCGGCTGGTGAGCGAGGAGGGAGCCCTGGTGGCGGCCATTGAGCGCAAGGCGGGGCGACCTTGGGGCGCCATCGAGCATTTCCACCTGGTGGTGGACGAGGCCCAGCGGGCGCCCGGGCTGTTCGAGATCCTGAAGGCCCTGTACGACCGGGAGCGCCACCGCCTGTCCGTCATCGTCACGGGGTCCTCCGCGCTTGGCATCCACGATCCCGTCGCAGAATCCTTCGCAGGTCGGGCGCGCATCCTGGTCCTGCACCCGTTCATGTTGGCCGAGGGCTTCGCGCACGCGCTGGGTGAAGCCGGACCTGGTGGGTCGCTGGCGCCCGCCATGTCGAGGCTGCTCAGTGGCTCGTTCACCACGCAGGACTTCGACGCCATCGTCGAGCGCGCTCGCTGGAGCGCTGTCCAGCGCCGCGCCTACGCCGCCACCCACCTGCGGCACCCCCTGTTCCCGGAGTCCAGCAGCGCCGAGCAGCCCGAGACATGGGTGCGGGACTACCTCTCAACCTACATCGAGAAGGACGTGCAGAGCTTGGCGGCGGTAGGCAACGTCACACTGTTTCGGGCTTGCCTGCGCCAGGTCGCGGCGCGCACCGGGAGCCCCTTCAAGTGGGAGCCGGCCGCCCAGGAGGTGGGCACCACCTCTGTGACCCTGCGCAAGTACGCTGGGCTGATGGAACAGACCTACAACCTGCAGCGCCTGGGTGCTTTCGCGATCAGCCCGGTGAAGCGGGTGATCAAGGCACCCAAGCTCTACCTCTCCGACCCTGGGCTGCTCTGGGGGCTTCGCGGCTTCGAGGACCTACGCCTGCTCCAGGCCTCGGGCATGCTCGGTGCCTACATGGAGCTCGCTGTGATCAGTGAGATCACCAAGTGGTGTGGCCTCGAACCCACAGCGCCCGAGCTGCGCTTCTGGACCAAGACCGCGGTGTCCGAGGTGGACCTGGTCGTGTCCAACCGGGGCTACCACATCCCCTTCGAGGTCAAGCTCTCCGAGCGCTTCCAGCGCAAGTGGCTGCGTGGCCTGGACGCCTTCGAAGCCGACCATGCGAACCTGGGGCTGGCGATCCCCTACCGACTGATCGTCCACAACGGCGAGCCTGCTCAGATCGATGAACGCACCTATCTACTGCCGCTGTGGTGCCTGACCTGACCCGTGCGGGCCATGAGAACGAAACTCGTCGAGCCCCATGCAGACGGGCTCGGCTGTCTACCATCCCCCGTACGGCCCCCTGTAGTGGTCCAGACAAACTCGGAACAGAAACCGCCGGAAGCAGT
>CAZEJJ010000030.1:0-54379 GCA_964512185.1 uncultured Enterobacterales bacterium | reverse complement strand
AGCAGCCCGATCCGGTTTGGGCTGAACTCGCTGCATGCCTGGGAGACGCGCTGGGTGAGGGGTCTGGGTGTGGAGTACGCCACGAAATGGGGAGTTCCTACTTCAATCCTGGAGGGCGGACCGTTCCACGATGCTGACCGCCTCGGAGCGAGGTTCGTCCGGCAGGTGGGCGAGCGTGACCTGCTGTGGAGCAGGCTGGCCCGCAAGAAGCTGGTCACGAGCAGCCGCGAGCTGCGCGAGTCAAAGTCGGTTCCCCTCGCGGGAGATATCCCCGGGGCCATCCGGTGGGGTGTGCCTGCCTCAGGAGACCCGAGGAACGCGTTTCTGCTGGCCCAGCAGTTCAAGCTGTCCATGGGCACCAAGAAGGTCCTCACCTTCTTGACGCTGGGGGGCGGCAGCTCTGGAGGGGTGACCTCGAATACCCCTCCAAAGGCCTCCAGCCGCGGGACCCGCTACCTATCCTCCGCCGTCGAGTACGAAAGCTCCAGCGTTTCGCCGGGCGCGGAGATCGACTGGAGGGCATCGGGCGGTGACTTCGCTGCGCTCGAATGGGATGAGGCCCACGTGGGACAGGCGGTCACCACGGCAAGCGGCGACGTCGAGTTCCCCCTTTCCCTCGCCACGGTCGCTAGAGGTGTCGGCTCGCCCCCGGCTTTCACCTTGGCGGCGGGCGGCGACTGGTTCTTCGAGTCCCTGGATCCCTCCTGCCCCTACAAGCGCGCGTACCTGGGGAAGATCGCGGCTGCGATGGCTACGACCCTCCGGGATGCGGCCCATTTTTCCCACTACGTCCCATCAGATTTCGTGCACGCCATCGAGATCTTCAACGAGGTGGACGTACGCGACTACTGGGTGTCCGATGGAGCCCCCGACATGCGCGCGGCAGGCGCCAAGTGGGGGCGCGCTTACCTGCACGCCGCCTGGAACTTTCGGGAGGTGCTGGAGGATTCGGAGGTTCAGCTATGGATGCCGGGGATGTCGTCCTACAACGACCAGGCCATGGATGCCGGGAAGACCTGGCGGGACAAGCTGGAGTTCGTGGAGGGGTTCATCGAGGGGATTGTGCACGAGGCCACAGATTTCTGGTACCTCATGGATGTTCCTGATTCGGACGTACTGATCACGGCGCTGCCAACCCTCTTGCAGGGCGTCGATCTGCATTGGTACCACCGCTCGGCCAGCGACACGCTGCACATCGGCTTCCTCGTGGAGGAGATCCGGGAGCTGCGAGAGGCGGTGACTGACGCCCTGGTGAGCAACCTGCCCGAAGTGGTCATGGACGAGTTTCCCGAGGAGTTCCCGGTGTCGGTCTTCGAGAACGGCTGGGGGCTCGACAACGCTCCTCCTGCAGGCGTGACCAGCCTGTCGGACGCCGAGAAGCTGGAGTTCCAGTCCTGGGAGGTGTGGCGGAGGCTGGGCGGTGCGCTGGCGGGGAACGCCTCCATCGCGGGCTGGCACTCGTGGATGTCCCAAGCCGGGGGCAGCTTTGCCAAGATGGGCCTGCGGGAGGACACGGGCGCGGAGAGCGACCCTGCCTACGACTCGACTCAGCGCGAGTCCTGGTTCGCCTACTCGATCCTGTCCCAGGTACTCGGAGACACCGTGTACCGAGGGCAGATGGTGCTGCCGGCCGTCTCAGGCCGCGACGAGCTGGCCAAGCCACCCGTAGGGACCTCCTCCCAGGAGCAGGGCATGGTGGTGTTCGAGTACCAGCTAAGCACCGGCTTCGGCTCCGAGGTGGGCCCCTGGGCGTACATGGTGCTGCGCGATCCCACGGTGGAGCAGCCGACATGGGTGGACTTCGTGCTCCGAGCCACCCCTGGGTCGGTTTCATCCGTCGAGCCGATCAAGGTCTACTACCTCGGACTCCCCGTCGTCTCGGTCTTTGGTGCCTTCTCACTGGGGGGAGTCGAGTCACTCCCGTGGCATGAAGTGGGGGCCACCTACACCTCGAAACCCGTGTCACCCTTCCTGGCCTACCCCAGCTGGAAACCGGTCCTCTATGTCTCACCCGTGAGGCTGTCCTGGTCGCTGTACGAGGCGAGCGGCGGCGGCTCTGGCATAGGCGCGGCGGAGCGGCTGTACCAGGCTCCGCCGTGGATGGACCACCCGGGCAAGCCGCTCCCCGGCTCCGGTGCTGGGCACAGGTGCTCTGGAGATGGCCGCTGCGGCGTGGACCAATGAAGTCCTCTTGTGAGTCCCGCTGTGGCTCACAGGCTCACAGAAGTCTTGCGATCCGCGTCACGGTGCTGCTGGCCCTCTGCGCCTGCCACGGCCCAGCCGACACCAGCGGAGGGACCACTCCCGAGGACAGCCGCGACACCGTACCCGTACGCGACTCGCTTGTGGAAACCGAACTGCCGCAGGAGTCCGAGGCACCACCGGAGACCGGCCAGCTCGAGACCGGTGTGGAGATCGACACCGGTGACAGCGGTGATCCTCCGCTCGCCGGCGAGTCCTTCGAGTGCGGCGAATGGACCACCAAGGCCGCGCCTTCGGGCCTGACCAAGCTGCGTGAGGCGGATCTGATCATCGACTACGATCAGCACGACCGGGAGATCGGCTACCACAGCATCAACGGGGCCTTCGCGACGGACACGGATGGAGATGGATGCTCCGAGATCGTCCTCTCCGCAACATACTACGAGTGGGAGAACTACCGTCACCTGGTGTTCGTTCCCGGAACGCTCTCGGACGCCGTGTACATGGAGGAGAGATCTTCTGCCGTAGTCAAGGGTGAGGACGGTCACTACTTGCAGGAGGTGGGCTTTGGCGACCTCGATGGCGACGGCCAAAGGGACGACTGGGCCCTGGGGGCGAAGGGTGCGAGCTTCTCACCCGATGGGTTTTCAGGAGCGGTGTACCTGTTCCACGACGAGATCGCTGGCGTCCAGGATGAATCCTACGCTGACGCCACAATCTGGCCTCCCGACGACGCCTCCACCTTCTGCTGGACACTCGAGGTAGGGCAGTACAACGATAACGAGGTCAACGACATCGCCATAGGGGGAGGCTTCGGGCGGGATGGTGACGGCCGCGTTGTCATCATCGAGGGCGGATTTGGCGAGGACACCACTGTCGACGCGTCCGTCTTCTCCGTCGACGGCCCTCGGGGGAGTGCGGCCTTTGGCGCCTACCTGACCCTTGAGAGCGATCTGGACGGTGATGGTTTCTTTGATCTCGTTCCCACGGCGTACAGCCAGGACGGCTACCGAGGTGAGTTCTATGTCTTCTACGGTCCGCACTCCGGTGCCTGGACCTCAGAGGATGCCGACCGGACGATCCTGGGCGAGTCCACCTTGATGCTCACCGGCCACGGCATCGCTGGGGGAGCGGATGCCAACGTGGATGGCTACGATGATCTCTTGGTAGCGGCCTCTGGTACCAGCTACGGTGCTGTGTACCTGGTCCTGGGGCCGGTAGCCAGGGACGGTACGTTGGCCGACGCGGGAGCAGTGTTCTACGGTGGAGAGAGTCTCGGACAGGAGGCTGTATCTCTGGATCAGGACATCGACTCGGACGGGTTCCCGGATCCCGCGATGGGTAACTTCGCGAGCCGCGCCTACTCGTCGGACACTACTGGCGCCGCCTTTCTCTTCTACGGCCCTGTGTCAGGCACCTACGCCGCTGACGACGCTGATGCCATCTTCTACGAACAGGACCCCGAGACCGCCCTCGGTTTCGTCGGCGCTACCGTGACCACCCTCGGCGACACCGACGGCGACGGCTTCGACGACCTGCTGCTCGGCCAGTACGGTGTCGGCCCCGCCTACGTGTTCCGCGGAGGGCCGCGGTGAGGGGACGACGCGAGAGACCAGCGGGCCTGCTACCAGGTGGGCGCGCTCAGTCCCACAGAGAACCCAGCTCGAGGGTGACGGGCTCGGCGTCGGTGGCGGACTGGCCCGGCGCCTCGGCCACCCAGAGCTGCAGGATCATGGAGCTGGTGTCCAGGATTGTGGTGTGGGCGGTGAAGCTCTTGCTCACCGCGTCCATCAGCGTGAAGGCCTGGGTGGCGTCGAGTCCGCCGCTGGCGACGGCCGCGTCGACACCCTCCGCGACGCTGTCGTAGCGGTTGACCGAGTCGCCGCTGGGGTCGGGCTCGGTGCGCTGCAGGTAGTGGTTGGTGCACACCATGGCGTCGGTGGTCTGCAGGCTGCCCTGGTGGCTGCCGGGGCTGCGCACGGTGGCCTGCCCGTCTTCGTGGTCGCCGGCGCCGTCGTACTCGAAGACGGCGGCGCCCGCCTGGCGCGATTCGGTGGCGGCCCAGCCCAGGTGCAGGTTGTTGCCGCGGTACTGCTGGGCGGCCTCGAGCACCTGCTCCGCGTCGCTCGCCGGGTCGCTGGAGCCGGCGGTGGGAGCGAGCGCCTGGCGCATGGCCAGCATGCGGGGCACGAAGCCGAAGGTGGACTCGGCCTCGAGGCCCGTGACGTTGTGCATGCTGAAGGCGGTGCCGTCCTCGGCGAAGCAGGAGATGCAGCCCACCAGCCCAGGCACCGACACGGAGGCGAAGCGGATGCCCTCGTCGGTGGAGTCGTAGACCTTGACGATGTGCTCGTCGAGGAAGGTGCCGCCGGGATCGATGGAGTAGTCGAAGTTGCGGGCGTGCAGCATGTGGCCGCTGGCGCTGGCGCTGCCCCAGGCGGTGAGCGAGGAGCAGGCCCAGTCTCCCACGGCGTTGGCCACCAGCAGGTCGTCCAGCTCCACCTCGCGGCTGCCCCCCGGGCCGAGCCCCAGGTGGTCGCTGGTGACGATGAGATCCTCGGCCGGGCAGTTCTCGCGCATGCCGTCGGCCACGCCTTCGAGCTCGCTGCGCACCTCGTCGGGGATGTCGATGCCCGCCAGGGCGATGGTGGTGATGGTGTCCCAGTCGTAGCCCACCCGGGACACCAGGTAGTCGAGGATGTAGTCCTCGAACAGGCGTGTGAGCCGCCCGCACATGAGGGCACCCTCGGCGTAGCCGAGCTCGTAGCGGCTGCCCCACAGGTAGAGCAGGTCGCGCCCGTCGACGCTCTCGAGGCGACCGTTGACGCCGTCGATGGTGCTTTCAGCGCTGTCGGGCAGCTCGGGCGTGGAGTCCTGCGGATCGGGATCCTGGGTGACGGGGCCGCTGCAGGCGGCGCCCAGGAGCAGAGCTGCGGAGGCCGCGAGGACGCTGCGGGGACGACACCGGTGCATGGCACACTCCAGCTGCGATGTCACAGCGTAGCGTGTTCCGCATCCACCCGCGGCGGGGCCTACTCGAACAGGGCCAGCAGCTCGTCCCGCCCCAGGTTGGCCGCCAGCATGCCCTCGTCGCCGATGGCAGCCCGGGCCAGCTCCCGCTTGGCCTGCTGCAGGGCGATGATGCGCTCCTCGACGGTGCCAGCGGCCACCAGCCGCACGGAGAACACGGGCCGGTCCTGGCCGATGCGGTGGGCGCGGTCCACGGCCTGGTCCTCGACAGCGGGGTTCCACCAAGGGTCCAGGTGGAAGACGTAGTCGGCGGCGGTGAGGTTCAGGCCGGTGCCGCCGGCCTTGAGGGAGATGAGGAAGACGGGGGGGCCGTCGCAGGCCTGGAAGCGCTGCACCACCCCATGACGGTCGCGGGTGGAGCCGTCCAGGCGGCAGTGCTCCAACCCCGCGGCCGTGAGAGCCGCCTGGGCCAGGTCCAGCAGGCCGGTCCACTGGCTGAAGACCAGGGCGCGGTGGCCCTCCTCGGCCAGGGTCTGCAGGCGGGCCACCAGCAGATCCAGCTTGCTGCTGCTGGTCTCGGCCCGGCCGGGGAGCAGGCCGGGGTGGCAGGCGGCCTGCCGCAGGCGCAGCAGGGCCTCGAGCACGCCCAGGCTGCGCTCGGCGCCCACCGCGGCGCGCACCTGCTGCAGGGCGGAGCTGCGCACCAGCTCGTACAGGGCGCGCTCGCCTTCGGACAGCTCGCAGCGCAGGATCATCTCGGTGCGCGGAGGCAGCTCGGTGGCCACCTCGCTCTTGAGCCGGCGCAGCACGAAGGGCCGCACGCGGCGGCGCAGCCAGGCCAGGGCCTGGCGCTGGTCGCCCCCCAGCAGGGCCTCGGAGACGCGCTGGGTGAAGGCCTGGCGCCGGCCCAGGAAGCCCGGCAGCACGAAGCTGAACAGGCTCCAGAGCTCTTCGAGCCGGTTCTCCACCGGGGTGCCGGTGAGGGCCAGCCGGTGCTCTGCCTGCAGGCGGCGGGCGGCGCGCGCCACCTGGCTGTCGGGGTTCTTGATGGCCTGCGCTTCGTCCAGCACGGCGTAGCGCCAGGGGATGGCCGCCAGGGTCTCGATGTCGCGGCGCAGCAGGGCATAGGAGGTGATCAGCAGCTTGGCCCGGCCATCGATGCGGCGCGCTGGACCGTGGTAGAGGCAGGTGCTCAGCCGAGGCAGGAAGCGCCGGGCCTCGGCCTGCCAGTTGCGCAGCACGCTGGTGGGGGCCACCACCAGGCTGGGGCCGGGCACCGAGGCGATGGCCACCAGGGCCTGCAGGGTCTTGCCCAGGCCCATGTCGTCGGCCAGCAGGCCGCCCAGCCGGGCCTGGCGGAGAAAGGAGAGCCAGTCCACCCCTGCGCGCTGGTAGGGCCGCAAGGTGGCCTCGAGCCCCGCGGGCAGCGCGGTGCTGGGCAGGCCCTGGAAGCCCGCGATCAGCCGGCGCAGGGGCTCCAATGAGGTGGGCACCTCGTCGTCTTCCAGCAGGGTGGCCAGGCCGGGAGCGCTGTGCAGCGGCACGCTCCCGCCGTCTTCCCTGGCGGCCAGCAGCTCGGCCAGGGTCCAGCCGTGCTGCTCCAGCCAGGCATGGGGCAGGGGCGCGAAGCCCCCTTCGAGCAGGGGCACCAGCGGCCTGCCCTCGCGCCAGGCCACCAGCAGCGCGCGCGGATCGGCGCCGTCGGCGTCCACCTCCACCAGCAGGCCACCGTCGCTGCCGTCCCTGGCCCGCACCCGGGGGCGCAGCTCGCGGTCCACGCGGTGGAAGCGGCGGGCGTGCTCCTGGCCGCTGATGCTGCCCCGGAAGCGGTCGAGAGGGCCCGAGACGAAGTCGATGGCCGCGGCGGCGGGCAGGGCCCTGCGCCGACCCGGCAGGGTGTCCAGCAGCTGCAGGCAGCGGCGCTGCAGGCGCTGCTCCAGCTGGGTGTCCCGGATGGGCACGCGCCCCCTGGCCAGCAGCACCAGGCGCCGCCCGTCGGCGCGGGCCACCGGCGGGTCGCCGTAGACGATGGTGGGCAGCACCCGCAGCTCGGTGTCGCTGCCCCGGCTCATGGCCAGGTGCAGCCGGGGCGGTGTGCTGGTGGTCTCCGGCAGGCGCCGGGTGTGGATCTGGACCTCGACGCGGCCGCGCAGCCGGGGCAGGAACTCCGCCACGAGGCGCCCCACCTCGTCGACGCTGAAGCTCAAGCCGCGCAGCAGGACCTGGCGCTCGTGGCTGGCCAGCTGGCCGCGGTTCACGGGGTGCAGGCAGCCGCCGCAGCGCACCACCCCGGCTTCGAAGATCTCGTCGATGCGAGGGTCGCGCACCAGGCGGACCCGGAAGCCGTCGCCCTCGTCGTCCACCCACACCACGCCGGAGCGGGGCTCCGCGCTGGCCTGGATGGGCTGACCATCGAGGGTGACCACCGTGGCGTCCGCCAGCCCCCGCAGCAGCCGGGGCCACAGCTCGTAGGGGACGCGGTCGCCGATGCGGTCGAGCAGGGCGGCTTCCACGTCCAGGTCGCCCGGTCGGCACCAGGCGCCGCTGCGCACCAGGCTGGTGCGCAGGGCTGTGCGCGCGCCCGGCTGACCGAGGGGCCCCGGACGCTCCAGGTAGCGATCCAGCAGGATGCGCTTGCCATCCCGTCTGAGCGCGTGCACCACGCGAGCGCTGGCGGCGGCGCCGGGGGGGGCGCTGGCGGGAGCTGGGGAGCCGCGGCTCTCGGTGGTCGGCCCGGTGTCGGAGCGCCGCAGCTGCCTCCAGGTGATGGCGGCCGCCGCGCTGTGTACGCAGACCGCTGCCTGGGAGCCACAGTCGCAGGCCCAGTCATCGTCGTCGGGCCACAGGTAGACCTCGAAGGGGAGCGCGCGGCCCGGGACGCGCACCGCCAGCTGGAGCTCCTCGTCGTCGGCCTCTTCGAGGCGGGCGCAGCCCTGCCGGGCCAACCGGACCGCGGCCGACCAGATGTCCGGGGCGGTGGCCTTCCTGATGGTATCCAGCAGCGCCATGCCGGCGAGCTAACCGGCGGGACCTGGGAGTGACAGCGCGGCCAGGCCGGGGTGAGCAGGATACGACCGGTGCATGCTGATCCTGGCGCTCCTGGCCCTGGCCTGCGATGAGGTTCCTGTGCCCGCACCGGTGGCGGTGGAGCCGCTCCCCGTGGAGATCGCCGAGCCTCCGCCCCCTCCTCCTCCGGAACCCGAGCCGCCCGATCCGCGCGAGCTGCTGAACCCGGTCCCCGCTGGCTTCGTGGATCTGTGCGCGCCTGGCTCCCCGCTGCGCTGCGACATCGCCTACCACGGGGCCGGCAACTTCACGGGGGCTCCGCTGCAGGGCTACGGCGCCCCCAGCGCCTGGATGCTGGAGCAGCCCGCGCAGGCGCTGCTGCTGGTGGACCGGGCCCTGGCCGATCAGGGCCTCGGGTTGCTGATCTACGACGCATATCGTCCCGTCCGCGGCACCCTGGCCATGGTGGCCTGGGCCCAGCGAACCGGCCAGGAGCACCTGCTCAACGGCTACATCGCGCGCCGATCCGGCCACAACCACGGCCACACGGTGGATCTCACGGTGTACGATCGGGCCAGCGGCGAGATCCTCGACATGGGCTGCCCCTTCGACACCCTGGACGAGCGGGCCCACACGCGCGACGCCCAGGGACAGGTGCTCGACAACCGGCTGCTGCTGGTGGAGGCCATGAAGGCCCAGGGCTACCGCAACTACTCCAAGGAGTGGTGGCACTACCGCTTCCCCATGGAGGGGACCGCTCCCCGCGATGTGCCCTACGGCTGCTTCGAGGCCGCCGAGGGGGCCTGGCAGGCTCCCGCGGGCTGGGATCAGCCGAGCTACGTCCCTCCCCTGCGCTGGGAGCCGCGGCCCTGTGCGGCGGCCTCTGTGGTAGTGGATCAGCCCCCTGCCGAGGGATCCTGATCCCGCAGCTGCTGCAGCAGCTCGGCCCAGCGTCCAGGCTGCAGGTCGAAGCTCTCTGCCTGGGCGTTGGGGACGCGCAGCTCGCCGATCTGCTCGCGCGGCTGGTGGTGCAGCAGGCCGGAGAGCACGCGCAGCGGTCCGGCGTGGCTCACGATGAGGGTGTCGGCGTCGGGCTGGCCCGCCAGGAAGCCGACCACGCGCAGGGCCAGCTGCGCCAGGCTCTCGCCTCCAGGCGGTGAGCCGGACCAGGAGATGAGCGGCTCCATGGCGCCAGCGTCGCGCAGCTCGTCGTAGGCCCGGCCCTGCAGCTCGCCCAGATCGCGCTCGCGCAGGGCCCGGTGGAAGGTCCACAGCGGCGACCGCTCCGGGTGCCGTGACGGCAGCGCCCAGCCGGCGGAGGCGGCCAGGGCGCAGGCGGTCTGCCGGGCACGCGGCAGGTCGCTGCAGAGCAGCTGGGCGGGCTGTAGCCAGCCGAGAGACTGGCCGGCGCGGATGGCCTGCCAGCGGCCTTCATAGCTGAGCTCGCTGGGCTGCCAGCCCGACAGGCGGCGCCGCTGGTTGGCGAAGCTGAGGCCGTGTCGGATCAGGGTCCAGCGTGGCACGGCTCGTCAGCCCCCGTCATTCATCGGATCGCGTCGCGAGATGGTGAGCGATGGGATCAGTGCGCCTGGTCCATGAAGGAGTGCAGCTGCTTCTCGTTGCGGATGACCAGGCCTTCGCGGCGGGTCTCCACCAGGCCTTCGCGCTGCCAGCGGGTGAGCACCCGGATGGTGGTCTCGACCCGGCAGCCCACCATGCCGGCGAGGTCGCCGCGGGTGAGGCGCAGCGGCACAAAGACGCCGCGGGAGTCGGGCAGGCCCACGTCGCCGCCGATGCGCAGCAGCACGCGCGCCAGGCGCTGCTCCACGGGACCGTGGGCCATCTCTTCGAGGCGCTTGACGAAGGACTGCAGGCGGGTGTGGGCCATCTTGAGCAGCGTGAGGCCCAGGTCGGGGCGCTGCTCCAGCAGGGCGTGCAGGCGGGCGCGGTGGATGCGCAGGCCTCGGCCCGAGGTGAGCACCGAGCAGGTGGAGCTGTGTCGGGCGTCGGGGAGGGCGGCGCCGGCGCCCACCAGCTGGCCGCGGTGGACCAGGTCGAGGATGGCGTCGCGGCCGCCGGGCCACTCGCGGGTGAGCTTGAGGGTGCCGGTGCAGACCGCCACCATGTAGTCGGCGTCTTCGTCCTGCCTCCAGAGCAGCTCGCCGCGTTTGTAGCGGATGCTCTCGGCCTGGTGCATCAAGAGCTGGTTGATGGCACCGCTGTCGCACGGATGCGCACATGGGCAGGGGCGAGATGTGACGATCTGGGTCATGTTGCACCGCTCGTGTGGAGTGGGGGGTCACTTGAGCAAGGAGCGTGCCAGCGCGGCAGGATTCGCTCGCTCTGCTCATCGGCAGCTTTGAAGGAACCTGCGCGTGATCATCTGTGCTGGGGCAGGATTCTACAAGTGTGCTATATCGCACAGCGCGGGTCGAGCCCCTGGGCGAAGCCTCCCACCCCTGCCGGGGTGGAGCTGGATCGGCGCCGCGGTGGAGGAGTCATGCCCGAGGCCACCACGATCCTGGTCTGCGACGATGAGGAGCTGATCCGCTGGTCGCTGCGGGAGTACCTCGAGGGCGAGGGCTACCGGGTGCAGGAGGGCAGCGACGGTGTGGAGTGCCTCGAGCGGGTGGCGGCGGGCGTGCCCGATCTGCTGATCCTCGACCTGAAGATGCCGCGCATGGGGGGCATGGAGGTGCTCCAGCGGCTCGCCAATGAAGGCCACGACCTGCCCACCATCGTGATCACGGCCCACGGGGCCGTGGAGCTGGCGCTGGAGGCGACGCAGCTGGGGGCGCGCGCCTACCTGAGCAAGCCCTTCGATCTGCGCGAGATGGGCCTGGCCGTGCGCCAGGTGCTCAAGACCCACCGGCTGGAGAGCGAGCTGCGCTACCTGCGGGAGCGCAAGGGGGGCGCCTACGGCAAGATCCTGGGCAACTCCCTGCCCATGCAGCGGCTGTTCGAGACCCTGCGGCGCCTGGAGGACGTGGACGCCCCAACCGTGCTCATCACGGGCGAGTCGGGCACGGGCAAGGACCTCATCGCACACGCCATCCACGAGAACGGCCCGCGGAGCGAAGGGCCCATGATGGCGGTCGATTGCGCCAGCCTGCCTGACCAGCTCATCGAGTCGGAGCTCTTCGGCCACGAGCGGGGTGCCTTCACCGACGCCCGCGCCACCAAGCGCGGGCTGTTCGAGGTGGCGCGCGGGGGAACCATCTTCTTGGATGAGATCTCCGAGACCTCCGTGGGCACCCAGGCCAAGCTGCTCAGGGCGCTGGAGTCCCGGCGCTTCAAGCGCGTGGGTGGCCTGGCCGACATCCGGCTCGACGCGGGGATCGTGGCGGCCACCAACCGACGCCTGGAGAGCGAGGTGGAGCGGGAGCGTTTTCGGCAGGACCTGTTCTACCGCCTGAACGTGATCCGCATCGACGTGCCTCCCCTGCGCGATCGCAGGGACGACATCCCCACCCTGGTGGCGCACTTCCTGCGCAGGTTCAACGCCAAGTTCGGGCGCGATGTGCAGGGGGTGTCCGAGGACGCGCTCATGCGGCTGCAGGCCTACGAATGGCCCGGCAACGTGCGAGAGCTGCGCAACGTGCTGGAGCGCGCCGTGATCATGGAGGCCGACGAGATGCTGCTGAGCACCCACCTGCCGCTGGGGATCGGGCTGCAGGGCACCGGCACCAGCGCGGTGGGCGCGTTGGCGCAGCTGGGCACATTCCTGCTCCCGGAGCAGGGCATCGAGCTGGAGCAGCTGGAGCGCAGCCTGCTGCAGCAGGCCACCGCCCGCACCAGGGGCAACCAGTCAGCCGCCGCGCGCCTGCTGGGGATCAGCCGCTATGCTCTGCGTTACCGGCTTCAGAAGCACGGGCTTCTGCCGCCGCCTGGAGGCTGATGCGGAAGCAGGCGCCGCCGCCCTGTGGGTCGGCCGGCCGGGGGAAGCGAGCGTCGAGTCGCAGGGTGCCGGTCTGGGACTCCACCAGCTTGCGGCTGATGGCGAGGCCCAGCCCCGTGCCCCGCGCCTTGGTGGTGACGAAGGGCGTGAAGAGCTTGTCGAGGACACGAGGGTCGATGCCCGGACCGTCGTCCATCACCGCCAGCTCGGCGCCCGGCCCCACCTGTAGCCAGACCTTGCCCATCTCACCGGCCGCGTCGCGGGCGTTCTGGAGCAGGTTCAGCAGCGCCGCCTGCAGCAGCCCGGCATCGGCCATGGCGGACTCCGGCTCGGAGAGCACCAGCTCCGCTCCAGAGGAGGAGACGCTGATGGAGTCCTGGGCCACGCGTGCCAGGTCGATCCTGCGGATCTTGGGGGCCGGTGGGCGGGCGTAGTCCAGCAGGTCGGTGACCAGCCGATCCAGGCGTGTGACCTGGTCTTCCACCTTGCGGATGGTGCCGATGCGGCGATCGGAGGGGTCGAAGCTGCGCGCGATGACCTGCAGGGCGAGGGAGATGGCGGCCAGGGGGTTGCGGATCTCGTGGGCCACGTTGGCTGCCAGCGAGCCGATGCGCGCCAGGGCTTCGGCCTGCTGGACACGGGCCTCGGCCTGCACCGCGTCGGTGAGGTCCTCCACCTGGAGCAGCAGGTGGGCCAGGGGATGCTCCAGCGGCACGATGTTGATGCGCAGGTGGCGCGTGTTGGGCACCCGGCCCAGGGTGACCCGCGAGATGGACACCTCTTCGCCGGTGGCCAGGGCTCGGCCGATGTAGGTGGGCAGGTCGGCGACTTCGACCAGGGAGGGCGGCAGGAAGGCGTCGTAGGGCTGGCCCACCTGGGCCCGATCCCCGAAGATGCGCGCGCTGGGCCGGGTGGCCGCGGTCACCCGGCCCTTGGCGTCGAGGCAGAGCACGGTGACCGGCATGTGGGTGACGATCACCTCCTGCAGCGTGCGCAGCTTCCGCGCCTCGCGGGTGCGGTGGTAGGTGATGTTGAAGATGGCCAGCTCGAGGGTCATCGCGCTGTTGAGCGCCTGCAGCATGCGGGCTGCTTCGGTGGCGCTCAGGCGATCGGCCTCCAGGGACCGGAAGACCACGCCGGTGAGGGCGTTGGTCACGCCCGCTACCGCGGTGAAGATGCGCCAGTGGGGCAGGCCCAGCAGGGCGTAGCGGCGGGCGGTCTCCTGGCGCTGTTCGCGGTAGGCCTGGTCGTGGGGGCCGCGCAGCATCTCGCGCGGCCAGCGCTGCAGCCGGGCGCGGTAGGCTCGCTCCTGGTCGGTCTCTTCGCCGGGCTCGGCCTCGCCCGAAGCGGCCTTGATGGCGTCGTGGAACTGCAGGCCGATGCTGTCGATGCTGTCGATGGCGAGCTGGTGGAGCTGAGCCAGGAGGCGGGAGTCCTCAGGGCTCGGTCCGTGGTGCCGCTCCAGCTCCTGGATCGGTGACAATGGCCTGGATCTCCTTGGCTCAGGGGCAGCTGTGCCGCTCCCCCTGTGGGCTGTGTCATCTGGCACAGTCTATGCCAGCGGCCTCCCCGATACCAGGAGCATGGGCGAGGAGCCCTCGCGCAGCAGCTGGTCGATCCAGGCCGGAGTCGGTGCCCTGGCATCGACTGAGAGCACCAGGTGCATGGGATCACCGCCCGGTGTGGCGCGCGGGTCGAGGCCTTCGCGCCAGGCGGAACCCGGGGGCACGTCCAGCAGCCGCCCCTGGGTGGCGTCCACCAGGAAACGGGCGATATCGCGCGCGGTGTCGCCGGGCCGATCTGAGCTCATCAAGGCGACCACACGCGACCTGGGCAGGGCCGCTGGCTGGGCTCCGGTGGCCAGCTCCGGCTCCGGCCGGACCGCGATGACGGGAATCCGGCAGGCCGACATGACGGCGCGGGCCACCGATCCGGTGGCCTGGGCGCTCTGCTCGCTGCGGCTGCGTGTGCCCATGACCACGAAGCGGCAGCGCCTCTGCTGCGCCTGTGCGCAGATGACGGCGGCAGGATCCCCCTGCAAGGTGCGAAGTCGCGGGGTGAACCCCAGCGCCCTGAGGGGCTCCGCGAGGGTGTGGAGGTCGGCCAGCAGGCGCAGCGGAGGATGCTCGTCGGAGACATGGAGCAGCAGGGGTTCGTCGCCCGTGGCGCGGGCCAGCAGCGCCGCGATCTGGATGGCGGAGCGCGATGGAGCGGACAGGTCGATGGCCACGAGGAAACACATCTGCGGCGACAACTTGCAATGATCGTGCCGATCGCTGCTCTCCTCCGCTGATCTGGCGCAGTGTTCCTGGATTCGGCCCGAGGGGGCGCTCAGAGCCCCACCACTGCACCCAGCCCGTAGGCCCGGTAGGAGTCCGTGTCGTAGCGGCAGGGGTCCTGCAGCAGGAGCTCTCCGAAGACCGAGACGCGCTCCCCCACGTCCACCGAGAGGCGGAATTGCTCCTCCAGCCAGGGTCCGGCCGGGCAATCCTCGCAGGCCCAGGTGAGCGCGTCTGCCCTGGCTCGCTGGCCGTGCACATGGCGATAGCGGGCTTTCACGGCGCCTACACCAAGCCCGAGGCCCAGCTCGTAGCCCAGCATCGGGGCGCCCCAGTGCAGATCCTCGGGCCAGGACGAGGCTCCGCCCAGGAAGGCTCCCGCGCTGAGATCAAGCTTGTCGCTGGAGAACAGATCCACCCCCCCGGTCACCCGGGTGGACCAGGAGCCACCCCAGGCACCCCGGGTCTCCAGGGACACGAAGGGGTGATCGGCCTGCAGGCGGCCCCCGAGCCCCGTACCCGGCCCCCAGGGGTAGGCCTGGGCCGAGGCCTCGATGGTGGCGTCGGCGGCGCTGGCCTGTCCGGGACCCAAGAGCAGCAGCAGGGTCGCGATCAGGAAGGCTGGGCGGTGCATGTTCGGCTCCATTGGGCGGTCGTTCCTCAGGACACCGCTCCCCTGATCCGCTGTCACCCGGTGCTGCAGTGCCGAGATCTCGACACAATTTGTTTCGAACTGGCGAATATGCGCCGATCTGGCTCCCCCTGCCCGATCGGCTACAGGAGGGCTCGGTTCAGCCCCTGGAGTGTGCGATGGTTCCTTGGAAGCTCTTCTGTCTGCTCTTCTGCTCCTTGTCGCTGCTGCTCGCGCCGTCACCGGCCCATGCCGGGATTCCGGCGGAGGTGCAGACCTTCCTCGACGACATCTTCCGGCGCCTGCCCGCCCAGCCCGCGGTGGAGTACAGCTTCCAGTCCTGGGAGCGCGAGGGCCGGCCCACCGAGGAGGGCTTCGGGCTGGCACCCGTGCGGGGTGTGGACGCTGAGACGCTCATCGCCCGGGTCATGGACGTGGACCACTACGTGGGCAACATCGACTACGTGGCGGCCTGCCGCTCCGTCGCCGATGGCCGCTACTCGCCCCCGGCCACCGTGCGCTTCTACCAGCGGGTGGATGTGCCCATGCTGGGCGCGGTGCAGCACGAGCTGGTGCTGGTGGATGGCGGCAGCCGCGACGGGTTCCGGTATGCCTACTGGTACCTGCTGGAGGCCGAGACCGCCGCGCTGGACACCAGCCAGGGGGCGCGCAGCGACTACAGCATGGGAGCCTGGATCATCGGCCAGGGCATGCTGGGCTACGCCCTGAGCAACGCGCCCCGCCGCGAGGACGTGTCCTGGGCCAAGTGGCAGGGCATGACCACCGGCGCGGATCTCACCGCCAAGCCCGTGGTCAAGGCCAACATCGAGGGCATGGCGGCCTGGGCCAGGAGGTAGCGCGGCGCGCTATACTCTGCCTTCGGCGCGGTCGATGGCGTATTGCGCGTGGCCGCGCAGCATCTTGCCCCAGTCTCCGCGCACCACCAGGCGGCGCAGCAGCACGTAGGTGCCGCCCAGGGCGCGGTGCAGGTAGACCAGGTCGCGGGGGGCGCGCACCTGGGTGTGGCGCACGAGCTGGCGGCCCAGGGGCGCCACGCGCTCGAGCACCGAGTCGTCGTGAGCTCCCACGGTGTAGCGCCCCACGGTCATGGGGTGGATGATGGTGCGGATCATCTGCCAGAGCAGCTCTTCAGCCTCGGGGCGCGCGCCGTGGAGGACGCCGAGATCGCGGCAGAAGTCCAGGCAGTCCGCGCGCTGGTCGTCGATGGCGGCCAGGGCGATCCGCGCGTAGTTGGCCATCCAGTACTCGTCGAAGCGCTTGACGCAGCCGAAGTCCAGCAGGCCCACGCGGCCGTCGGGCTCAAAGAGGTAGTTGCCTGGATGGGGGTCGGCGTGCAGGGTGAGGTGCCGGAAGGACATGGTGTACAGCACGTCGGCCAGGGTGGTGCCGGCGCGCTGTCGGGCCTGGGGGCTGGCGGCCTCCAGGAACCGCTCGATGGGGGCCCCCGGCAGGCGGTCCATGGTGAGCACGCGCTCGGTGGACCAGCCCGGGTGCACCCTGGGGATCCTGACGCGCTCGTCGCCCGCGAAGAGCTGGCTGAAGGCGTAGATGTTGGCGGCCTCTTGCAGGTAGTCCAGCTCTTCTTCCAGGCGGGCACGGATCTCGTCGAAGATGGCGTCCACCTCGCCCCGGTTGCGACGCAGGAAGCGCCCAGTGAGCATCACCGCCCGGAGGGCCGCCAGGTCGGACTTGACGCTGCCATCGATGCCGCGATGCAGCACCTTGACCACCACCGGGCTGCCATCGGGCAGGACCGCGGCGTGGGCCTGGCCCAGGCTGGCGGTGCCGACGGGGTGGGGGTCGAAGCTGGTGAAGGCCTGCTGCAGTGGTCTCTCCAGCGAGGCTTCGACGTCTTCTTTGATGATGCGGAAGCTGATGGGCTCGGCGTCGGAGTGCAGGCGGGACAGGCGGGAGGTGACCTCGTCGGGCAGGTTGAGCCCGGAGGCTACGTTGGCCATGCCCTGGCCCAGCTTCATGGCGGCGCCCTTGAGGGTGCCCAGGGTGTCGACGATCTGCTCGGCGTTGTCGATGTTGAGGCGCTCCAGTGCCCTCTTCTGCTTCTCGGGGTCCTGGAACAGACCCTGCACCTTTTGCTTCATGTAGGAGCCGCCCACCTTGCTGCCCAGCCGCCCCAGCCGGGAGAGCCGGGCCAGGCGCGAGGTGGGGGGACGGTCTTCGGACATGCTCTCCGCGCTTATTCGACGGTGAGCTGACCCGCATCGTCGGAACTGTAGCCGTCGTCGGATCCCGCACCCTCGCACTCTCCGCCCTCGTCCCCGCCGGCGTCGCAGTAGGTCCAGGTGCCGCCGCCGTCCACCGAGAAACGGTAGGCGTAGTCGTAGCTGCCCGCGTCGCTGGGGGCGGTGAAGCTGCCCAGGTACTCGTCGTTGGCCTGGTCGCCTTCGGAGAGGCCGTCCTTGTCGCCGTAGTAGCCGGCGTCGGTCCAGACCCACTCGGCGCTGCCCTCGGGAATGTCGCCGTCGGGACCCACGCCCACCTGGCCCTGTACGCCGGCGCCCTGGCCCTCGCCCTGGGTGGTGCCCTCGTGGAAGATCCAGCCGTAGACCTGCTCGGAGCTGCCGCCGGCCGCGACGGTCATGGTACAGGGCCACTGCAGGTGGCAGTAGTCGACCGCCGGATCGCTGTCGGCGTCGCTGTCGGCGTCGGCGTCGGCGTCGGCGTCGGCGTCGCTGTCGGCGTCGGCGTCGCTGTCGGCGTCGGTGTCTCCGTCCCCGTCGGTGTCGGTGTCACCCTCGGGTTCGGAGGAGTCTACGTAGTTCGGCTCGATGTTGTGGCCGCAGGCGGCCAGGACGAGCGCGCAGAACAGGAAGCTTCGGGACATGGTTCACCCCTTGACGGAACCGGCCGTGAGGCCCTCGACCAGGTGGCGTTGGAGGACGAAGAAGAGCAGCATGACCGGCAACGAGACCAGGATGGCGCCGGCGGCGAAGTGCCCCCAGGAGGCGCCGAAGTCGCCTACATATTGCTGTAGCACGACCGGGAGCGTGTAGGCGCGCTCGTCGCCCATCAGGGTGGCCGCCAGGATGAACTCGTTCCAGGCGGTCATGAACGAGAACAGGGCGGTGACCGCCAGGGCGGGGCGGGCCAGCGGGAGGATCACCTGGGTGAAGGTCTGCCAGCGATCGGCGCCGTCGAGCATGGCGGCTTCTTCCAGGTCCTTGGGGATGGTGTCGAAGTAGCCCTTCATGTTCCAGGCGCAGAAGGGCACCGCCGTGGTGGAGTACACCAGGGCCAGGCCCATGAGCGAGTCCAGCAGGTGCAGGTGCTCGAGCAGGATGTACAGCGGGATGAGCATGACCACGCCCGGGAACATCTGCGTGATGAGCAGAAAACCCATGGCGCGGTCGCGGCCGGGGAAGGCCCAGCGGCTCATGGCGTAGCCCGAGGTGACCGCCAGCGAGACCCCGATGGCGCTGGTGATGGCGGCCACCAGCACCGAGTTGAACAGCTGCCGACCGAACAGCCAGTAGCCATCCTTGTCGGTGTTGCTGACCACGTCGATGAAGTTCTGGAAGCTGACCACCAGCTCCCAGGCCCCCGTGTCGGGGTTCTGGGCGACGGGCAGGGGGTTGAAGCCAGCGGCGAAGGCCTGGTCGGGGGTGAGGGCCAGCTTGACCACCCACAGCACCGGGTAGATGGCGACGGTGGCCATGATCACCAGCACGGCGTGGAAGGCCAGCAGCTTGAGCAGGGGAGGGGAGCGGCTCATGCTCAGGCCTCCTGCCCGGACGCCTGCAGGCGGCTGGTGAACAGGTTGTAGAGCAGCAGCACGCCGAAGACCAGCAGGGCGTAGGCCGCGGCGTAGCCGAAGCGGTAGTTGCGGGTGAAGGCCCAGCGGTACGCTTCGGAGATCAGGATCTCGGTGGAGCCATCGGGCTCACCGGCGCTCACCAGGTAGATGATGTTGAACTGGTTGAAGGTCCAGACGATGCCCAGGATGACCGCCGGCAGCAGGGCCGGCCGCAGCAGGGGCAGGATCACGTGCCGGAAGCGCGCGACGGGGCCGGCCCCGTCGAGCATGGCGGCCTCTTCGAGGTCGCGCGGGATGGCCTGCAGGGCCCCCAGGGTGACCACCATCATGAAGGGGAAGCCCAGCCACACGTTGGTGGCCAGGTTGGCAGAGAAAGCGGTGAGGAAGGTGTCGAACCAGCCCACGGGCTCGGCTCCGAGCAGCTCGAGCAGCGCGTTGATGGCGCCCATCTCGCGGTTGAACAGGCCCTTCCACATCAGGGCGGTGATGTAGTTGGGCACGGCCCACGGGAGGATGAGGACGACGCGCCAGAAGGCCCTGAGCCTCACCCAGGGCTCGCGCAGGATCAGGGCCAGCGCCATGCCGATGCTCACGTGCAGGGACACGTTGACCGCGGTCCAGAGCACCGTGACGCCCAGGGTGTAGTAGAAGGACAGGGGGCTCGTGAGGGGCCAGTCCCGCGACAGCAGGATGTTCACGAAGTTGGCCAGGCCGACGAAGGTGTACTGGTTCTCGTGGTGGGCGAAGAAGGCCAGGCCCGAGCCCACCACGAAGGGCAGCAGCACCAGCAGGCCGATGGCGCCGAAGGCAGGACCGGCCCACAGGTAGGCGTGCCCCCAGCCGCGCAGCGACACGCCCCTGAGGGCGCGCAGCAGCCAGGCGCCCAGCCCCAGCAGCAGCAGGCCCGCCATGATGGCGTAGGGCAGGGGACTGGCGGGCTCAGGGGGCGGCTCGGTGAGCTTGTCGAAGGCCAGCTGGGCGGCCGCGAGGGCCGGGCCGGGCTGGGAGGCGTCGCGGTTGACCTGGCGGATGGCCCGGTTCATGGGCTCCCACACCATGGCCATGTCCGGGTCGGTGGGCATGGGCGTGGCGTGGTCCAGCTGGGCTCGGAAGGCCTGCAGGAAGCTGTCGCCCGCGACAGCCGGGGACCGCCAGGTGGCCAGGTGAGCCACGGACTGGCGGCCGGTGGTGGCCATCTCCAGCGCGCCCGTGGTGGCCAGGTGGTCGGCGAAGGCGGAGGCGGCCTGGGGGTCGCGGGCCCCGTAGGCCAGGAAGATCGCTTCGATGGTGGCGAAGGGGCGGGCGGGGGTGCTCGTGGCGCTCACCCTGGGCAGGGGGACTACCCGGTAGTCCAGATCGGGGGCCAGCTCACCGGCCAGCCAGGGGCCGTCCACCACCGCGGCCACCTTGCCCTGGTTGAACAGCTGGGTGACCAGCGCCGTGGTGGGATCCGCGGGCCCCAGGTCGGCCAGCTGCTTGACGAAGGCCAGCGCGGCGGCGTTCTCGGGGCGGTCCAGCCGCACCTGGCCCTGGGCGTCGAAGATCCCCCCGTCGAAGCCGTTGAGCCAGGGCACCGCGTAGTAGGTCTCGGTGACGTTGAAGGCCAGGCCCCAGGCGGACTCTCCGCGGCCATCGCGGGCCAGCTGCAGCAGCTGGCTGGTGTCGGCGGGGAGCTCGGTGACCAGGCTCGGGTTGACGTACAGCGCCAGGCACTTGAAGTTGGCCGGCCAGCCCCAGCTCAGCTCTTCGATCTGCAGGCCCTGCATGGTGACCGGGTGGTACAGCTGCGGATCGAGCTGCACCGGCTGGATCAGGTCGGTGCGCGACCAGGTGAGCACCTTCTCGTGGGAGGCGATGAACAGGTCGGGCCCGTTCCCGCGGGGGATGGCGGTCTCGAGGCGGTTCTGGAAGGCCTCGTTGGGGATGGCCATGGGCTTGACCGGCTGCTCCGGGTGCCCGGCGTTCCAGGAATCCACCACCGCCTCGAGGGCTTCGCGCTCGTCACCTCGGAACTTGTGCCAGAGGGCGATCTCGCGGCCCTGCTCTTCGGGGGAGAGCAGCAGGGCCAGGGCCAGCACCACCAGGCCGCACAGGCCCAGCCCCAGCAGCCAGCGATGGTGCCCGGCGCGGTCGGCTTCCATCAGGCCAGGGCCTCGCCGGTGTCCCTGTGGAAGCGGTAGCTGCGCTTGAAGCCTACCTGGATCTCGCCGGGCTGGGGGGGCGACTCGGTGCGCGCCACCAGGTGCTCTCCGCCCAGGTCGAGGTGCACCAGGGTCTCGGTGCCCAGGGGCTCCAGCACGTCCACCGTGGCGCGGTGGGGGCCCTCGCCCAGCAGCACGTGCTGCGGCCGCACGCCGACGATGTGGCCGGGCTCCAGCTGCTCCAGGAAGGTCATGGCGGGTGAGCCGATGAAGCCGGCCACGAAGCGGTTCTCGGGCTCGTCGTGCACCTGCATGGGGGAGCCGATCTGCTGGGCCACGCCGCCGTCGAGCACCACCAGGCGATCTGCCAGGGTCATGGCCTCGATCTGGTCGTGGGTGACGTAGACCATGGTGGTGCCCATGCGCTTGTGCAGGCGCTTGAGCTCCACCCGCATGGTGAGGCGCAGGGCGGCGTCGAGGTTGGACAACGGCTCGTCGAACAGGAAGACCGAGGGCTTGCGCACGATGGCGCGGCCGATGGCCACCCGCTGCCGTTGGCCACCCGACAGCTGGGAGGGCTTGCGGTCCAGCAAGGGCTCCAGCTCCAGGGTGCGGGCGGCTTCCCGGACCGCCGCGTCGATCTCCCCCGGGGACCTGCGGGCGATCTTGAGGGCGAAGCCCATGTTCTCGCGCACGCTCATGTGGGGGTACAGGGCGTAGCTCTGGAACACCATGGCCACGTCGCGGTCGCGGGGAGCGGCCGTGGTGACGTCTCGGCCGCCGATGGAGACGCTGCCCTCGGTGGGGATCTCCAGGCCGGCGATGCAGCGCAGCAGCGTGGACTTGCCGCAGCCCGAGGGGCCCACCAGCACGATGAACTCCCCGTCGGAGACATCCAGGTCGACGCGCTCAAGCACGCGCGTGGCGCCGAAGGACTTGGCCACGCCGATGAGCTTCAAGGTCGCCATGGGTAACCAGCCTCCCTGGAGAGCCCGCCCAGCGTAACTCAAAACAGAGTCACTCACCAGCGCGGGGGCCGCCGAGCGCCCCTTCCGCGGGCGAACGAGCGGCGTTCATTCCTAGCCCGCTGCAGCGGCGAGAGCTTCGTTGACCCTGCGCGGATCCCCCTGCTACGATGCACGCGCCAGCGGAACACACTGGAGGCAGCTTTGCCCAAGGTCACAGACAGGATGGGAAGGCCCGTGTCCGGGCAGATGCCCGGCCTCGTGGAGGCCCTCGTGGTGGACAACGAAGATCCCGAGTCCATGGGTCGGGTCAAGCTCAAGTTCCCCACGCTGCCAGACATGCCCGAGAGCTACTGGGCCCGGCTGGTCATGCCCATGGCGGGCGCGGATCGGGGCTGGATGACCATCCCCGAGGTGGACGACGAGGTCCTGGTGGCCTTCGTGCACGGCGACATCAACCATGCCATCGTGCTGGGCTCGCTGTACAACGGGGTCGACACCCCGCCCTACGCCAACGACGACGGCGACAACAACCTGCGCGTGTTCAAGTCCCGTTCGGGCCACACCCTCACCTTCGACGACAGCTCGGGCTCCGAGCTGATCTCGCTCAAGACCTGCAACGAAGACGTCTACGTGATCTGGGACGACTCCAACCAGACCCTCGAGGTCTACGCGGCGCAGGACATCAAGATCGAGGCGGGCAACCTCATCGAGATGAAGTGCACCGACTTCACCGTGGACGCTTCATCCAGCGTCGATATCTCTGCGGGCTCCACTATGAGCCTCTCGGCCAGCGCCAGCGCCACGGTGGACGGCGGCGGCTCGCTCACATTGTCCGCCGGCACCATCTCCATCAACTAAGGGGCCGACCATGATCAACGGCGTCGTCGTAGGCCTGGTGGTGGACAACGAAGACCCTGACGGGCTGCACCGGGTCAAGGTCAAGTACCCCGTGGTGCACTCCGACGAACCGCAGACCTCCTGGTGCCGCATGATCACCCCCATGGCGGGCGCCGACCGCGGCCTGGTCATGCTGCCCGAGGTGGACGACGAGGTGATCCTGGGCTTCGCCTACCGCACCCTCACCCCCTACGTGCTGGGCGCGGTGTACAACGGCTCCGACACCCCGCCCTACGCCAACGACGACGGCAACGACGACCTGCGCGTCTACAAGTCCCGCTCGGGCCACACCGTCACCTTCGACGACACCTCCGGCAGCGAGAACGTCGACCTGGTCACCAACAGCGAGGCGGTCACCAGCAACATGGACGATCCCGGCGGCACCCTGGAGTCCGCCGCCGACCAGGACGTCAAGTGCGAGGCGGGCAGCCTGATCGAGCTCAAGTGCACCGACCTCAAGGTGGAAGCCTCCAGCAGCGTCGATATCTCCGCCGGTTCGTCGGCCAACTACACCGCCAGCGCCTCGGCCACTGTGGACGGCGGCGCCTCGCTGTCGGCCAGCGCGGGCACGGTGAGCATCAACTAGGAGCCCTCGGCCCGCGCACCGCTTGGGTGGCCAGCAGCAGCTCGAGGCCCGCGATCCAGGGATCGGGCCGGTCCAGCAGCAGCTCCAGGCGCAGCTGGCAGTCGCGGTCCTGCTCGTGGCGGGCCTTGCGCAGGCCCTCGAGGACCAGGCGCCGCGGGCCCGGGGCTCGCAGCTCCAGCGCATCGCCGGGCCTCGCGTCCAGCACGACGCCGCGCCAGGTGCCCAGCACCAGCCGGCGGTCCGTGAGCACCAGCAGCACCTGCCGCTGGTTGACCACACCGGTGCGCAGCCCCCCGTCCAGGGGCTGGTCGCAGTTGATGCGCGCGGTGATCCCTCGAGCCCGCTGCAGGCGGGTCTCCCCGCGCATCAGGGGCACCTGGGCCATGCGCCGCAGCTGCAGCAGCACAAAGCCCACCAGCCAGATGGCCATCAGCACGCCCAGCAGTATGGTCCAACGCATGGGTCCTCCGGTGCGGCCCCTGCACGGACCGCACGCGGGGCTGGCGGTTCCCCCGCTGGAGGAATGGGCGCCGGCCCTGGAGGTCCATTAAGACTGCGCTCCGGGAGTTGTCATGGCCAGTCTGAGCCACAGTGAGCTGCTGTTGAGCAAGGTCCGAGAGGGCATGAAGCGTCGCGGCTGGAACCGCGCGGCCCTGGCCCAGGCCATGGGCACCGACAGGCGACGTCTGCGGGGCATTCTCGGGGGCAGGGATCCCCTCACTGTGGAAGACTTCTTCACCATGGTGGAGGCGCTGCAGCTCAGCGCCGAAGAGCTGGGCCTGCCTGAAGGCGCCTTGCCGGTGCCTGGCGACGAGACCGGCGAAGACGCGCTCCCCGAGGACTCCGAGCCCGCTGCCGATCAGGACCGAGAGCCGCCCGCCCTGCAGCTGGCCGCCGCGGCCGAGGCCGACGACCACGGCGTCACCCTGGTGGATCCCGAGGGGCCCCAGGTGGCTGAGATCCTGCGCCTGGGCTTCGCCCTGGGGGTGGACATGCACTTCGTCTGCTCCACCGATGAGCTGCGGCACTCGGGTGTGCCGGAGTCGGTGCGGGCCCGCTTCCCCGACCTGCTGCCCGTCAAGCTCGACGCCGCATACCACCACGCCCACCGCGTGCGCTACCTGCCCGAGGGCCTGCAGCTGCGGCTGTCCTTCGACTCCGTGTACAGCTGCCTGTTCCCCTGGTCGGCGATCCGCCAGGTCACCCTGGTGCCCGAGGCGCCGCTGGATCCCGAGCCCGAGCCCGAGCCGGAGCTGACGAGCGGTCCTCCACGGCTGCGCCTGGTGGATCCGTGAGAGCTGGCTCGCTTCGCGTCGCCGGCGCGCTGCTGGGTCTGCTCGCCGCGTTGGGCCTGGATGCCTGCTCCTGCAGGACCGGCTGCGCTCCGGAACCTGCGGCGCCGAGCGCGAGCGCAGCCCAGCCGGATGAGCCCGCCCTGCCCGCGTCTGCGCAGCGGCCCTACGCCAGCGCGAGCACCCTGGAGCGGGTGGGCCAGCTGTTCTGCATCAACGAGGCGGTGGCGGTGCCAGCGCGGCTGGTGCGCGGGGGCTCCATGGATGCCCGGGCGGTGCAGCAGCACCTGCGGCAGGACGCCAGCACCGCCGTCGGCCTGGGGGCGACCTTCGTGCGCGTCAACTCGGCCACCTACCCCTTCGCCAACCACATGGAGTGGCAGCGGCACAGGCGCTCCTGGGAGCGCATGGACAGCTACCTGGCCGTGCTGCAGCGGGCGGGCCTGGAGCCGGTGGTGGTGCTGGGGCCCTGGCCCGGCAACCACACCGCCAACTACACGGAGCGCTACCTGCCGCAGGACATGGACGCCTACCTGGCCTGGGTCTCGAGCCTGGTGGAGCGCTACGACGGCGACGGGGTGGACGACGCCCCCGGTCTGCTGCGGGGCCTGCGCTACTGGGAGGTGGACAATGAGCCCGACCTGCACAACCGGGTGCCGCCGCGCGATGCGAAGCGCGAGCTGGACCCCTCCACCTTCGAGACCCCCGCGGAGTACGGGCAGCTGCTGGTGGCCACCGCGGCGGCCATCCGCGCGGCGCAGCCCGCCGCCGTTGTGCTCAACGGCGGCACCTTCCACACGGCTCGGCCCTGGGGGCGGGCCTACCTGGAGCAGGTGCTCGAGCACCCCGGGGCCCAGCAGGCGGTGGACGCCGTGTCGGTGCACGCCTACTTCGAGGAGCAGAGCCCGGAGCTGTACTACACCGCCCTCGACAACGCGCAGCAGCTGGCCGCTGGCCGGCCCGTCTTCGTCACCGAGACGGGGGTCCCCGCCCAGCGCCGCGGCAGCCGCTGGGTCGACGAGCAGTGGCAGGCGCGCATGCTGGCGCTGGTCTTCGGCGAGGCCATGGCTCGGGGCGTGGAGAGGGTCTGCTGGCACAGCCTGAGCGATCCTCCCGCCAACGTGGCCGGGGGCGGGGGCGGCTTCGGCAGCCACTCCCTCACCAGGGTGCAGGGCGCCTCGCGGATCGACAAGCCGGCGGGCGCGGTCTACCGGCGCCTGGTGGAGCAGGCGGGCTCCGTGCCCGTGGCCGAGGTGCAGCGGGTGCCGGTACAGGGCGGCCGGGCGGTGCGCCTGGGCGCGGCTGGCTGGCTCGTCTACGAGGGTGACCAGGTGCAGCTGCCGTTCAAGCAGGGCACGGTGGTGGATCTGCTGAGCGGTGCCGAGAGCGCCCTCGCAGGAGCCGTGCAGGCTCCCGTTCTGGTGCGGGCCGCGGGGGAATAGAGCGCGTGGATCCCGCGGTGTTCTTCCGCTACGGCACGAGCCCGCTGGCCGTGTTCCTGGCCTGCGCGCTGGCGGGGCTGGGCATCCCCGTGCCCGACGACTTCCCGCTGCTGGTGGCCGGCTGGCAGATCCACGCGGGCGAGATGCCACTGTGGAGCACCTGCGCGGCGGCCTTCTCCGGCGTCTTCCTGCGCGATCTCATGGCCTTCTCCATCGGCTACTGGATCCGCCGGCTGGGGCAGCATCCGCGGCTTGACTGGCTCACCAGCACCCGTCGCTTCCGCATGATCGAGGGGCTGGTGGAGCGCTTCGGCCACCGCTCCATCTGGTTCGCGCGCTTCGCCATCGGCCTGCGGGTGCCGCTGTACGTGGCCTCCGGCCTGGCGGGGGACTCCTACCGCCGCATGCTGGCCATCAACATCCCGGGGCTGATCCTCACGGTGCCCCTCACCATCTGGATCGGCTGGCGCTACGGCGAGGACTCGGTGAGCTGGCTGGTGCGGCACCTGGTGCGCCGCCCGGTGTTCTCGTCGGTGGTGCTCGTCATCACCCTGGCGCTGCTCTGGTCCGCCTGGAAGTTGGCCCGCAACGCCCGCGATCGCTCCCGCGAGGGCTAGTGCCGGCGGCAGCAAGTCCTGCCCCAGTTACCGAGGCATCATAGCCGCCGGCACGACGGCCGCGGAAGCGGCCGTGGGGGGATGCGCCGGAGGCGCATATTGGGGGGCGAAGGCCCCCCATAAAGAGCCAGGCTGGTGAACCGGGGCCGCGCAGCGGCCGGCGCGAAGCGCCGCCCTGAGTCCGGGCAGGGCTTGGAGTCCGGGGCACTAGTCCTCGATGTCGATGCGGCCGCTCTTGTCCAGCGACAGGGGCAGGATGTAGTCCTCGAAGGGTGTGATCACGTCGGTGGTGGCTTCGATGCCCACGTCGATGGTGCTGCCTGTGAGGGCGCTGTAGATGGCCTCGCCGGCGCTGATGAAGTCCACCTCGAGGGGGAGTGCCGTGGTGTAGGTGGTGGCGCCGTCCACGCTGGCGAAGTCGGAGATGAGGCCGCTGGCCACCTGGGTGCCCTCGAGCTCGAGGGCGTAGTCGAAGTTCTCGAAGAACACGGTGCTGCCGTGGTCGTTGTCGATGTCCAGGTCGAGCTCGAGGGTGGCGGAGGTCCAGCTGATCTCGACGATGCGCAGCTCGCCCAGCTCGATGTCGGGGGTGCGCAGCGCGGGGAAGTCTCCGCCCGCGTCGTAGGGCAGCTCGATCACCCCCAGCGGGGAGTCGAAGCCGAAGCTGCCGTCGAGCCCGAAGGGCACATCGTCGAGGCCGCGGGTGGCCACGATCAGGTCGTAGACATTGGTGAATTCCAGGCTGACGGGCAGCGCCAGCTCGCTCATGTCCGAGGCCAGCAGCTCCAGGCCGTCGGGATCGGCGCCGGAGATGAGCTCCACGTCGGCCAGGGCCAGGGCATACTCGAAGCTGGCCAGCGGGATCTCCACCGGGTTGGGGTTGTCGACGTAGAAGACGAAATCCGTGTCGATCTGCTGCCAGTCGAGATCCTGCACGTCGAGGCGCCCGAACTGCACGGTGGGCAGGAAGGGGTCGAGCTGCTCGCAGCCCATGAGCAGCAGCAGTGGAGCGAGGCGGAGGATGCGTGACATGGTGGCTCCTGGTCGCCGTCGGTCGGCTTGGAGAGATCGGGGTCCCGACGTCGGTAGACCAGAATACCTTCGAGGGCTACTTCCGGTGGTCGAGCAGCTCCGTTTCTTCTTGGTCCACCTGGGCGGCCTGGTGGGAGAGCAGGTCGAGCCCGCGCAGCACCATGGTGCAGGCGTCCACCTCCTGGTAGCGCGCCTGGTCGCTGGCGATCTCGGTGATGGCGCCCAGGAACCTGGAGACGTGCATGTCGATGGGGACGCCCAGCAGGCCGCCGCAGAGCTCGTGGCGCCGGAAGGCAAGCAGGTCGCAGGCGGTGGTGAGCTGGCCGTCGCGGAGGTCGATGGGCTGCTCTGCGTGGAAGTTGTCGAGCACCAGGTAGTCGCCCAGGTCCATGCCGATGGCGTTGCGGCTGCGGTTGCCGGGGCGCAGCACCAGGTTGCTGGGCTGGATGTCGCCGCCCATGCTGTGGCCGGTGGGGCGGATCTCGGTCTGGCGGGCGCTGCGCGGGTCGAAGTACAGGCCCGAAGCGACGCCCTCACGGATGATCACGACGGGAGCCGGCGGCACGCCGCGGTCGTCGAAGGCGTGGCTGCGCAGGGCGCCGGGCAGACCGGGGTCGTCCACCACGTGCAGCTTGGCGGCGGCGATGCGCTTGCCCAGCAGCTCCGAGACGAAGGTCCGCCCGCTGCGCACTGCGGGGGCGGCGAAGGCGGGTGCCAGGGCGCGGAGGATCTGGGCCGAGGCGCTGGCCGCCATCAGCACCGGCAGATCGGGCGCGGGCACCGTGGCGGGCTTGTTCAGGGCCACGAGGCGCTGGCCGAGGCTGACCCCGAAGGGCATGCTGGCGATGTTGGCGAACTGACGGGTGGCGACGCGATGCTCCAGCAGGCGGCCGCCGACCCCGAAGCGCGCCTTGCAGAGCGCGTCGTAGCGCGTGGAACGCTCCGATGCCGAGACGCCGCGCGTGCTGGCGAAGCTGCGCAGGCAGACCCGCTCATCGTAGGCGAGCGAAGCGACCTGGATGGCCTCGTGCCTGCCCTCGCAGCCCTCAACGTTGAACTCGAGGATGTCCCGGCGGTCGTCGAGGCGCAGGTTCTCGTGGCGGCGATCGAACAGGCCCATGCCCCGGTCGTCGAGGTCGAAGCGCTCGGCAGGGCCGGCCAGGGGATCGGGCGACGCGCTCTCGGCGCGAGCCAGGGCTTTGGCGATGGACGCCTCTGCCTTGTCCAGGATGGCGTCGGGACCAGGCCCCTGGATGATGCAGGGCGACCAGCGGCCTTCGGCCAGGTAGGCGCGCAGGTGCACGCGCCGCTCCTCGCGCAGCCTGGTGTCGCCGACCCGGTCGATCTGCCAGTCCATGCCCAGGATGGTGGACTGCTCGTAGATGGCCTCCGCCGCCCTCGCGCCTTGCCTGCGAGCATTCTCGAGCAGCCTGGAGAGCAGGATTCTCGGATCCATGGAGTCCACCTCGCTACCGCACAGCCGGTGGATCCGGATAACTTCTCAGGCATGCCACGGCGTGCGCCAATGCTAGCCTGCCTGCTGCTCGGCCCGGGGATGTGGATCCTCGCCTGCGGGGCCTCCCCATCAGCCGCCAATTCTTCGGCGGCGCCTCCTCCGTCCACGCCCTCGCCTCGCCTGGTGGCCATCGCCGATCTGCACGGGGATCTCGACCAGGCCCTGGTCAGCCTGCGCCTGGCCGGCGTCGTGGACGAGCACGGGAGCTGGAGCGGCGGCAGCACCGTGCTGGTGCAGACCGGTGATCTGCTCGACCGGGGCGACCAGGGCAAGGAGGTCCTGGACCTGATGCAGCGGCTGCAGCGAGAGGCGGGCGCCTCGGGGGGGCGCGTCGAGGTCCTGCTGGGCAACCACGAGGCCATGAACCTGCTGGGTGACTGGCGCTATGTGAGCCCTGGGGACATCCAGGGCTTCGGGGGCCGCGACGCACGGCAGGCCGCGCTGGCTCCCGATGGCGAGCACGGGGCCTGGCTGCGCGGGCTACCCGTGGCCGTGCGCGTGGGCCAGACCGTCTTCGTGCACGGCGGCATCACCCCCAGCTGGGCCCAGCACGGTGTCGAAGAGCTGGATCGGGCCTTCCACGCTGCCCTCGCTGGAGAGGGCTCGCCCCAGGTGCTGGGCGAAGACGGGCCGGTCTGGTACCGGGGCTACCTGCAGGGAGAGCTCACCCAGAGCTGCCCGGCGCTGCAGCAGGCCCTGGCCTCCCTGGGGGCGGAGCGCATGGTGGTGGGCCACACGGTGCAGAAGAGCGGCCAGGTGGCGGTGCGCTGCGGCGGGGCCCTGCTGGGCATCGACACCGGCATCTCGGATCACTACGGCGCCCACACGGCGGTCCTGGAGCTGCGCGGCGACGACGCCTGGGCGCTGTACGCCGACGGCCCGCAGGACCTGCCCGATCCGCCGTGATCAGGCCCTGCTGGGAGCGGGCTTGGCCACGACCTCGCGCTGCGCCGGCTTCACCATGGCGATGATGCCCGCCGCCACCAGGCAGCCGATGCCGGCGATGGTGAAGGCCAGCGGGAAGTTGTCCATGTCGCCCAGCTTGCCGCCCATGATGGGCCCCACGATGCCGCCCACTCCGTAGGCCAGGAAGACCCAGCCGTAGTTCTGTCCCACGTTCCTGGTGCCGAAGGTGTCGGCGGTGATGGTGGGGAACAGGGCGAAGTTGCCGCCGAAGTTGAAGCCGATCAGGGTGGCGCCCAGGTACAGCAGCGCCGTGGTGCCCGCCATGAAGGGGAAGGCGATGACCAGCAAGCCCTGGGAGGCGGTCATGATCACGATGGACAGCTTGCGGCCCAGCTTGTCGGACATGGCACCCCAGGCGATGCGGCCGATGCCGTTGGCCAGTGAGAAGAACACCGCCATGGCGGTGCCGGCCACGGCGGAGGCGGTGGCGGCGTCCATGCCGTTGGCTTCCAGCGCCTGGGAGGGGAAGAGCTTCATCAGGCCGATGGACATCAGGCCCGCACCTGCCCCGAAGAGGAAGGTCAGGAAGATCATGTAGAACTGCGGCGTGCTGAGCATCTCGCCTGAGGCGAAGTTCACCGCGCCGGCCGCCGCCTTGCCCGGTGCCGCTTCGGGCGGCTCGTAGCCCTCGGGCTGCCAGCCTTCCGGGGGGAAGACCATGGTGAGCCCACCCAGCACCACGGCGATCATGAACACGATGCCGTAGATGATGAAGGTGGTGGGCAGCCCCATGTTCTCGATGAGATGCCCCCAGGCGCCAGCCAGCTTGACCCAGATGGTGGCGCCGAAGCCGAAGCCCGCCACCGCCAGGCCGGTGATGAGCCCCTTCTTGTCGGGGAACCAGCGCATGCCCACCGCGATGGGCACCACGTAGGCCAGGCCGATGCCCGCGCCGCCCAGGATGCCGATGAAGATGAAGATGGGCCAGAACGAGGTGCCTCCCAGCAAGCCCGCCAGCAGGTAGCCCAGGCCCAGCACCACACCGCCGGCGATGGCCAGCATGCGCGGCCCCACCATGGGCATCATGCGGCCCGCCAGGACCATGACGATGGCGAACAGCGCCAGCCCCGCCGAGAAGACCATCTGGGTCTCGGTCTTGGACCAGCCCTCGGCCACCAGCGGCTTGGTGAACACGGACCAGGCGTAGATGGCGCCCAGGCAGAGCTGGATGAGGATGGCTCCCACCACCACCAGCCAGCGATTCATCACTCTCTGTTCAGACGCGATCTCTGGGGACACGACAACCTCCCGATGCGGGAAAACAGGTTTCTCGGAGCCTTCGGGAGCGCGGATCCAGCCCTTCATGTCCGGATCCGCGCACCGGGAAGGGGCGCTATTTCATGGTCAGGAGGGTCTGCACCACGTCCGGATCGGCCAGCGTGGAGGTGTCACCGATCTGGTCGGGGGCGCCCTCAGCGATCTTGCGCAGGATGCGGCGCATGATCTTGCCGGAGCGGGTCTTGGGCAGGCCTGGGGCCCAGTGGATCACGTCGGGGGAGGCGATGGGTCCGATCTCGGTGCGCACGTGCTTGACCAGCTCCTTCTTGAGCTCGTCGGTGTACTCGTTGCCGGCCATGAGGGTGACGAAGGCGTAGATGCCCTGGCCCTTGATCTCGTGGGGGAAGCCCACCACGGCGGCCTCGGCCACGGCCACGTGGGAGACCAGCGCGCTCTCCACCTCGGCGGTGCCCATGCGGTGCCCGGAGACGTTGATGACGTCGTCGACCCGGCCGGTGATCCAGTAGTAGCCGTCCTCGTCGCGACGGGCGCCGTCACCGGTGAAGTAGTAGCCCTTGTACATGTCGAAGTAGGTGTCCTCGAAGCGCTGGTGGGCGTTGTACAGGGTGCGCATCTGGCCGGGCCAGGGGCGCTTGATGGCCAGCACGCCGGAGGCGGCGGGCTCGGGGATCTCCTGGCCGGTCTCGGGATCGAGGATCACGGGCTCGATGCCGAAGAAGGGCAGGGTGGCGGAGCCAGGCTTGGTGGCCCAGGCACCGGGCAGCGGGGTGATCATGATGCCGCCGGTCTCGGTCTGCCACCAGGTGTCCACGATGGGGCAGCTCTCGTGGCCGATGGCTTCGTGGTACCACATCCAGGCTTCGGGGTTGATGGGCTCGCCCACCGTGCCCAGCAGCTTGAGGCTGGACAGGTCGCGCTTGGCGGGCCACTCGGGGCCCTTCGACGCGATGGCGCGGATGGCGGTGGGGGCCGTGTAGAACTGGTTGACCTTGTACTTCTCGCAGATCTCCCAGAAACGGTCGGGTTCGGGGTGGGTGGGCACACCCTCGAACATCATTGTGATGGCGCCGTTGGCCAGCGGGCCGTACACGATGTAGCTGTGGCCGGTGACCCAGCCGATGTCCGCCGTGCACCAGTACACGTCGCCGTCGTGATAGTCGAACACGTACTTGTGGGTGAGCGCGGTGTACACCATGTAGCCGCCCACGTTGTGCTGCACGCCCTTGGGCTTGCCGGTGGAGCCGGAGGTGTAGAGCAGGAAGAGCGGGTCCTCGGCGTCCATCACCTCGGCCGGGCAGTCCACCGAGGCCAGCTCCATCTCGTTGTGCCACCACAGGTCGCGGCCCTCGGTCATGGGCACCTCGTGGCCCGTGCGCTGCACCACGATGACCTTCTCCACCGTCACGGCCTTGTCGCAGGCCTTGTCGGCGTTGGTCTTCATGGGGACGTTGCTCTTGCGCCCGCGCAGGCCCGTGTCCTGGGTGATGATCATCTTGCAGTCGGAGTCGTTGCAGCGATCCGCCAGGGCGTCGGGGCTGAAGGCGCCGAAGACGATGGAGTGCACCGCGCCGATGCGGGCGCAGGCCATCATCGCGATGGCCAGCTCGGGGACCATCTGCATGTAGATGGAGACCCGGTCACCCTTCTCGATGCCGTTGTTCTTGAGCACGTTGGAGAACTTGCACACCTGCTGGTGAAGCTCTCTGTAGGTGAAGTAGCGGTCTTCGCCGGGGTTGTTGCCCACCCAGATGATGGCGGTCTGGTCGCCGCGGGTGGCCAGGTGCCGGTCGAGGCAGTTGGTGGTGATGTTGGTCTTGCCGCCGATGAACCACTCGTGGAAGACCTTGCCCTCGCGGCGGTCGTAGTTGTGGTTCCACACCTTGTCCCACTTCTTGAACCAGGTGAACTGCTCCGCCATCTCGCCCCAGAAGCCCTCCGGGTCGGCCAAGGAGCGGTCGTACATCTGCTGGTACTGCTCCCTGGACTGGATCCAGGCAGCTTCCGTGAAGGCTGCGGGAGGAGTGAACGTGGTCTTGCTCATGATGAATCTCCTGGTGGTGATTCTGGAAGGTCTATGGGGAACGTTCTTTTGGAAGGTCGCGATGTGTGCGAACGCGCACTGCGTGTTTCAATTGCCGGGGTACCCCCGCCCCAGAAAGGTGTCAATCGGTTTGAGCTGCCTAGCTGCAGGCGATCATGCTTTGCTCCTGGTTAAGCTAAATACGACTTACAACGCCGGATACACCTTGAATGTCTACCTGTGTGCAGAGTTTGACATGGGCGTTCCCGTGATCTCCGACAGCTTCCTGTGGATGTGTGAGGGCATGCCGGGTGTCGAGACCGCGGGGCCTGTGGCGGCGCAGGCTGCCTCGTCACCCCAGCCCTCTGGCCCCCCCCCTCTGGTCGCGCTATGAGCGCCGCGGAACCTGCTTCAGGCGAGAGAATGGCACTCAAGATCACCTGTCCTTCCTGTGGCCGGGTGCACCCGCTGGGAGAACCCTTCCCAGCACCGGGTTCGAACCGTCGCTGCGCCTGTGGGCAGACCATGGCCATCAACTACCCACCGCGGGTGCTGGACACGATGCGGCGCCGGGGCGCGGTCTTCTCAGTCGCGGTGGACGAAGATCGGCCCCCCGACTCTCCAGTCCCCGCGCCCGATCTCGTCCATGGTGGGCCTGGCAGGCCCCGCACCGCCGCGCCTCCCGTGCCCCCCCCCGAGCCGGCTCCCGATCCCTGGGCCGAGCGCCCCACCGAGATCGCCAGGGGTCCGCTGGGTGTGGGGCGCTCCCCGGAGCTGTCCGACCACGGGGAGTGGGAGCCCACCGCCCAGGCCCCGTGGCGGCACCAGCCGGCGGCGCCGCAGCCGGGCCCTCCGCCCCGTCTCCCTCCCCGGTCTCCTCCGCCCGCCCCTCCCCGTGGAGAGCGCTCGGTGGTGCCTTCGCGCCCGGCTCCCGCGGGTCCTGCGCCGCGCATCCGGGGAGCGGCCCCAGCGGCCCCTGCAGTGCCGGCTCCGCCCACTCCGCCCAAGCAGCCGCGCGAGGCCAGGTCCCGGCGGCCCAAGCGCGGGCTGCTGTTCCGCCTGGTGCGCGCCGCTGTGGTGCTGGGCCTCCTCGGCGCCCTGCTGGGCGCGGCGGTGGCTGTGGGCACCGTGCTCTACTTCCGGCGCGATCTGCCCGAGCTGGAGACCCTCCAGAACTACCGCCCGCCCACGGTCACCGTGGTCTACGATCACCAGGAGCGCCTGCTGGGCGAGATCTACGAGAAGCGTCGCTACGTGGTGCCCCTGGAAGAGATCCCCCAGCATGTCCAGGACGCCTTCATCGCGTCCGAAGACGCCAACTTCTGGTCGCACCCGGGCGTCGACGCCGTGGGCATCGTGCGCGCTGTGGTGCGCAACGCACTCAAGGGCAAGAAGGCCCAGGGCGCTTCCACCATCACGCAGCAGGTGGCGCGCAACTTCCTGCTCTCCAGCGAGAAGAAATACTCCCGCAAGATCAAGGAGATGATCCTGGCCACGCGGGTAGAAGAGGCCTTCACCAAGGAGCACATCCTCTACCTGTACCTGAACCAGATCTACCTGGGCTCCGGAGCCTACGGTGTCGAGGCCGCGGCCCGCATCTACTTCGACAAACACGTGCAGGATCTGAGCCTGGCCGAAGCCGCGCTGCTGGCGGGCCTGCCCCAGCGGCCCTCCGACTACTCGCCCCACAACAACTGGGACAAGGCCCGCGCCCGCCAGGAATACGTGCTGGGCCAGCTGCTGGACAAGGGCTTCGTGGACCAGGCCACCTTCCAGGCAGCGCTGGCCGAGGTGGTCTCCATCTCGCAGCGCAGCAATCCATTCCTGGAGCAGGCGCCTTACTTCACCGAGCACATCCGGCGCTACCTGGTGGAGACCTACGGCTTCGACAAGGTCTACAACGACGGCCTCATCGTGCACTCCACCTGCGACATGGACCTGCAGCGCGTGGCCCAGCAGGCGGTGCAGGACGGCGTGCTCAGCGCCGATAACAGGGTCGGGTGGCGCGGCGCCGCCGAGACCCTGCCCGCCTCCTCCATCCAGCCCCGCTTGCAAGAGCAGGAGCACGCCCTGCGGCAGGCCGAGTCCGAGGCTGTGCTGCGGGTCCACGAGCAGGACTCCGGCCAGGGCGGCTACGGCCCGGTGCCCGAGAGCTCCACCCTGACCCAGGCTGAGCGCTACGACGCCGTGGTGCTCGAGGTGGCCCAGAAACACGCCGTGGTGGGCATCGGTGGGCATCGCGTCCTCATCCCGCGCTCCTGGACAGAGTGGAGCTACGAGCCCAACCCCGAGCGCTCGTGGCGCTACCGTTCCCAGACCGACCTGCGCGAGGCCTTGAAGGAGGGCGACCTGGTGCAGGTGACCATCGCAGCTCTCGATGCCTTCCAGACCAAGCCCTTCGACGGCTACACCGACGCTGGTGAGGGCCCCTTCGCCGCCGCGCGGCTGTACCAGGCTCCCGATCTCGAGGGCGCCTTCCTGTCCTACCGGCTGTCCGACGGGGCGGTTCTGGCCATGGTGGGGGGCTACTCCTTCGAGGACTCGGAGTACAACCGCGCCATCCAGGCCCGGCGTCAGGTGGGGTCCACCTTCAAGCCGCTGGTCTACGCGGCCGCCATCCAGAGCGAGCTGCTCACCACCGGCTCGCTGGTGCAGGACGCGCCGGTCATCTACAACGTGCTGGACGAGAAGCTCTGGAAACCCGCCAACTACGGCGACGAGTACCTGGGCAACATCACGTTGCGCAAGGCGCTGCAGCTGTCGCGCAACGTGTGCACCGTGCGCGTGCTCGACCGCATCGGGCTGGACCCGGTCTACGAGCTGGCCGGCCCGAGCTTGCGCATCGGCTACAACACGCCGGTCTGTGAGCGCACCCATGTGCCAGAAGACAGCGAGTGCGAGGGCGAGCTGAGCGCCTCACCGGTGCAGGGCATGGCCTGGTGCGAGTACTGCGATCCGCAGTCCTGCTCCGTGGTCAAGCAGCGCGAGGACTTCGCCTGCCTCGACGAGCCCTGGCGAGAGGGCGGCGAGAGCCTGTGCCACTCCTGCGATGTCAACCTGCGCGTCTGTGACTGGCTCCCGCCGGAGCGCTTCCCCGAAGGTGAAGAATGCCGTGATCAGCGCCAGGATGGCGACGGCAACACGCTCTGTCGGTCCTGCGACCTGTCCATGGGGCTGGGGTCCAGCTCGCTGACCATGGTGGAGCTGGCGCGCGCCTACACCGCCTTCGCCACCCACGGGCGGCTAGTGGAGCCCCACTTCATCGAGAGCGTGGTGGATCGGGACGGCACCGTCATCGAGACCCACCAGGCCCCCCGTGAGCGGCCCCGGGTGCTGGAGCCCAACGTGGCCGGGATCACCCACTGGCTGCTGCGCCAGGTGGCCACCGGCGGCACCGCGGCCCGCACCAACCAGCTCGGGCTGCACGTGGCCGGCAAGACGGGCACCACCAACGACTTCCACGACGCCTGGTTCGTGGGCTACAACCCCGACTACATCGCCGCTGCCTGGGTGGGCTACGACGCTCCCCGCTCCCTCGGCGTCTCCTTCACGGGTGGGCGCACCGCCCTGCCCATCTGGATGGACTTCATGCGGGTAGCGGTGCCCAAGGAAAAAGACCGCGCCTTCCCGGAGATCCAGGGTGTCACCTGGGCACCCATCGACGAGTCCACCGGCCGGGTGGCCAAGGGCGGCGTGGGCATGCCCATGCTGCCGGGCACCGTGCCCGAGGGCTCCTCCTCCGTTGAGATCGGACAGAAGACCGCCGAGGACCTGCTGACCACGGATTTCTGATAGGCTCGAATTCTGCGTGTGTGCCGGCCAGGACGACGTCCCTGGCGTACCCGAGCCGGCCGAACGAGGTGGTCCGTGAGCACCAAGAAGCCCGTGCTGCTCATCGCCGAGGACGACGAGCTGGAGCGCTCCCGCTGGGTGGAGCTGGCCAGCGACCTCGGCTTCAGTGTGCTGGAGGCGCCCGACGGCGTGCAGGCCCTGGCCCGCTTCCAGTCCACCCAGGTGGACCTGGTGGTCACCGATTTCTACATGCCGGGCATGGACGGGCTCGCCTTCGTGAAGGGCCTGCGCGCCGATCCGCGAGGGGCGCGGGTGCCCATCATGGTCATCACCTCCGACGATCTGCGGCGCACCAAGATCCGCCTGCTGCAGGCGGGCGCCGACGACTTCCTGGTCAAGCCCGTGGAGCACCTGGAATTCACCGCGCGGCTGGGGGCCATGGCCCGCCGCGCGCGCCTGCTCGATGTGCTGGATCGGGCGCTGTCTGAGCGCGATCGTGTGCGCCAGCGAGCCCGCCGTCGCGACGCCCATGCCGGCGACCTGGTGGTGGCCCTGTCGGCGGCCATGGAGCGCAGCGGCGACCACCTGCAGACGCGAAACCACCTGCGCCGGGTGTCGGCTCTGGCCGCCATGCTCGCCGAAGCCCACGCCTGCGACGCCGAGCTGGTGGATCAGGTCCGACGCTACGCCGTGCTCCACGATGTGGGCATGGTCGGCATCTCAGACTCCATCCTCTTCAAGCGCAGTGGCCTGGAAGCGACCGAGTACGAGGAGGTGAAGACCCACACGCTCATCGGCGGCGAGCTCCTGCAGGAGGCGGGCCTGCCCGCGGTGGCCTGCAACATCGCCACCCACCACCACGAGCGCTGGGACGGCACCGGCTACCCCCACCGGCTGGCGGGGCCGGCCATCCCCATCGAAGCTCGGCTGGTGGCGGTGGTGGATGTCTTCGACGCCATCCTGGCCGCGCGCCATGGGCAGCAGGATCGATCCCTGTCCGAGGCCTGGACCCAGCTCGAGGCCGCCGGAGGGAAGCAGCTCGATCTCGCCATGGTGAAGCACTTCCTGGGCCTGCGCGAGCAGGTGGAGCGGGTGGTGCGCACCTTCCCGGCCGGTGCTGGGCAGGCGGAGGCCTGGGAGTGATCAGGCCCGGCGCAGGAGCGCGGCTAGGCGACTGGGTGCTGCAGCGCGGGCTGGATCCGAGCAAGGCCGGGGACACCTGGCTCGCCATGAACGGCACGGGCCGCCTGGGCGTGGTTCGGCTGCTCCAGGCCGCCCCGCGCGTCGACATCGGCGTCCTCGCCTCGCTGCACCACCCGGTCCTCGCCGAGGTGCTCGGCGGTGGCAGCGAGCCCGTCCCCCACGTGGTGCGCGAGTACGTTCCCGGCAAGCCCCTCTCCGCCTACATCATGTCCGGCGCCGCGCCCGCCCAGCTGGCCCTCTCCATCGCGGCGCAGGCGGCCTCGGGTCTCGCGGCCCTGCACGCCCATGGCCTGGTGCACGGGCTGTTGGCACCGGGCAGGGTGCAGGTGGAGTCCATCCACGAACCCAGGATCCGCCTCACCGGCTTCGGGCTCACACCTGAGAAATGGCAGGGCGGGCTCGACCAGGCGGCGCCCGAGTGCATGCGGGGTGCGGCGGCAGAGCCGGCGGCGGACGTCTACGCGCTGGGCCTGCTCACCTGGCAGCTCGTCCACGGCTCGCTGCCCTTCGCTGAGCTGGGGCGTTCCCAGGCCCTGCTACGGCGCAGCCGCGAGGTCCCCAAGGCCGAGAAGGGCAGCGCGGGGCTGCGGGCGATGCTGGAGGCCTGCCTCTCTCTGGAGCCCGGTCGGCGGCCGGGCGCCGTCGAGCTGGTTCGCTCCCTCCAGGACCTGGGCGCTCGCCTCGTGGCCCCGGACTGGCTGCACCTGGAGCGCCGCGCCAGGGCGGTCACCGTGCTGACGCCGCCCGTGCGTCGCAGCCTGGACCGCTGGCTGGAGGCTGGCGGGCGGCTCGCCTTGCAGGGCTCCCCCGGCAGCGGGCGCAGCTGCCTGCTGGACGCCCTGGGCTCCGCGCTGCGCGCCCGGCGGCGCCCCTATCTGCGCATCGGGCCTGGAAAGCGGGCCTGGGATCCGGTGGAGCACGCCCTCACCGCTCCCGGCCTGCCCGGTG
Source organism: uncultured Enterobacterales bacterium (assembly GCA_964512185.1). Lineage (GTDB taxonomy): Bacteria > Myxococcota_A > UBA796 > UBA796 > JAFGLY01 > CAZEJJ01. The sequence continues at coordinate 14,941 of CAZEJJ010000030.1, read as the reverse complement.
CGCCTGTGGCGCTGCCTGGCTGGCCCCAGCTGCAGCTGCGCGCCGAGGCTGCGGCCCTCGCCCTGGTGGGACGCTGTCCCGCGGGATTCCACCTGCTGGTGGACGATCTCGACGAGCTGGACGAGCCCACGCGCCTGGTGCTGGACCTGCTGGCCGAAGACGGCCGGGTGCACCTGGGGGTGGGCACCTGCGTGGCTCCGGACTGGGCCGGGATCCGCTGTGTGCTGGCCCCCTGGTCTCGAGAGCAGGTGGCGCAGCTCGTGCTGGGAGTCCTGGGCAGCGTAGACGCGTCGGATTCCCTGGTGGACCAGCTCTGGACCGTAGCCGGCGGGGTGCCCGCCGACACCGCCCGCCGATTGCTGCGGCTGGTGCGGGGGGGCGCTCTGCGCTGGGACGTCGTGAGCTGGAGGGTGGTGGAGGAGCTGGTCCCCACCATCCTCGACGCCGCTTCGTCCGACGCTGAGCCCATCGGACCGCTGGGAGAGGAGGCTCGCGCGCTGCTCGGCTACCTCGCCTGTGCCGAGCTTCCCTGCACGGTGGAGTACCTCTGCTACCTGGCAGAGGTAGACGAGGAGCGGGGGCGGCTGGCGCTGCAGCAGCTGGTGGACGCCGGGCTCGTGCGGGTGGAGCAGCGCCAGGCCCTGCCGCGGGACGCGCGCAGCCGTGCCCTGCTGGAGAGCGGCTGTGCCGACCTGGCAGCGGTGCACCGGAGGTTGCTGGGGCAGCAGCTCGAGCTGTCCGACGCGGATCCGGTGCGGCTCGGCTGGCACCTGCTGGGCGCGCGGGCGGTGGAGCTGGTCCCCGCTCACGGCGCCGCCGCCATCGCCGCCGCCAGCCGGCGCAATCCGCCCGATGGAGCCAGGCTCGCCGATGGCCTGTGGGGTCTGGTCCCCCACGCCGCCCTCGCGGCGCCGCGCATGCTCGCCCTCTCCGAGGTGGGACGCCAGGTGGAGGCCTTGCAGCTGGGCGAGCGCCTGGTGGGCGAGCGCCCGCACAGCGCTGAGGCGCTGGCCATCATGACCGCCATGGCTTGCATCACGGCCCAGCTGCCCGACCGCGAGGCGGAGGCCCTGGCCTGGGCCGGGCGGGTGCGCTCGGTCACAGGGGAGCCCCCGGGGGAGCTGGCGGTGATGGAGGCGCGCCTGCACGCTCGCCTCGGCCGGCTCGACATGGCCATCGAGGCTGCGCGCCGCCTCGCGGACGGTCCTGTACCGGTGGCGCTGCACGATCTCGATCGCTGGCTGGCCATGCGCACGCTCTGGGCGAGCCTCGTCCTCCTGCTGGGAGAGCTGGAGAACGCCGTGCAACTGCTGGAGACAGTGCCCGTGGAGCTGGGGGCTGGCCGCCCATCACGCGCTCGACTCGACAGCTGCCTGGGCGCACTCCTGCTCGAGGCGGGCCGGCTGCAAGATGCCGTGCGCGCCATGGAGCGCGCCACCGATGTGGCCGTAGGCCTCCCGGTGCTGGAGCGCGGCCGCCTGTTGCGAGACATCGCGGCGGCGCGTCACGCGCTCGGGCAGCGTGACGAAGCGCTGGAGCGCTGGCAACAGGCTGCGGTCCTGCTGGAGCGCGCAGGAGACCCGCGCGAGGTCCTCCCCGTCCTCACCGAGCTGAGTCGGGGCCTGCGCGAGGCGCGGCGCCTCGAGGAGGCGGAGGCCGCGGGGAGGCAGGCCTATGCGCGCGCCTCGGAGCTGGGGGAGGATCGCGTGGTGGCCCGCGCCGCCCTGGGCATCGGAGATGTCTTTCTGGAGCGCGGCGACTGGGTGCGGGCTGATCGTTGGTACCGGCGGGGTGCCGAGGTGGTGGATCTCAGCGCTGATCCCGACTTCCATGCCGCGTTGGCCGAGCGGCGCGCGGTGCTGGCGGTGCGGCGCCGCGACAAGAGCGCCACCAGGCTGGCGGAAGAGGCCCTGCGAGCCTCCCAGGCGGCCGGTGTCTCCGCGCGGATCTGTCGCGCCCAGGCGGTGCTGGCGCTCTGTCGGGCGCGAGACGGACAGGCGCAGGGGCTCTCGGAGGTGCGGGAGCAGATCCTGGAGCCCCTGAGGATCGCCGGCGACGCGGTGGAGCTGGCCGACGCGCGCCTGTGGTTGGCGGAGGCCCTGCTCGTGGCCGGTCGCGTCGATGATGCCGAGCGGGAGACCGCCAGGGCGCTGGTGTACGCGCAGGAGGTCGGCCACACCGAGCTGCGCGCCAGGGCGCGGGCTCTGGGGGCTCGCATCCGTGGGAACCAGGGGGAGGATCTCGGTGGGCGGCAGCTCTCGCAGCTGCTGGACCTCGCGGTGGCGGTGGTGCGGGAGAAGGACACCGACCGCTTGCTGGATCGCATCGCGCGCTCCGCCCGCGATCTGCTCGACGGCGAGCGCGCCTTCGTGCTCCTGGAGCGGGACGGTGAGCTGGTCCCCGGGGCCGCCGCCTGCCGCCGAGGGTTGCACCCGGGGCGCCCGTCCATGTCGGTGGTCAACCGTGCGCTGCAGGACGGGCGCGAGGTCATCGCACCCGACATCTCCGAGCGGGCCGATCTACGCGACGCCATCAGCGTGCTCAACATGGATCTCGGCTCGGCCATGTGTGTGCCGATGGTGGACGGCAGCCACACGCTGGGCGCTATCTACGTGGACAGCCGGCAGGCCAACGAGCACGATCTGGCGGCGGCGGTGCGTCTGCTGCGGGCTCTGGCAGCCTACGCCGCGGTGGCCGTGTCCAACGCCAGGCACCTGCACAGCGTCTCCCAGCGGGCCGAGGAGGCCGCGGAGATCGCCCATGACATGCGCAGCCCGGCGGCGTCGATCCGCATCCTCGCGGTGGAGCTGGGCGAGCAGCTGTCGGCGGGCTCGGCCGCCAACGACAAGCTGCAGCGCATCCTCGACGCGGCGCAGCGCCTGGAGACCCTGGCCAACGCCCTGCTGGACGCCGAGTCCTTCAGCCGTCGCCCCCTGGATCTCTCCAACCTGGTCATGCGCGCCTCCGCCATCGAAGAACCGGCTGCTCGCCAGGCGGGCCTGCGGCTGGCCCTGGATCTGGAGCCGGGGATCGTGGTGGAGGGGGATCCGCTGGCGCTGTCCCGGCTGCTGGCCAACCTGGTGGGCAACGCCGTGCGGCACGGCCCCAAGGGTACCGTGGTGAGCATCAGGCTCGTGGCGGAGCGCGACATGGCCGTCTGCTTCGTCCGGGACCAGGGGCCCGGCTTCCCCCTCGGAGCTGAAGAGGCCATCTTCCGCCGCGGCGCCCGCTACGGCGGCGGTAAGCCTGGCCACGGTCTCGGGCTGGCCATCGCCCGGCACATCGTGGAGCAGCACGGCGGACGGATCAGCGCCCGCAATCTCGAGCGCGGCGCCGAGTTCTGCTTCCACCTGCCGATGGGTGGGGTGTAGCCCTGGGGGCTCGTCTGGCGGTCTTCAGCTCGCTCGCCGGATGTGGTATCCAGTGACCACCCGACGCGAGCTGCGACGCGGAGGGACCCCTTGTTCATATCCCCCCCACGCGGTGGAACCACCGCGCGGCTGGGCGTGTCGTGGAGGCTACAATGGAGTCGATTGGCATGAAGTCGGGCTACCAGGGGCTCATGGGCGGGATCGGCGCCGAGCGGAACTTCAGGGCCGAGCGTTTCCCGGTGCGGGAGTGGCTCAACCGCGTACGCCCGGTGTTGATCGTCGATGGAGAGCCGCGGGGCATCCACGATCTGAGCATGAACGGCGCCGCCTACTACGTCCGCAGCGTCGCTGACGCACCGCCGCTGGACAGCGAGTGGTCGGTGGTGTTGGCCTTGGACACCACCCGGGTCTACGAGGGGCGGGGCCAGGTCACCCGCGTCGAGCCCACGATGCTCGGCGCGAAGGTGGGCCTGCGCCTCACCGACGGCTTCCTGGACATCTACAAGATCGTGGATCTGCACGACGAGCTGGCCCTCGGCAAGGAGCTCGAGCGAGGGCCCGCCAGCGACGCCGCGCTGCTGGGGGACGAGTACCGGCGCGTCTGCGGTGACACGGTGCACCTGATGCGGAGCTACAGGTCGCTGCTGGACCGCTACGAGGCGCTGCTGTCCCAGGGTGACGACGCCGCTCAGGCCCGCCTGCAGCGCATCTGCAGGGCCTGCGAGGAGCGCTTCCGCGGTGAATGGAACCTGCTCCGCGGGCGCGCCAACCAGCTGGTGGAGGGCTTCGCTGATCGCAAGGTCCGCGCCGCCGCCAAGCGCTTCACCCTGCAGATGGTCACGCCGGAGTTCATGATCGCCGACAACTGGCGCCGCTGCAAAGAGAAGCCCCTCGGGTATCCGGGCGACTTCGAGATCATGAACATGCTCTACGCCGGGGAGCCGCGCGGGACCTCTGCCTTCGCGCGGCTCGTGTACCAGATGGGGCTCGAGCAGCCCATCGCAGCCTGCGTCACGCCGCGCATGGAGCTGCTCTCGGACCTGATCAGGCAGACCATGGAGCTCGCCTGGGATCAGACCGGCCCGCTGGAGATCGCCAGCCTGGGTTGCGGCCCGGCGCGCGAGATGGAGCGCTACCTGGAGCAGTACCTGCCGAGGCGGCCGCTGCACGTCACCCTCATCGACCAGGACTACCAGGCCCTCTCCTTCGCCTACGGGCGCGTGTACCGGCACATGGCTCGCATGGGCGGCAGCGCGTCGGCGGACTGCCTGTACCTGTCCTTCGCCCAGCTGCTCAAGAGCAGGGACATCTTCGACAAGGTCCCCCCACAGCATCTCGTCTACAGCGCCGGCCTGTTCGACTACCTCGACACCGCTCGATCCCAGGCATTGATCCGTGGCCTCTACGGCAAGCTGGTCCCCGGTGGAGCCCTGATCATCGGCAACATGAAGGCCCCCACCGACGGGCGCTGGTCCATCGAGTTCATCCTGGACTGGCCGCTGATCTACCGGGACGAGACCCAGATGCGCGAGCTGGCGGCCCTGGTCCCCGATGCCCAGGTGGAGATCGGCGCCGACAGCACCGGCTACACCTACCTGATGACCGTCCGCAAGCCGCTTGTCTGATCCACCTGGGATCAGCCTCCCGGCCTCCCCGCTGGCCCGGGTGCTGCTGGCGACGGTTGGCCTGGGCTGCTCCGTCGAGGCCACCGACACCGCTGCTGCCTGCGCTGGCGAGACCGAGCTGCGGGTAGCCGGCGACGAGGTGGGGTTCACCCTCGCGGACTGCGCCAGCGCCGAGCTGACAGCGCGGGTGGTGGGTGACGGGGATCTCTCGCTGCGCCTGGAGTCGGCGGACGGGCTGCTGACCCCGGTGGTCGTCGCCGGCACCGGGGGTGGTGTGTTTCGCGCCCTGGCGCTGGAAGGGACCGCGCAGGTCGCAGGGGCCGAGCCTGCTCGCTGGTGGCGGCAGGGCTACCAGTCCTGGTCCTGGGCCGGTGTGGTGGAGCTGGACGTGGTGTCCCTCGACGCCGACCGCCTGCCGATCGTGGGCGGTGAGGCCGAGAACACCAGCTTTCTAGCAGACCGTGCCTCCACGTCCTGGTGGGCGGGGCTGCTCGGCCGGCCGGGCGGCGCGGCGCTGCTGGTGGGGGCGCTGGCGGCGCGCAGCACGCCATTCTACGCCGCAGCGGAGCAGGGTGGCGCTCTCTGGTTGGTGTGGGGTGGGTTCGGCGAGGAGATCGCCCTGGAGCCCAACGCAGAGCTGGCGCTCGACCCCGTCTGGCTGGACGCCTCTGCGGATCCCCACGGGCTGTGGGTGCGCTACGCCCAGCGTGTAGGCGCGGAGCTCTCCGCCCGCACCCCGGCTCTGCCACCGTCCGTGGGCTGGTCCAGCTGGTATTCGGTCTACGCCGAGGTGACCGAGCAGGGCGTGCGCGACAACCTGGCCGCCGCCGTGGCGTCCAACCAGGCCGGTGCCCGCGCCCCGATCCGGCTGTTGCAGGTGGACGACGGCTGGCAGCAGGGCTGGGGGGCCTGGACCGCCAACGACAAGTTCCCCGCGGGCATGGCCGCTCTGGCCCAGGACATCGCCGATGCTGGCCTGCAGCCAGGCCTGTGGATGGCACCTTTCTATGTGAGCCGCCAGACCGACGCCTACCGGGAGCACCGAGACTGGTGGGTGCAGGACCTGGAGGGGAACGAGCTGGCTTTCGACAACGACAGCAGCGGGGACTACGCCGTCATCGACGTCACACATCCCGACGCCGCTGCCTGGTTGAGCCAGCAGATCTCCGCCCGGGCGGAAGAGGGCTGGACCTACCTCAAGCTGGATTTCCTCTATGCAGGTGCACAGGTGGGACTGCGCCACGAGCAGCTCACCGCGCTCGAGGCCTATGCCCGTGGGGTGGAGCTCCTCCGGCAGGCCGCCGGCGATGACAGCTTCATCCTCGCCTGCGGTGCTCCCATGCTGCCATCGGTGGGCTTCGCGGACGCCTGGCGCACTGGGGCGGACATCGCCTACGCCTGGGATCCCGAGCCCGAGCCCGCCTACCTGCGCTGGCAGGCGCGTTCCACGGCGGCGCGGGCGTGGATGAACGGGCGTTGGTGGTGGAACGACCCCGATGTGCTGCTGGTGCGGGAGCCCTTCGACCTGGGTCAGGGCCGCGGTGCGGTGGTGGCGCAGGCGGTCTCGGGAGGGCTGTGGCTCAGCGGCGATGATCTCTCCACCCTGGATGACGAACGCCTGGATCTTGCGTTGAACGCCCAGGCTGCGGCGCTCGCGGGCCTGTCACCGCGGCCCCTGGTGCCGCTGGCCTTCGCGTCGGGGCACGACCTGGGTCCCGTGGCCGAGCGGCAGGTGCCCGACGACCGCGTGCCCTGGATGTGGAGCCTGGGAGATACGGCCACCGCGCTGCTCAACCTGGGCCACGAGGCCGTCACCCTGCCTGGCCCCGGTGGGCTGGAGCTGTTCAGCGGCCAGAGCGCGGCCCCTGGCGGTGTGAGGCGCATCGAGCCCGGTGAGGGCGAGATCTGGTTGACGGCCGATCCAGGCTAGAACCTGTGGAGTGACCGGCTGCTAGTCGGCCCAGCTGGGAGCCTCCTCGATCAGGCGGCGGGCCACAGAGGCGTCCACCGGCCGCGAGAACAGGAAGCCCTGGGCGAACTGACAGCGCCGCTGGCGCAGCCAGGACAGCTGCTCCTCGGTCTCCACGCCTTCGGCCGTGGTGCGCATGCCCAGCGCGTGGGCCAGCTTGACGATGGAGCAGACCAGCTCCTGGTTCCTGGGACCCTGCTCCATCTGCTTGACGAAGGAGCGGTCGATCTTGAGGGCCTCGAAGGGGAAGCGGTGCAGGTAGCTGAGGGACGAGTAGCCGGTGCCGAAGTCGTCCATGTGCAGGGCCACGCCCTGGGAGTGCAGCTGCTCGAGGGTGCCCCGGAAGGTCTCGTTGTTCTCGAGCAGCACGCTCTCGGTGATCTCCAGCTTGAGTCGCCCGGGCTCCAGGCCGGTCTCTTCGAGGGTGGAGCGCACCTGCCTGGCGAGGTCCTGGCGGGCGAATTGACGGCTGGAGACGTTGACGGCCATGAACAGCTCACGCGCGGGAAAGGCCCGCTGCCAGGCGCTCATCTGCAGGCAGGCCTCGCGCAGCACCCAGCCGCCGATGGGGTTGATGAGCCCGGTCTCCTCGGCGAGGGGCACGAATTCTCCGGGAGCCACCAACCCGCGGTTGGGGTGCCGCCAGCGGAGCAGAGCTTCGAAGCCGCAGATGCCGCCGGAATCGAGGGCGATGACCGGCTGGTACTGCAGGTGGAGCTGGCCGCGCTCCATGGCCTGGCGCAGGGCGGTCTCCAGGTCGAGGCGCTGCACGGCGCGCTCGTGCATGGCTGTGTCGAAGATGGCGTAGGACGACCGACCGCTGGCCTTGGCGCGGTACATGGCGATGTCGGCATCGCGCAGCAGCTTGGACGGGTCGTCGTAGCTCTCGTCCACCAGGGCGATGCCGATGCTGGCCGAGGTGTAGACCTCCTGGCCGCGGAAGCGGAAGGGCTGGCTCAGCTCGCGCAGGATGCGCTCGGCGACCCGGATGGCGTCGTCGTGGTCGCGGATGCCGCCCAGCAGGATGGTGAACTCGTCGCCGCCGAAGCGGGCCAGGGACTGCTCGGTCCCAAACCGAGCGACCAGGTCGGAGCCCCGCAGGCAGCGATCGATGCGGCCGGCGACCGCGCGCAGCAGCTCGTCGCCCGCCCAGTGACCCAGGCTGTCGTTCACCACCTTGAAGTTGTCGAGATCGAGAAAGATGAGCGCTGAGAGCATGTTGGGGTTGCGGCGCACCACCTGGATGGCGTGCTGCAGCCGCTCGATGAACAGGACGCGGTTGGGCAGCCCTGTGAGCGCGTCGTGCAGGGCGTCGTGCACCAGCTGGGCTTCGGCCTCCTTGCGCGCCGTGACGTCGGACATGGAGCCGACGAAGCGGCTGGCCACGCGGTTCTTGTCGCGGACGGCGAGCCCGCGGCAGTGGATCCAGCGGTAGCTGCCATCGGCGTGGCGCAGGCGGTGCTCGAACTCGAAGTGCTCGCCGCCCTCCTCGAGGTGATCCTGGATGGCCAGGCGCAGCGGCTGCCGGTCCTCGGGGTGGGCGCGGGAGAACCACACCTCGGGGTTGGGGAGGAACTCGCCCGGTTCCAGGCCGAGCATGCGGAACCAGCGCTCGGAGTAGTAGATGCGGTTCGAGATGAGGTCCCAGTCCCACAGGGCGTCGTTGGCGGCGCGAGCGGCCAGGGCGTAGCGCTCCTGGCTCTCCACCAGGGCGCGCTCCACGTCGCGGCGTCGGGAGATGTCGGTGCGCAGCTGGTTGTTGACGCGCTCGAGCTCTCGCGTGCGCTCGGCCACGAGCTGTTCCAGGTCTTTGTGGGAGCGCTGCAGGGCGCGCTCGGCGCTCCACTTGGCGGCCAGGGTGGAGGCGAAGTGCCGCAGCACGTGGGGCTGGAAGGGCTTCTGCAGGTAGAGCAGCTTGTCGAGCGGGCGCACCTGGGCCGCGATGCGCTCGGGGCGCAGCTCGGCGTGATGGGTCACGATGACGATGTTCACGTCGGGATCCAGCTGCCGGATGGCGGCCGCGGTGCTCACCCCTTCCTCCGTGGTGCCCTGCAGGGGATCGAAGAACACCACCGAGTACGGTTCACCCTGCGCGATGGCGTCTCTCAGGGCCTGGGTGGCTTGATCGGCGCCGCTGCAGGTGTGCAGGACGAAGCGCCCTGGGAGCTCTCCGGCGCCCGGCTGGCGGCCCGCAGCGGCGCCGCGGTCTGCCCAGACCTCCGGCGAGCCGAACACCCAGCGGTAGGCCTGCAGGGTGGCCGGCTCGTCGTCCACCGCCATCACCCTGATCTGCGTGGGGGCGTGCCTGTTCTGGATCTCTGGGGCTGAGGTCATGGTGCGTTCGTCGGTGTGTCGGCTGATCCGTCAGCGGGCGGGATCAGCGGGATCCGGACGCTGAACATGGCTCCCTGTTCGGGGGGACTCTCCACGTCGATGGTGCCACCGAGGGAGGATACCACCTGCAGGGCGATGGCCAAGCCGATGCCCAGCGCCTGGCCAGGGTCCTTGGTGGTGAAGAACGGCGTGAACACGCGCTGCAGGTCGTCGCGGGGGATGCCTTGGCCGTCGTCGCTCACCACCAGCAGCGCCCACTGCCCTTCGCGCGCGGTGCGCACCTGCACCTGCCCTGCGCCTGCGACCGCGTCCATGGCGTTCTGCACCAGGTTGCGCACCACCTGCTGCAGCTCTTCAGGGATGCAGGCCACCTCGCAGCCCTCGGCTCCCAGCTGCAGGTCCAGGCTGATCTCGCTGTCGGTGTGGGGCCGCACCAAGCCCACCACGTCGCGCACCAGGTGGTCCAGCCGCACCGGCGTCGTCTCGGCCGGGTAGCCCTCGCGCGCGTAGCGGCGCACCAGGTCGGTGACCTGGCTCAGCCGGTCCACGCCGCGCTGCGCGGCCTGCTGCATGCGATGGATGCGCTGCTCGGCGCGTTCGATGGCCTGCTGGCGGTCTCCGTCGCTCAGCTCCGGCTCGGCGAGGGTGGCCTTGAGCTTGCGCACCTGCTCGTCGATCACGAAGAGCGAGGTCTTGATGTAGGTGAGCGGGTTGTGGATCTGGTGGGCCAGACCCGCGCTGATCACCTCCAGCGCCCGCGCGCTCTCATGCAGGATGTGAGAGGCCTGGCGCCCGCGTTTCTCCAGCAGCTGCTTGATGGAGGCGCGCAGCTCCCGTGGGCTGAAGGGCTTGGTGAGGTAGATGTCGGCGCCGGCCTCTCGCACGTCCAGTCGGTCTTCCACGCGGCTCTTGGCTGTGAGCATGATGATGGGGATGTTGGCGGTGCGGGGCTCGGAGCGCAGGGCGTTGATGAGGCCGAGGCCGTCCAGCTCCGGCATCATGTAGTCGGTGACCACTACATCGGGCAGCTCGCGGCGTGCCAGCTCCAGGCCCTGCAGGCCGTTCTGTCCCAGGAAGACCGAGTGCTCGCTGGACAGCTGGGCGTTGATGAGCCGCAGCACGTCCTGGTTGTCCTCCACCACCAGCACCTTGGTGGCCTTGCGTTGATCGTCGCTGCGCAGAGCCACGCGGCGCTCGGTGGCCACCGAGATGTCCAGGAAGCGGTAGTCCTTGCGCTCCAGCAGCTGGCGGGTCCACTCGCGGGGCTCGCGATCCTCGCCGCGCCGCTGCTCGCCCTGGTCTCGCCGGCGCTGGCGGCGGTCGATGACCTGCGGGTCGAAGTGATCCGAGCCCTGTAGGAGGTGGACCGTGAAGCAGCTACCCTCGCCCGGCTCGCTCTCCACGGCGATGCGGCCCCCGTGCATCAGGACGATCTCGCGGGCAAAGGCCAGCCCGATGCCTGTGCCACCGTAGCGCCTGGTGACCGTAGCGTCCGCCTGGCTGAAGCGCTCGAAGATCATCGCCAGGCGGTCTGGAGGGATGCCGGCGCCGGTGTCCCGCACGGCGAGCAGCAGCTCCCCTTCCACCGTGTCCAGCATGACGTCCACCCGCCCGCCGGGCTCGGTGAACTTGAGCGCGTTGGAGAGCAGGTTGATCACCACCCGCTCCATCTGGTCCAGGTCCACGTGGAGGTCCTCGGGCGGGCGCCGGATGTCCAGGCCCACCTCGATGTCCTTCCGCGCGGCCAGCGGCCGGGTGTGCCTCACCACCTCGGTGACCAACTCGCGGAGGTCGGTCTGGTCCAGGTGCAGGCGCAGGAAGCGGTCGCTGATCTTGGACAGCTCCAGCAGGTCGTTGATCAGCTTGAGCAGCTGCAGCGCGTTGCGCCACATGGGCTTCAGCAGCTTCTTGTGCTCGCGCTCGAAGCTGCCCAGCTCGTCGGCGAGGATGCTCTCGAGCAGGGAGAGGATCATGGTGAGCGGTGTGCGCAGCTCGTGGGTGATGTTGCCGAAGAACTCCGTCTTCTGCTTGTCGAGCTGCTGCAGGCGGCCGTAGGCCTGCTCCAACGAGCCCTTGGCTCGCTGCAGGTCGAGGCTGGCGAAGAACTCGCGGTTCAGCAGGGTGTAGCGGTGCCGTTGGGAGAAGATCGTGATGACGATCGTCGCGACGAGGAAGAACTGGTTGCCCACGGCCTCCGGGATGTCCTTGATCCCGATCACGCCCAGCATCAGCGGCGCCATGTAGAACGCGTAGAGCATCCCGTAGTACAGCAGCGACAGGTGGGTGGGCCAGGCCCAGAGGAAGCCCACCGCGATGATCACCAGGTTCAGGCCGGCGTAGTAGAAGGACTCGTAGCCGTCGTGCAGCCAGCACATGACCGCGATGGAGCCGGCGACGTAGAGCGTGAAGACAAAGGAGACGGCGTCGACGTGCCGCTCCACCCAGCTCCGGGCGCGGGCGATGGCGAGCAGGATGCTCACCCCTGCCACCAGCGACAGCAGCCTCAGGATCAGGGTCACCGTGAGGTGCTCAGGCAGGATCAGCCAGTCCAGCGCCCAGAACAGGGGCACCAGGGTGGACCCGAAGATGGCCCCCAGCCGCAGCGCGCTGGTGTTGCCGCGCCGGAGGCTTCCGGCGAAGAGCTCTGCTTCCGTCTGGCTGGTGTCCTTCATGCAGCCGATCGACTCTGTTCAGGCCCTGGGTGGTTCGCGGACGGGTAGCGACAGGATGAAGCGATCGTACCCTTCATCGCCGACCGTGCTCCTGAACTCTCCCCCCTGCGCCCTCATCGTAGTGCGGGCGAGCCGCAGGCCCAGGCCCGCGGTGCTGGGCGGGCAGCTGCGGTCGGGCAGCGGGTCGAGCAGGCACTCGAGCGCCTCTCTGGTCAGCCCGCCCCTGGGATGCTGGATCTCCACGACCACGGAGTCCTGCTGGCTGTGTGTGCGCAGGTGGATGGTCTGCCCCGCCTGGGTCTGGTCCAGGGCGTGGCGCAGCAAGGACACCAGCGCGTGCAGGGTGCGGGAGCTGTCGACGTTCACCTTTCCGCCGAAACCGCAGTGCACCGTGAGGCCACGGTCGCGGCAGCGGCGATCGAACCGCACCAGCCTGGCGGCCTGCTCCACCAGCGGATCGAGCTCCACGATGGCGAGCTCGGGGTGTCCGCTGCGGCCCTCGGAGATGGCGAGCAGATCGGCCAGGAGCAGCTCGATGGAGCGGATGCCCTGGAGCGTGAAGCTCAGCAGCTCGCTGCGCCGAGGGTCTTCGGGCAGACCGTCCAGGGCCTGTTCGAGCGCCTCGAGGCCCCGGAGGTGGTCGTGCAGGCGGCCGCCGAGGGCGCGGCTGAAGCCGCCCACCGTGGTGAGCCGCTCCGCTCTGAGCAGCTGCTCGCGGGTGGCCTCGAGCTCGCCCAGGGTGAGCTCCAGGCGGCGGCACTCTTCGGTGAGCTCTGCGGCGCACAGGGTGGTGGCCTGTTCCACCACGCAGGCGCGATGGGTGCGCCGGATGGCGTCGGCGAGCTCCTTGGAGCTGGGCGTGGCGCGCAGCAGGTGGAAGACCTGCCAGGTGTTGATGGCGTCGATCAGCACGTCACGATTGCCGGTGCCTCCACAGATGATGGGTCTGCCCGGGCGAGCTCTGGCCGCCAGCTCCAGCAGCTGGGGTCGGGCGGGCCCGGAGATGTCGTCGGCGGTGGCCAGCAGGATCGCGGGTCCGGTCAGCGCCACCGCGGGGCTCGCGGGGACCGGGATCAGCTCGCAGCGTCCCGCGGTGGCCTTCTTGGCGGGCTCCGCCAGCCGAGCCCATGCCTCAGGTGCCATCCAGACCCGCAGCGGCATGTGGTGGGCCGCGATGTAGTCGCGCACGAGGGCCAGCGGACTACCCTGCATCGTCGCCCCCTGCGCGCCGAGCCGGCAGGAGCAGCCGGCAGGTGCTGCCCAGCCCCTCCTGGCTCTCGAGCTGCAGCTCCCCCCCGTGTGCTTCGGCGGCCAGTCTGGCGATCTCCAGGCCGAGGCCGATGCCGGGTGAGTCGTATCCGCTGAAGAAGGGATCCCGCGCCCGCGCGAGCGTGGGGCTGTCCATGCCGCGGCCCTGGTCGCTCACCTCGAGCGAGACGGCACCCTCGACGCCCCGCCGCGCCGCCAGCTGGATGGCGGCTCCCTGCTCGGAGGCTCGCGCCGCGTTGCGCAGCATGGCCAGCAGCGCCTGCTGCAGCTGCTTGGCGTCCACCATGATGGGCTCCGAGGCGGCCTCCTGGCTGGCCTGCACCGCACAGCGATGCCCCAGCTCCTCCATCAGGAACAGCTCCACTGCCCCGGCGAAGAGCGCGGCTGGGGTGACGGCTGCAAAGACCGGTCGAGAGGTGGTCGCGCTGGTGTAGGCGCTGACCTGCTGGAGCAGATCGCGCAGCTGCCCGAGCCCGTCCCAGGCTCGCTGGCCCGCCTGGAGCACCTGTGGGTCGTCGATGGTCTGCCGCACCAGCCCCAGCAGCAGCGACAGGCTGCCGGACTGGCTGCGCAGATCCATGGCCATGCCCGTGACCAGGCGGCCCAGCGTGGTGAGGCGCTCCTCGGTGACCAGCTGCTCGCGCGCCTCCTTGAGCTCGCGCGTGCCGGTCTGCAGCTCGCGGCGGCGGCGGTCCAGCGCCGTGGCCAGGGCGAGCAGCGCGCTGGCCCAGGCCCTGAGCTGCAGGGCGTCGGTGACCACCGCGCGGATCTCGTAGGGATCGTAGGGCTTGAACATGAAGCGGTACACCAGCCCCAGGTTCGCGGCGGCCAGCATGGGCTCCACGTCGGTGTAGCCGGTGAGCACGATGCGCATGGTGGCGGGGTACTCTCGCGCCACCTGGGACAGCAGCTCCACCCCGGTGATGCCCGGCATGCGCTGGTCGGCGATGATGAGATCCACAGGGCCTTCGGCGGCCAGCAGCTTCAGCGCCTGGTCGCCGCTGGCCGCGGTGCGCACGTCCCAGTCGTCCTCCAGCAGGGCCGAGAGCACCTCCAGGTTGCTGGGCTCATCGTCCACCACGAGCACGCGACGGCAGGTGGGCACCGGCACGCCGAGCTGGTCCAGGGTGGCTCGCAGATCCTCGGGCAGCATCACGCTCAGTCTACTGCTGCCCAGGCACGGAAGGAACGCGGAGTGAGACGAGCCAGGTGGAATCGGGACGTGTCATCGCGCCCATGCGGGCTCCAAGAGCGAAAACGGTGGCTCGCGATCGGCGAGATGGTTCCGCGCTCGCCGGTCCAGGACGACGTGCGGAGCGGTGCGATCGCGGAACTAGTCTGGAAAGCCCAGCAGCAGGGACATGCCGCAGCCCGCCGCCAGGAAGGCCGCGAAGACGAACCATCCTGGGGATCCGGGAAGCAGCGCCGGATTTCCGCGTTGGCGGCGCATCCTGCCACCGGCGAGCCAGCCCAGGGCGGCCGGGGCGATCACGCATGTTCCCAGGACCGCAGAGAGCGCGATGCTGAGACCGGAGAAGCCCTCCCCGCGTCGCCACGCCTGGGTGTCCAGCAGCAGGAAGCCCAGCAGGACCCCCGACATCAAGGCGGTGGTGGGGGGGGCGGGCCGCGCCCCCCCCCCCCCCCCCCGGCGCGGGCGGGGGGGGGGGGGGGGGGGGGGGGGGGGGGGGGGGGGGGGGGGGG
>CAZEJJ010000029.1:0-54451 GCA_964512185.1 uncultured Enterobacterales bacterium | reverse complement strand
AGAGCCAGAGCCAGAGCCAGAGCCAGAGCCAGAGCCAGAGCCAGAGCCAGAGCCGGAAGACGAGCAGCTGGTCGAGTCCGACCTGCCTGCGGTCGCCGGTCCCCCCGAGCTGCCCTTGGTGACGGCTGCCACTCCGCTGCCCGCAGAAGAACCTGAGGATCCGCAAGAGGCCGCGGCCGAAGAGCGCCCCAACTACGCACCCGCCACCATCCAGGTGGGTGAGCCCCAGCACGCCCCCAGCCTCACACCCGCTCCCGACGCCCCCCCCACCGAGCTGGGGACCGAAGCCGTGGCCTGGTGGTACGCGGCGGTCTCCCTGGAGCGCGAAGCCACCACCTCCTCCGACATCGATGCTCGTGCCCAGCGCATGGCCGATGCCGCCGGCATCTACCGCGATCGCGTGGGCGACTGGTCTCGAGCCGAAGCGCTCTACCGGTCCGCCTCGGGAGCAGGGCTCCGGAACCCCGATGTCCTTCGAGACCTGGGCGACCTCGTGGCAGCCCGCGAGGACTTCTCCGAGCTCCGCACGCTCCTCGAACAGCGCGCCACCTTGCTCGAAGATCCCCAGGCCAAGGCGGAGGCCTTCCAGGATGCTGCCCTGGTCGCGCGCAACAACCTGCGCGACGACGGCGAAGCCGTCCGCCTGCTCGAATCCGCCGTGCAAGCCGACACTGACGACTACTTCTCCCTGCGGCTCCTGCGCGACATGCACCTGCGCCTGCAGTCATGGGACGGGCTCCCCGCGGTGCTGGAGGGCATGGCCAAGCTGGCTCCGCCCTCGCTGGCAGCCGAGTACCACGTGGAGAGGGGCCAGGTCCTGGAGAGTCGCCTCTCTCGCGACGACGACGCGCTGGCCGCCTACCGCGATGCACGCCAGGTGAATCCCTCCTACGGGCCTGCGTTCCTCGCCCTGGAACGCTTCCTGCGCCGCTCAGAAGCCTGGGAGGATCTCGCCGAGCTGTACGCCAGCGAAGCCGCCCGGGACGACACCGCCGACGGCGCCTTCTGGGCCATCAAGGCAGCCCACGTCTGGTGGACCCGGGCTGGCGACCTCGAACGCGCCTCCGCGGCTTTCGAGCAGCTGCAGGCCCGGGGTGCGAGCCCCGCGGCCGCGGTGGAACACAGCGCCTTCCTCGCCCTTCGAGGTGAGGCAGATCAGCTCGTGGCCCAGCTGCGGGCCCAGGCCGAAGGCGCCGACGGGCTGACGGCGGCCCTCGGCTTCTACCGCGCGGGCCACATGCTCGAATTCCAGCTGGAACAACCAGCAGAAGCACTGAGCTGCTATCGACAGGCCCTCGCCGCTGATCCCAGCGCCATGCCCGCGGTCGAAGCCATCGCCCGCCTGCTCACCGCCAGCGGCGAGCACGAGCAGCATGCCCAGCTCCTGGAGCAGCTGGTCCTCGACGTCTCCGACGCCGAGCTGCTGGTGGGCCTGCACTTCATGGCCGCCGAGGTGCTCGAGCACCGGCTCGACCAGCCGGCCGAAGCCATGCGCCACTACGAAGCCATCATCGAACGAGTGGAGAGCTACCTGCCCGCACTCGAGGGGCTCGAGCGGGTGTACCGCAAGCTCGACAGGCACGACCGGCTGGCGGCCGTGCTGGAGCAGCGCGCCATCCAGTCCGACGATCCGGACGCGCAGGCCACCTTCCTCTACAGAGCAGGCTGTGCCTGGGACCTGGGCTCTTCCGAGGCCCAGCGGGCCGCCGAGTTCCATCGCCGCGCTCTCGAGAAGGTGCCAGACCACGCCGAATCCCTGCTCGCGCTCTGCCGCATCCTGCGGGCCGATGGCAGCTGGGGCGAGCTGGCCCAGGTGCTCGAGCGCGCCGCGCGCACAGGTCGCGATGGCGACGACACGGTCTACCTGTTCTACGAAGCCGGGCGCCTCTATACGGCCTTCCTCGACGACTCCCAGGCGGCCATCACCTGCTTCCGGGCCGCGCTGGAGCTCTCCCCCGGCTTCCTGCCCGCTCGCGTGCACCTCCGCAGCCTGCTCCTGCAGCAGGGCGAGCAAGGCATGGCTCACGGCCTGCTGCGGGCCGAAGCCGATGCCACCGAGGATCCAGCGCGCCGTGCCTGGCTGCTCTTCTACGCCCTGCAGCTCGCGCCCGCCACGGCAGACGCCGACCCCGCGCGCATCGTCGATGACATCCTGCTCGCCGTGCCCGCTCACCCCGCCGCAGCCGAGCTTCGCATCCAGCTGGCGCTGCAGCGCAGCGACCGCGTGGCCGCCGCCGAGGTCTTCCGGCAGTGGGGAGCCCGCAGCGAGTCCGAGATCGAGTCCCTGCCCGCGTGGATCCAGGCGGCCCACCTGCTGGCCGAAGAAGGCGACACCGTGGCGGCGCTGCAGGCCCTGGCCACGGTGCTGGCTGCCGACGACACCGCTGGGCAGCCCATGGCCGCCCTGGCACGCCTGGCCGAGAGTCTCGGCTACTGGGAAGAAGCCGCGCGCGCCCTGGAGCTGTCCTCCCACGCTGGCAAGGCCAGCTACCTGGGTCGCCTGCAGGAACTCTACCTGCACAACGCCGAGGCGGCGCTGCAGTCCTACCGCCAGGCGGTGGAGACCGATTCCAGCGATCTGGTCGCCTGGCTGGGTGTAGAGCGTCTGCTCACCAGCGCCAACGACCACGCGGCGCTGGCCGAGGTGCACGCCGCGCTGGTGGCCAGCACCGAAGCCCCCGCCATCCGCGGTCTGCACGCCCTGCTGGGCGCCCACCTGTACGAGGGCCTCGATGACCTCGACAACGCCCGCAGCCTGTACCAGGCGGCCTTCAAGGCTCGCCCGGGGCGTGGCAAGGCCTTCGACGGCCTGCTGCGCGTTCTCATCGCCAAGGGCGATGCCGACGCCATCATTGCCCTGTTCGGTGAAGTGGGGATCTCCGAGGGGCTGGAGCTCACCAACGCCTTGGTGGACGTGGGCGATCTCGACCGCGCGGTGGCCGCGCTGCGCGTATCCATCTCCAACTCCGACGATCCCCTGCCTGGCCTGCTCCAGCTCGAGCGGCTGCTCGCCGAGCAGGAAGCCTGGCGCGAGGTGTTCGAGACCCTCTCCTCCCGCCGTCGCCTCACCTCCGACGAAGAAGTGCTCGGCTGGATCGAGCGCGACCAGAGGCGCGTGCTGGCCGACAAGCTGGCCGACACCGACGACGCGTGGAACTTCTACCGGATCCTCCACGAGCAGCACCCCAGAGACCCGGAGATCCTCGAAGCGCTGGCCAACATCGCCCGCACCAGGGGCGAGACCGATCTCGCGCTCCAGTACCTGGAGCAGCGCACCCAGGTGGCCACCGAGCCAGGAGAAAGGGCGAGCGTGCAGCGGCAAGTGGCCGAGGTACACCGCTCGGCCGAGAACCTCGACAAGGCCCGCGAAGCCTTGCTGGAAGCCCTCAACCACGATCCTGAGGATCTCGAGGCCCTGAACGAGCTGCAGGAGCTGGCCACGCAAGCCGAAGACTGGCGCAGCGTGGTGGGCATCCTCGCTCGCAAGGGAGTGCTCTTCGAGGGCGAAGAGCAGGTGGAGACCTACGCCAGCATCGCCCAGATCTGGGAAGACCAGCTGGGAGACCCTGGCGTGGCAGCCGAGAGCTGGCGCAAGGTGTTGGAGATCGACCCCGACCACAACCTCGCGCTGCAGCGCCTCGTCGCCCTGGGAGAGGCCTCCGGCAACTGGAAGTCCTTCGTGGAGCACGGCCAGGCCCTGGCGCAGCAGCTCGACGGAGCCGAGCGTTCCGCGTTGCTGGGCCGCATCGGCCTGGCCTACGAGTCCCAGCTGCACAACCTCACCGACGCCATGCGCTTCCTCGAAGCCGCCTCCAACGGCCCCAACCCCGACGCGGACGCAGCGCGGGCGCGCGAGCGCCTGCACACCGAGCGTGGCGAATGGGAACAGGCCGTCAAGGCGCTCCTGTGCCTGGCCGAGGCCACCAGTGGCGAAGAGCAGCTCGCCTCCTTGCTCAAGGCGGCGGGCATCCGCACCACCACCCTGCACAACAAGCAGGCGGCCTCCGAGATCTACGAACGAGTGCTCCAGGTCGCGCCCGACAACGCCGAGGCCCTGCGCTTCCAGTGCGAGCAGCTCTTCGAGTCCGAGGCTTTCGAACAAGCGGTGAGCCTGTTCGTGCGGCTCGAACCCATCGAGGTGGAGCGCGACATCGACGACTTCGACGAGCAGATCGAGGTGGCGCAGTTCTTCTTCCGCTTCGGTGAGACGCTCAGGGCGCTTGGACGCAACGAGGACGCCGTCGCGCGCTACGAACACACTCTGGAGCTCAACGACACCCACCTTCCTTCGCTGGAAGCACTGGGCCCGCTCTACCTGGAAGCCCGCGACTGGAAGAAGGGCGAGAAGATCTACCGCAAGCTCCTGCAGCTGACCGGAGGCCGCGGTGATCCTTCCTTCCTGGCGGGGATCTACACCCAGCTGGGCTATGTACAGCGCTACCTGGGCAACCTCGACAAGGCCAAGAAGCGCTTCAACAAGGCGCTGGAGTTGCGCCAGAACGACGTAGCCGCCCTGCTGGGCCTGGCTGGAGTGCAGTACGACCGCGGCGAGTGGAACAGCCTGCTCAACGTGTTCAACAACGTCATCTTCCACGCTCGGGAGCGAGCTGAGGTCATCAACGCCTAC
The DNA here is from genome assembly GCA_964512185.1 of uncultured Enterobacterales bacterium. Lineage (GTDB taxonomy): Bacteria > Myxococcota_A > UBA796 > UBA796 > JAFGLY01 > CAZEJJ01. The sequence continues at coordinate 49,824 of CAZEJJ010000029.1, read as the reverse complement.
CTGGCCAAGGGCTTCGTGCTCGACCGCAAGCTCGAGCTCCCTGACAAGGCCGCTGACCACTATCGCAAGAGCCTGAACTTCGATCCCAACGAGCCCCGCACGCTGCTGCTCCTGGGCGAACTCTCGCTGCGCAAGGGCGAGAACAAGGCGGCTGACGAGATGTTCGAGCGGGCGCTGATGGTCGACGACATCGACGTCGGGACCCACGCCAACCTGCTGGTGGCGAGGGCCATCGTCCAGCTGGGGGCCGACGAGCGGGCCGCGGCACAGAAGGGCCTGGCCGAGGCCGGCAAGGTGGACATCACCCTTCCCGACGCGCTCGGCCCCATCGACCCCTCCAGCTCCGATGAGCTGCTGGAGCTGCTGAGCTCTCGGCTCACCCCTCCCGGAATCTAGCCCGCCATGGGCGGGTCGTCGGCGCTGGTCCGCTCGGGCGCCTGGCTCTTCAGGCACCGGGGCTGGCTGCCGCTGCCCTTCCTGGTGCTGCTGGTGGCACTGGCGCGCCCCACTCCAGCCTCCCTGGTCCTGGGAGGGTTCGTAGCCGCAGGTGCCGAGCTGTTGCGCTTCCATGCGCTGCGCTGCATCGGTCCGGCCAGCCGCACCCGCGATGCCCGGGTGGGCCCCCTGGCGCTCGCTGGACCCTACCGCTGGTCGCGCAACCCGCTCTACGTGGCGAACATCGTGCTCTACTTCAGCTTCGCCCTGGCCTCGGCCACCCCCGTCGCCCTGCTGCTGCCGGCCCTGGGCTGCCTGCACTACCGCGCCATCGTGGCCTGGGAGGAGAGGCGACTCCTGGTCACGCACGCCGACGAGTACCGGGCATTCTGTGCCCGCGTGCCCCGCTGGTTCGGCCTGCGACGGCTTCCGCCGCAAGCCGGCCAGGCTCCTCTTCCGCTCCGAGCCGCGTTGCGCGCCGAGCGCAGCACACTGCTGGCGCTCGGCGCCGTCTTCGGGGCCCTCGTGGCCAGGATGCTCCTGGCCGCGTGGCTATGAGGTGGCTCCACCGAAGCGCGTGCCGATGGCGGCTCCCACACAGGGGAACAGCGTGAAGAACAGCAGGATCTTGCCCACGTAGGGAACCAGGCTGATGGCGGTGAGCAACACCACGCCCACCAGGAACGCGCCTGCGCGACCCCTGGCACCACTGGGCACGGGCATCATGTCACCCACGGTCTGCCCCAGGGCCACGAAGCCCAGCAGCCAGGCGATGCCCAGCAGGAACAACACGAAGGCCGAGATGGGGATCCCGATGAGCGTGATGGCCAGCAGGCCGGCCACGGCCACCCCGGCGCTGGTGAGCAGCATGCCCGCCACGCCGTAGCGGATTGGGTGTCGCTCCAGACCCCGCGCCACGTTGCGGACCTTCTCCGGGAAGAGCCCCAGCACCAGCACACCGATGCCTGCGAGGCAGAGCAACAGGACGATGCGCCGAACCATGGCGTGCATCCAGGTGCCGCTCTTCTCGGCCAGCAGCGCGAAGCCGGTGGCGGCGGTGGGCACCGGTACGTCGCTGCCGGCCAGCGCCACCCGATCTCCCTCCACGCGCCCACCGGGGGCGATCTTGACCTGTCCACCGAAGCTCACGGCGTCACCCAGCACATGACCGGAGCTCTTCACCAGCACGTCTTCTCCGAAGCTGATGGCGTCGCCCAGGACCTCGCCCTCCACCACCACAGGCGCGCCGAAGGCGACAGCTTCCTCCACCTGCTCGCCTTCCTTCACCCGGATTGGACCGGCGCCAAAGCTGGTGATGGACTCGAGGTCCACCTCGGGCAGGGCCTCGAGGTCCACCGCCGGGCTCGGCTCGCTGCGCAGGGAGACGCTGATGCTGCCCGCGTCGGTCTCCACATCGCCGGGCTCGAAGGCCTCGAGGCGCAGCGCGACGCGCTCCAGCAATTCCCGCTGCTCGTCCATCTGCTCCTCGAGTCGACCGAGGCGCTCCTCCACACCGGCGGGGGCGGCCTCTGCGGCCTCGACGGCCAGCTCGATGCTGAGCTCCATCTCCGGAGCGGAGGCGGGCGTGTCCGCGTCTTCCTGACAGAGGGCCTGGCCGGGCAGGGCCAGGGCAAACACGGCGGCGAAGGCGAGGGGCCTGGTGATGAGGTGGTTCATGCTGACTCCCTGGAGAGGCCCAGCAGGCGGAAGGCGGTCAGGCTGCAGGCGAGAGCAGCCAGCGCAGCGAGGGGGAGGTAGGCGGTGGGATCGGGGAGATGACGGGCGGCGACGGCCATGGCCACGAAGGCGGCTCGCAGCAGAGAGGCGAGCTGACCGATCAGGGCGGCTGGCTCACCACCCGCGACCATGAGCAGAGCAGCCAGGCCGATGAGGCCCATGCCCAGCCAGGGCACAGGGGTGGGGCTGCGCTCGGCGGGGGCCTCTGCCAGGGCGGCGGCCGCGAGGACCCGCTCTTCGAAGAAGGCCGGCAGCGGCGGGTCGTCCATGGCGGCAAAGGCCGGGGCCAGCGGGTCCAGGGCGACCGCGCGGCTTGCGCAGTACGGGCAGCTGTCGATGTGCAGCGCGGCCTCCACGGCCTGCCGCTCCGGCAAGCTGCAGCCCACGAAGCGGGCGAGGACATCGTCGGGCAGATGACGGCTCATGCTGTCCCTCCTGCATTCAGGTCGTCATAGACGGCCCGGAGGCGCTTTCGTGCGCGAAAGATGCGGTTCATGACGGTCCCGAGTGGGATGTCGAGCAGGTCCGCGATCTCACGATACTTGAGCTGCTCGAAGTGGTAGAGAAGCAGGACCTCGCGGTACAGTGGCGGTACCTGGTCGAGCGCGGACCGGAGGCGGCCGGCTCGCTCCTGGCGCTCGGTGCGTTCGAAGGGCGAGGGGGAGGTGTCCACCACCTCCACCTGCGAGCTGGAGCGGCGACGTCTCCGCCGGCGATGCTCGTCGATGCAGGTGTTCCGTGCGATGCCGAAGACCCAGGTGGAGAAGCGCCAATTCGCGTCATAGCGATGCAGGTTGCGCAGGACCTTGACCATGGATTCCTGGGCCGCGTCCTGCGCGTCTTCCTCGTTGCTGAGCATGCGATAGCAGAACCGGAACACGGAGACGCTGTACTGCTGCAGCAACCAGGCGCGAGCCTGCTCGTCTCCGTCGCGTGCCGCCTCGATTTGAGCCTGCTCGTCCACGGGTGCCGGTTCCAGGCGCAAGGACAAGGACCCTCCTAGCCGATGATGGCGATGCTTGGGAGCGCGGGGCGCCGAGAGTGGGCTGGACTCCCAGGTCCGGTTCGCAGGTGGTACGGGCGCCAGAGGTGCTTATTGCAGTGTCGGACAGGTCCAGGTCGAGCGGCCCGCCGCAGGGTGCGCTCCAAGGCTCGCCGTATGGCTCGCCGTATGGCTTGCGACCCGTTCCGCGGCGGTGCTACGCTCTCTCCAGGCCCCCGCAGCGGCGGCACTTCTGTGGTCGTCGCGGTCTCTCCTCCAGTGGCTTCCGAGCATGGACAAGCAGCGCAAGCTCCGCCGTTATCGACAGAAGGACTACACCTTGCTGGTGGGCTTCCCGGTGGAGATCGTCGGACGCAATGGCGTCGTGCGTTCCTACAGCTTCGAGGACTCCGTGAAGCTATACCAGCGGCGCATCGCCTCGGCCGCCACACGCTACCACGACGACGACATCGTGCAGGCCGAGATCGGGCACTGCCTCCGGCGGATCAAGCAGCTTCGCCGAAGCTTCCTGGAGCGCTACGGCTGGGGCTCCATCAAGGGGCTGTCCGGCCCCGAGGCCGCCGGGGGCGAGATGGCCGCAGAGCTGGCCGCCTTCCTGCGCCGGTTCGAGGGCTCCCTGGAGCGGGCCCGACGTTGGTCCATCGAGCTGGTGGATCGCGACGACCACCGACAGCTCTACTTCCTGCGTCGCACCGAGGAGCAGCCCAGGCTGCTGTACCTCTTCCACTTCGCCACGCGAGACCCGGGCTGTTCTGCCCGCCAGGAGCTCGACAGGCTGCGCGCCTCCCTCCAGCACGCCGCGGCCGGAGACCAGGCGGAGCACCTGCACGCGCTGCACCGGACCGCGGACTGCGCCATGCTCCTGACCGGACGCGAGGCGCCTGCGGCATCCGCCACGCGCGAATTCAAGCGCAGCGGTCCGCGACACGACCTGGACGCACCAGCCGACACACCCATCGCTCGGGCGGGAGCTGCCCTGCGCGCCGGCGACGCCACCGAGGCGCTCGGTCTGCTGGAGGGCCTGCTGGCCAGCTCCCCCTACCATCGCCACGCCACCCTCCTGGCCGCCCACGCCGCGGAGACCCAGGGGGCGACGCCGCTGGCGGAATTCTACGCCCGGCTGGGCTGCGCCCACCATCCACAGGACGCGGTCCTCCACCACCAGCTGGGAGTCTACCTGCTGCGCCAGAAGCGCGTGCACGACGCCCGCCAGGCCTTCGGCAAGGCCCTCGACCTGGAACCGAGGTTGTTCGCCACCCGGGTCCTGCTGGCGCTGCTGGCGCTGCACCTCAAGCGCCACGCCGACCTGGAGCGGCTGCTGGGCGAGCAACGCGCCGTCGCCACAGCCGGGCAGGAAAAAGTCTTCCGGACCGTGCGCCACTGGCAGACACGCGAGCGCTGGCGCCGCTGGAGCCTGGTGCTGGTCCTGCCCGCGCTGTTCGCGAGCGCCACCTGGCTCGTCCTGGGGCTGCCCCTGGCCCTGCCATGTCTGGCGGTCGTGTTGGGCTTCTGCGCGGTTCTGTTCGTGCTGCTACGGCGCCCGCGGCCGCTGGTGACCGCCATGGAGGTCACACGACGGCTGCAGGTGCCCAGCGAGCTGCTCCCAGCCCACGAGCACCGCGCTGACATGGACGACGGTACCGGGGAGATCTGGCCGCGCTAGCCTTGTTCTGGGGTCGCCAGCCGCAGCAGCAGCTCCACCACCGTGCCGTCGAGCTCCACCAGCTCAGAGAGACCCGGCAGGCAGGCCTGCACGCCGTCCAGCGGTCCCGGCTGGCCCAGGTCCAGTCGCAGGGGCTCGCCCTCAGGGAGCTGCAGCAGCAGGTGGCCGCGCTGGCAATGGGTCTCCAGCGCGGCCTCTCCCGAGAAAGCGATCACGCGCAGGGCTGACAGCTCGCGCAGCCAGGTCTTGACCTTCTCCTCAGCGAGGATCTCCGGGCTGCTGCTGTGTGTCCAGCCCTCCTCGACCCTCTTCAACTCCCACAGCGCGCCCTCCCAGCCGATCTCCACAGCGCTCGCTGCCAGCGGGTCTCCAGCCCAGGGATCGCGGTCCCGCAGCTCGTCCGGCGTGGCGAGCAGCGCCGACAGGCCGGCACGCGCCACCTGGGGCTCGCCGCCGAGAAGCACGTAGCTGCCTTCATCCACAGGTGACTCCTGCCCCAGCAGCAAGCTGTGGCCGCTGCCCTCCACCAGCTCGATCTCCACCCGCGCGGCGCTGTCCTGGTCTAGCCCGAGGACGCGCAGATCCACCTCGCCCGGGATGGCCTTCAGCTGCAGGCCCTCCAGCGAAGACAGCAGCTCCGAGACCTTCCAGGGGTCCGCTGGGCCCTGTACTGGAGCCTCGATCCGCCAACCATCGGAACCACGGGACAGCTCCAGGGGAGGGGAGAGCCGCCCCACCTTGTGGATACGCAACCCCACGATGTCATCCGCTACCAGCGCAGGGAACGCCTGGCGGAAGCCGGACTCGTCCTCGGGTACCGGCGCTGGGAGCAGGAGCAAGGCTCCCACGCCCAGCAGCAGGCTGGTGAAGAGCACCAGCAGACGTCTCTGACCAGCTTGCATCGCGCGACTCCTCACAGGCCGCATAGCCAGCCCCGAGCCCCGCGGCAGGTGTGCGGCAAAAAGGCCGTCATCATCGCCGGGTGGGCCGCGGTTGACGTGCAGGGTGTAGTGGTTACCATCGGTCCGCTTCGGCGACTGACCGCCGCTATTCCCACCAACGACAAGGCAGGAGAGGGGCACAGGATGGACACCGACAAGCCCAAGGTGCAGCAGACACCTGAAGAGCCGCAGGCCGCGGAAGAACCCACCGAGGGGTCTTCAACCTCGCAGGCACCGGGAGAAGAGCAGGCCAACGATGCCCCCACCGGAGGGGTCACACTGCTCAATGCCGATCCCGAGCCCGCTCCGCGCGAGCTCGAGATGGAGCAGCGCCTGCGCCAGGTCAGCGCTGCCTACGTCGAGCTCCAGGACGAGATGCAGGCCTTCCGTGAGCGCACTGAGCGGCTGCAGGCCGAGCGCGACAGGCGTCGCAAGGGCGAAGTGGTGATGGCCATGTTCGAGCCCCTGCAGAACCTCCAGCGCTCCCTGGATTCCTGGCGGGGGCTGGAGCTGCCGCCCGACGCCCTCAAGGGTCTCGAGCTGGTGGAGCAGCAGTTCAAGCAGGCTCTCGAACAGCTCGGCCTGGAGGCGATCTCCCGCGCGAGCGTGCCCTTCGATCCCAACATCCACGACGCCATCTGTGCCATGCCGGTGTCGGAGCCCGCGAGGGACGGACTGGTGGTGGAGGTCTTCGAGGCCGGCTACCGCGTCGGTGAGCAGGTCATCCAGGCAGCTCGAGTTGTCATCGGTCGCTACCAGGAGCCTGAGGCCGAGGCCGAGCCTGAGGCCGAGGCCGAGGCTTGAGCACCACCGCTTCGCGGAGGCCTGCTCCGGAGGGCACTCCACCGCGCCTGCACATCGCGCTGATACACCCCGAGATACCCCAGAACACGGGCAACATCGGGCGACTCTGCCTGGGGCTCGGTGCGCGGCTCCACCTGGTCCATCCGCTGGGATTCCAGGTCGATGCCAAGGCGGTGCGTCGCGCAGGCATCGATCACTGGCGCCGGGTGGACCTGCAGGAGCACGAACAGCTGTGCGATTTCACGACCTGGGCCAGGGGGCGCAGGCTGCACGCCTTCACCCGCCATGCCTCCCGCAGCCTCGCGGAGGCGAGCTTCCTGCACGGCGACGTGCTGCTGTTCGGCCCCGAGAGCACCGGCCTGCCGGAGCCCCTGCGCAGCTGGGAGCCCGCGTGGCGCATCCCCATCCCCGGGCCGGTGCGCAGCCTGAACCTGTCCAACGCGGTAGCCGTCGCCGCCTACTCCGCGCTGGCGCAGCTCGAGCCGGCCCTGTTCCGGGGCGAGATCCTCCCCCTGGCGGACTGATCGTCTCACCCTCTGCACGGCACGACGGATCCGATTATGCTTGCCGGCCGCGGGGATCCGAACGCGACGGGAGGGGTTCTCGCCTCCGATCTTCCCCTCTCCTGGAGAGCCAGGCCGATGCCGAACCGCCACTGCGAGCAGCTCAAGATCCTGGTGATGGCCGGTGGCCGCGGCACTCGCTTCTGGCCCCTCTCGCGTCGCCGCGTCCCAAAGCAGTGCATCGCGCTGGACGGCGAGCGCAGCCTCGTGCAGCAGACCATCGACCGCCTCTCCGGGCTGGTGCAGCCCGAGTGCGTCATGGTCGCGACAGGTCGAGACATGGAGGCCGCGCTGCGCGAGCAGCTCCCACAGCTCCCGCCTGAGAATTTCCTGGTGGAGCCTCGCGGGCGCAACACGGCACCCTGCATCGCGTGGGGCGCGGTGGAGATCGCCAGGCGTTGGGGTGGCGAGACGGTCATGGCCGTGCTGCCAGCCGATCACCTCGTCAGCGACGAAGAGGGCTTCCGGGCGGTCCTACAGGCCGCCGCTGAAGGCGCGTCGCGCACCAACAGCCTGGTGACCATCGGCATCCAGCCCACACGGCCCGAGACCGGCTTCGGCTACCTGAGGGTGGGTGGCGAGCTCGGGCGGTGGGGTGGCGAGCCCTTCCTGCGCGTGCGGCGCTTCGTGGAGAAGCCCGACGCACCCACCGCCCAGACCTTCCTCGATTCTGGCGAGTATTTGTGGAACGCCGGGATGTTCTGCTGGACGGTCAACGCCATCCGCGACGCCTACCGCGAGTACCTCCCGGGCACCTGGGCGGCCATGGAGGCCCTGGCGCACCGACCGGGAGACATCGAAGGTCTCTGGGAGCGTTTCGATGCCACCAGCGTCGACTACGGGGTCATGGAGCGCTCCCGCGGTGTACTCACGGTTCCCGCGAGCTTCGGCTGGTCGGACATGGGCGCCTGGACGGCCCTGCCCGACGTGATCAGCGCCAGCCCCGAGGGCTGCGTGGTGGCGGACGCCACGGTGAGCGAAGATGCACGCGGCAACGTGGTCCACGCGCCCGGCAAGCTGGCCGCCCTGCTCGGTGTGGAGGGGCTGGTGGTGGTGGACACGCCGGACGTCCTCCTGGTGGCGCGGCTGGATCGGGCCCAGGAGGTCCGCAGCCTCATCGCTGAGCTGGAGCAGCGCGGGCTCGATCGTTACCTTTAGTCTTGCGCCATCGGGCTATTATGGACCAGGAGGTTGACGACCATGCCGTTGCTTTTCCTGCTCCTCGCGGCCTGTGCAAGCGACGTGTCCATCCAGGTGGAGACCGCAGCCTGCACCGACTACGACTTCGCCGACCCCGAAGCCGAGGGGATCGAGGTCAGCACCCTCGACGGGGACTGGTACGTGTCCCACACCGGCTCGTTCCAGGGCTGCGACGACATCTTCACGCCCCAGGTAGACGGCGCCGGGCGCGCCATCACCGTGCGCGAGTACTGGGACACCCGCACCGAAGATGACTGCGAGCTCTGCTTCGCTCCCACCATCATCCTCGAGCGACCCCCGCTGGGCGACTACGAGGTCGGCTGGTACCTGGGCACCGAGGACACGCCGGTAGACGTGGTCAGCTTCGAAGTGGAGTAGCCGACTATTCCTCGCGCATGTCCATCTGGCCGTCGCCGTCGATGTCCCAGCCCACCTTGATCACCTGGCCGTCGTCGTCGAAGTACTCCCAGTGGTCCACCTGCCCGTCGCCGCTGGTGTCGCGCTCCTTGCGCCGGATGTGTCCCGACTCGTAGTACTTGAACAGGTCGAAGCGACCGCTGTTCTGGGTGTCGATCTCGCTCATGACCCGCTTGCCGCCCTGGTAGTGGTCCACCCAGTCGACGTTGCCGTCGAAGTCGCCGTCCATGTTCTCGCGTTCGAGTGCGCCCGTGTCGGTGAAGAAGGACCACACGTCGATGCGGCCGTCCTTGTTCAGGTCCATCTCCTTGCGGAGCAACAGGCGCCCCTCGGCGTCGAGCTGGCGGTAGTAGTTGTAGATGTCCGGCTGCCCGTCACCGTCGAGATCGATCTCGACCACGAGGTTCCCATCGGCGGTGGTGTGCTCGCTGACGGTGGCCTTGTCGATGGCCGACTCCGTGGCTTCGGGGGTCTTCTTGAGACACCCCACGGAGGCGACGAGGAAAAAGATGCCCAGGATGCAACGGGACTTCATGGGGAGACTCCAGCAGCGGTCAGCCAGGAGGGAGGTATCGACCCACGGTGGGGGCAGGCGCACGATTCGTCACTGACGCGACGGGACGCAGGCAGTTTAGTAGGTCCGAGCGCCCTGTCAAACTCGCGGACCTGCCCATCGCGAGACCAGGCCCTCGCCGCGTCGGGGGCCGACGTGCTACGCTCCTCACTCTCAGCGTGCAGCCACCCGGGCTTCCCATGCCTCCCGCCCCTCCCCCGCACCTCCTGATCGTCGATGACGAACCCGTCATCCTGCAGATCCTCAAGGCGGTCTTCGAGGACGAGCCCTATCGCCTGTCCATGGCCAACTCCGGCCACGAGGCGCTGGACCTCATGGAGCGGGAGGGGGTCGACCTCCTGCTCACCGACAAGAACCTGCCCGATGTGAACGGCCTCGAGCTGCTCAAGGCAGCCAAGCGCTTCAACGCCGACGCCGAGGTGATCATCATCACCGGCTACGCCTCACTGGAGACCGCGCTGGCGGCCATGGAGCTGGACGCCTTCGACTACGTGCTCAAGCCCCTCAACAACGTCTTCGACATCCGCAAGAAGGTCAAGCGGGCTCTCGAGAAGCAGCACATGGCCATCGAAAACCGGCGGCTGCTCGAGCACCTCAAGAGCAAGAACGCCGAGCTGGAGCGCTCGCTCTCCGAGACGCGGCGCCTGCAGAGCGAGCTCATCCAGTCCGAGAAGCTGGCGGGCATCGGCACTCTGGCAGCGGGCATCGCCCACGAGATCTCCAACCCTCTCTTCGGCATCCTGGGGCTGGCAGAAGCCATCCTTGAAGAGGACCAGCCCGAGCTGGTCCGCGACTACGCGCGCGACATCGTCGACTACAGCCAGAACATCCGCAGCATCGTGGTGGAGCTGTCCAGCTATTCTCGCGCCTCCCACGGCGAGTACCTCACCACCGTCGATTTCCCGCGGGTCATCGAAGACGCCATCCGGCTGGTGGAGCGCTCCGCCGACACCCGGAACATCAGCATCACCACGGAGCTGCAGGAGCGCAGCTTCGTCAACGCGCGCACCAACGAGATCCAGCAGGTCTTCGTGAACCTGGTGAAGAACGCCGTCGAGGCCCTGGCCGAGCGAGACGTGCAGGACAGGAAGGGCGCGGTCCACGTGCGCTCCGGGAGCGGCGAAGCGCAGGTGTGGGCCGAGGTGTCCGACAACGGCCCTGGCATCCCCGCCAGCAACCTGGCCATGGTCTTCGATCCTTTCTACACAACCAAGCAGCCGGGCAAGGGCACTGGGCTGGGCCTGAACATCGTCTATCGCATCGTCACCAAGTACCGGGGCACGGTGCAGGTGGAGAGCACTCCGGATCAGGGCACCACGTTCCGCGTGCGCTTCCCCCTCGAAACCTGACCCGGGAGATCGGTCGTGAGGCTGCGCTCCCTGCTGATCCTCGGCATCGCAGCGGCAGCGCTCCCACCCCTGCTGCTGCTCGGCTTTGCCGCGACCGAGGTGGCCACCGACGCCATCACCGAGCGAGTGGTGCAGGTACACGCCCAGAAAGCGGACAACCTCGCCACCTTCGTGGACACATGGGTGACAGGCCGCGTCCAGGCCATCTCGATGCTGCGCGACGCCTTCCCCCTCGAGGACCTCTCCGACGAGGGTCGCGTAGGGTTCCAGCGCCTGGTCTACAACCAGTACGCCGGCATCAACGTGGTCAGCCTGGTCAACCAGGAGGGCGCGGACATCGCGCCCAGCCAGATGGTGCGATCTGCCGCCGCCGCCACGGCACCGGCCGGGCACGAGGCCGTCAGCAGCCGACGCTTCCATGCATTCCGCAGCGCACTCCCCCTGGAGCAGGCCCGGCTCGCCAGCGTGGCGGTGGGTCGACCCTACCTCCCACCCGATGCCGGTTTTCCCGTAGTGCCTGTTCTCTTCGGCGGCACTGGCGACGCCTCGCCGATACTCGCCGTGGAGCTGTCTCTCGAGCCCCTCGTGGATCGCCTGGCGCACCTCGCCTCCGACACCACCGAGGTGGCCATGCTCGACGCTGACGGCGCGCCTTTCACGCGCAGCGGCGACGAGCTCGTGCGGCAGGAGCACTTCAACTGGTTCCTCGACGGGGTGCCCGCAGCGGAGCTCAAGTACGCCCTGGCGGACGGCAGCGACGTGCTGGCAGCCTTCTCCAAGGTGGACAGCACCGGCTGGCTGGCGGTGGTGGCCGAGCCCTACGCCCTGTCCACCGCGCCGGGCCGGGACATCCGCCTGCGCGCCACCTGGTTCGGGCTGGTGGCGTTCTGCCTGGCCGCCGTGCTGGGCCTGCACTTCGCGGGCAAGATACACGGCCCGGTGGTGCAGCTGCGCGACGCAGCCAAGCGCGTGGGCGCAGGGCGACTGGGTCACGTGGTGGAGCCCGACCCCATCCGCGAGCTGGGCGAGCTGGGCGAGGCTTTCAACACCATGTCATGCCAGCTCAAGGAACACGCCGACCGCATCCAGACCCAGCAGGAGGAGATCCATGCCTTCAACCTGGAGCTGCAGCAGCGCGTCGAGGAGCGCACGCTCGAGCTGCGGGAGGCCCAGGCCCAGCTGGTGGAGTCCGGGCAGCTGGCGGCGGTGGCCGAGCTGGGTGCCGGGCTCGCCCATGAGCTGAACAACCCCCTCGCGGGCATCCTGGGACTCACGCAGCTGCTGGTGCGCAAGAACCCGCGGGGAGCCGACGCGGAGCTGTTGCAGTCCATCGAGACCCAGGTGGTCCGCTGCACGGAGATCGTGCGCTCCCTGTTGGCCTTCACCCGCGAGGGGATCGACCGGGGAGACCTGGATGTGGTGGACCTGGACGGCATCGTGGCGGAGGTCACCGCGCTCGTACGGCCAGCCTTCAAGCAGCGCGGTGTACAGCTGGAGCACCAGCCCGCCGCAGCGGAGCTGCCGGTACGTGCAGACCACGCCAGGCTCGGGCGCGCCTTGACCCAGCTGCTCACCAGCCTCAGGGCTCTGCTCCCAGAGCAGGGAATCCTCCAGGTCCATGGAAGTCTTGCGGGTGGTGAGATACGGCTCGAATTGTCCATGTCCGGCGCGCTGGAGCACGCCGGCGAGGCCTCCTCGGACGACTGGTTCGCCTCCGGTATGTCCCTGTGGGTCGCACGTCGCATCCTGGCCGAACATGGCGGCCGGCTCGTTGAGCCACCGCCCGGCACTCCCTCGGTATTCCTCCTGGTCCTCCCCAAGGCCTGACATGAGCGAGAACGCCAGAATCGTCCTCATCGTCTTGGCGATCCTCGTGCTGGGCCTGCTGGGCTACAGGCTGATCTTCAGCGGCGAAGACGTCACCCCCTTGCTGGTCCAGGCGGTGGAGGGCAGGGTCAGCCACGTGGATCCACAGGGCGAACGGAGCAGCCTGAGTCCCGGGCACATGCTCGAACGCCTCGATCGCGTCGAGACCACCAGCGGGGGACGCGCGTTCCTCACCATGGGTGGAGGCTCCACCCTCACCGTCAACCAGGGCACCTCCGTTCGCGTGCTCGACGTCTCGGGCGACGGCGTCCGCGTCGAGCTGGACGAAGGCAGCGTCGAAGCCACCGTGCGGCCCGAGCGCGGCAGCGTGGGCATCGTCCATCGGGACCGGCAGGTGATCAGCACCGAGGGTACCTTCGCGGTGGGCGTGGGCAGCCAGGGCAACATGGCGGTGGAGAACCACGGAGGCTCGCTGCAGCTGGTGGGGATCGACACCGTGGAAGGGCTCGCCGAAGGCGAGCGCCTCCTGCTGCTGGCCGACGGCACGCCCAGGCTGGCGGCCATCCCAGAGTCGCTGCTGCTCGAGGTCGCCTGGCCCGACTCCGCCCGCACGCGCCAGGCAGAGGTGGCGGTGCGAGGCCTCACCGACCCGGGCGCGGAGGTGCGCATCGGCGCGGCTGGGCACTGGACCACCGTGGTCGCCGACGCCGAGGGCCACTTCGAAGCCACCGTAGCGCTCGAAGAAGGCGAGAATCCGCTCAAGGTCGTCTCCCGAGACCCCATCGGCCGCAGCACCACAGACGAGACCCTGGTGGTGCGCGACACCGAGCCGCCGCCCAGCGCCACCTTCGAGGTGGAATACTGATCACCGCCACCTGCGGCTGCCTGTGCAAGCGGACAGGATAGAATGCCAGGGTGACCGCCCGACACCGCCCCCTGCTGCTGCTGGTCCTGCTGCTGCTACTGCTGCTGCCGCGCCTGGTCGCCGCAGATATGACCCTGATCACGCCCGACGGACCCATCACGCCGGGCAAGACGACCCGCTTCCTGGTGGTCCTGCACGAAGACGGAGCCGCCATTATGGAGGCACAGCCCACGGTCGCGGCCACACCGGGCGATGTGACCGTCGCCGAAGGCCGCCCGCGCGACGGTCTGTATGCCTACCACTATCGCGCGCCCGCCGACGCGCGCGGGCAGGTCACCTTCACCATCGGCACGGGCTCGGGGGGGATCAAGCGGGTGCACAAGCCCATCGTTCCGGCCCGCGCACCGCTGCTGCGTGGCCCCGACCGCATCGACGTGGTGGCGGGCACCCAGCAAGAGGTGAGCTTTTTCCTGCTGGGTGAGGATCTCCCCGCCCCGGACTCCCTCGCGCTGCGCAGCTCCGAGGGCAGGTTCGTCGCAGTGAAGACCAGCGAAGAAGGCCTGCAGGTCACGCTTCTGCTAGGCGAAGAGCGCTTTCCGCGGGTCGTCCTGGTGGGCGCCATCGACCTTCGCCATCCCGAGCGACCCCCCACCTGGGTGCCCATCCGCATCGTGGGTCGCCCTCGCATCCCGGTGCGCACCGAGCCGGGCGCTCGGGTCACCATCGAGGTGGGAAGCCGCGTCTATGGCCCCTTCGAGGCCGACGCGCAGGGGATCGCCTCCGCCGCCATCTCCGCCTGGCCCGGTGAGGAGACCGCGTCGGTGACCATCGAGGATGCCCTGGGCAACATCCAGCATTCCACGCTCAACCTGCAGCGGGAGACCCGCCCACTGCTCATGGAGCTGGCAGCGCCAGCGCGCCCCCTCGGGGCTCCTCCAGCGCCCATCTTCCTCGCTGCACAGGACACCGCGGGCAACCCCTGGAGAGGCGGCGCGCCTCGCTGCTCGCTCACCCCTGGTGGGCATGGCGTCGTCACCCCAACCGGACCCGGGCGCTACCTGGTCTATCCGCGCCCCCCCGAGGACGAGAGCTTCCTCGACCTGCGCATGGACTGCGAGCTCCCGGGAGCGCTGGCCAATACGCGCCTGCGCCTGCCCATGGGTGAGGGCATCCCCGACCGCCTCCTGCTACGCGTCTATCCCGCAGCCCTGTCCGCGGACTTTCCCGTGGCACAGGTACAGGTGCTGCTCGAGGATCGACTGGGCGAGCGCCTCCCGGCTGAGAGGGTGCGGCTCGGTGCCGACCTGGGTGATGTGCAGGTGGAGCGTGTCGAGGGAGGCGCACTGCGCTGGGAGTACAATGGGGCCGCGGCGGCGGGCACGGGCGGCGATCAGGTCTGGGCCCGCTTCGACCAGCCCGCAGGCGATGGCCCCGTGTCCATGCTCGTGCTGGGGCACGGCGAGCTCGAAGAGGAGCTGGGTCGCGCGAGCCTGCCTGTCTTCGGCCGGGCCCTGGACCACCAGGGGCGCCCACTGCAGGACGTACCGCTGGAGCTGGCGCTGGGTGACAACAGGGTGGAGGCCATCACCGGAGCGCGCGGCTGGGCCAAGGCCACGCTGCCCGTCACCGATCTGGAGGCCCTGGCTGTGCTGGAGGCGCGGCACCGGGACCTGGTGAGCAGGCAGCCGTTCCTGCCCAGGAGCCCCGACCCGGCGACCACCCTCGAACGCCCGGATCTGGAGACCACGGTGGAGCTTCCCATCACCGCTGGTCGCGTGCGCGAGGTCTTCATCGACGCCCAGCCCTCCCTGCTCTATGCGGGCCCCTCCGCGGTGGCGCGGGTGCGGGTGCGGCTGCTGGACCGACACGGCAACGCCGTGACCGACGAGTCGGTGCGGGTGCTCGCCGACCAGGGCGAGGTGGGCGCGCTGCGAGCCACCGCAGACGGTACCTACGAAGCATGGTATCGCCCACCACCCGGTCTGATGTCTGGCACCATCCACCTCAGCGCCGAGGGCCAGGAGGGCGCCTTCGCCGCGGCCACGGAGCTCCAGCTGGTGCCTCGCCCGCTGTCCCGAGCCGTGGGCGTCGCCGTTGGCGGCGTGACCAACTTCGGGTCAATCACCTCACCCATCCTGGATCTGAGCTTCGAGGGCCGCCTGTCCAGGCTGAGCGACTGGGTCGTCCTGCGTGCCACCGCCACCTACTACAGCGACGCCAGGGTGCTGGCAGACGAGGAGACCGGCGACGAGATCAGCGTGCACACCGCGCTGCTCCCCGTGGTGCTGGGTGCCGCGGTGCGCCACGAGGCTGGCCTCCAGTCCTACAGCCTGGGCGCTGGCTTTGTCATGCTCGGCTACCGCAACGAGGTGCGCTTCGGAGATCGTCCAGGCTCAGCAGGCCTCGGGTTGGGTGGCCCCGGCATGGAGCTGCACAGCGGGCTCGGCCGGCGACTCGGCGTCGGCGAGGTCACTGGCGAATTGCGCTACCTTCTCGTCACCACACGCGCCGGGGGCTTCGGCTACAACGGCGCAGTGGGCGGTGTGGCGATCCTGTCTGGTTATCGGGTACTGTTCTAGCCTCCACCGCTGGCTGGCCCAACGAGCTTCGAGGACCTTCCTTGCGTTTCGCTCTCCCGCTTGCCTTCATGCTGGCATGTACCCCGTCGCTGCCCGAGCCCCTGGTCACGGGCGTGTCGCCTGACTGGGGCTACAACGGAGAGCTCACCCACATCTCCATCAGCGGGCGGAACTTCTTCCCCATGGTGGAGCTGGATGTGCGCGAAGACGGAGCTCGCTTCGACCGACAGTTCGTTGTGGAGCTGCACGGTGGCGAGGGTGTGTTCGACCTGGAGGGCGTGGAGCTGCGGAGCTACGAGCAGCTCGATGCCACCGTCCCCGAGGGGCTGCCGGTGGGTCTCTACGACATCGTGGTCACCTCGCCAGAAGCCAGCAGCTCCCGCCTTCGGCGGGCCTTCAACGTCACCGACACGCGCTCCGACCACCTCGCCTTCGATGTCGAAGATGTGGTCTACGACGTCCAGCAGATCTTCACGGTGGGCTTCGACCTCGAAGACCCCGAGGACGCCCCGGTGCTGGAGGGGCTCGAGATCCTGCTCACCATCACCTCGGATCAAGGAGTCGACGACCTGCAATTCGACGATCTGGGCCTCACGGATCCCCAGGTGGAGACGCTCGATGGCGGCTATGGGGTGATCGGGTCGCTGCGCCCCACCGGGCACGGCTACGTCACCATCACCGCCACGACGCCCGACACGCTGCAGCTCCAGGTCGAGCCCACCGATGCCGAGTCGGTCGTAGAGGGCGACACCATCTTGATCGGCGTCGAAGCGGGTCAGCTGCAGGAGGTCCTCATCGAGCTGCCCTCCGAGAGCTTCTCCAGCGTCGCTGGCGAGGAGTTCCAGGTGGATCTGCAGCTGGTGGACGCCTACGACAACCCCCTCGAAGAGGCGAGCGCCAACCTCCTGATCTACGAGACCTGCGGCGACTTCAGCACCACCGCCAAGCTGGTGGGCAGCGGGCAGGCCACGGTGGCGCTCCGAGGAGCCACCGGCGATGACTGCCCGGAGAACCACGTGCTCGCCACGGGGAGCGTGAGCGGCAGCAGCGCGGGGCTCGAGGTCGAACCCGCGGCAGCTGGCGAATACGAGGTCCAGATCTACCCGGCCTCGGTGCTGGCGGGCACCGAGATCCTCTACCTGCTCATCACCGCCAGGGACGACTACGGCAACCTGATCCCCGACTACGGTGACAGCTGGGAACAGACCGAGGGGGAGCCGCTGGAGGTCACGCTCTACGACCAGCTCGGCGGCCTCGATCCGGACATCGGGCACGGCGAACAGGGCTGCCCGGGCTTCATGGAGGGCAGCCAGCTCTGCTGGGCTCAGCTGCACGTCTCGGGCAACGACGACGTCGTCACAGCCCTGGGCGACGACGGGGTCGAGGGCCAATCTCCGGCGTTCGACGTGCTCACCGGTGACCTGGCGCAGATCTGGCTCACTATCGATCCCGGCCCCTTCACCGCGGGCGAGCCCTTCCAGGTCGAGGTGCAGCCCACCGATGCCTACAGCAACGGCCTCGAGACCGATCCCAGGCTCGAGTCCTATGTCTTCTCGGGCGAACCGGGCGATCTGGACTGCGTCTGGGATGAGCGCCTGCTGGGTTCCGGGCGCCGGTTCTTCGACTGCACCGCCACTCTGGCCGTGGAGCCGCAGACCTTGACGGTGAGCATCGACTCCCTCGACCCGGACATCCAGGCCACCTCCGAGGCCTTCACCGTGCTCAACGGAGATCTGGCCCAGGTGCAGTTCGACATCGCCGCGGGCAGCGAGCTGACAGCAGGCCAGGATCTCACCTTCTCCCTCGTCGGGTTCGACGCCTGGGGCAACCCCTACCTGGAGCAGGCCGATCCAGACCTTGAGCTCAACGACGACACCGGCACCCTGACGGTCACCACCGCCTCCCTCGACGAAGACGGCCAGGCACAGGTCACCGCCACCATCACAGAGGCCATGGAGGCCGACGCCATCTCCGCCTGGCAGGGAGGGATCGAGCTCGGGGCATCCGACGCGTTCGAGGTGGTCCACGCCGAGGTGGACCGGCTCGACGTGGTCCCGGAGCAGCGCTGGATCTTCATCGGCGACGAGCTGCAGGTCCAGGTCCAGGCGCTGGATGCCTGGGACAACCCTGTGCTCGACTTCGACGAGGAGGTCACCCTCACCGCCCAGGCGGGCAGCGCCGAAGAGCTGGTGCTGAGCGACTTCGAGCAGGGCTCGGCCACGACGCAGATGGTCTTCGACGCACCAGAGGTGGCGGAGGTCCTCGAGGCCACCTCGTCCGAGACCGGCAAGACCGGGGCGTACGACGCTGTGGACGCCCTGGAGGGCGACTGCGGTGTCGAGGCGGATCTGTTGCTCGATGGCGACACCGAGGCCGTGATCTGCCTGGCATCGGGGTCCGCCACGGTCACGCTGGACGCCAGCGGTAGCACGGGCAGCGGCCTGACCTATCACTACTCCGACAGCACAGGTGAGAGTGAGCGAACCAGCGCCGCCAGCATCACCACCACCTGGGCAGAGCCGGCGGCCATCGTCGCCCAGGTCGTGGCCTTCGACGCCGCTGGTTGCGGCAGCGAGGCCCTGGCGGTGGCCTGGGTGGCCGAGCCCGATGGCTCCCCCGCGGGCCCGGTGGACATCGTGCCCCAGGACTACGTGCGGGTCGTGGGCAGCGCCACCGACGGCGCAACGCAGGTGGACGTGCAGGCCTACGACTGCGCGCGGGACGTGGCCGCGGGCCAGCAGCTCTACCTGCGCAGCGACCTGGGCGAGTTCACCAGCGGTGTCACAGCCACAGGCCAGGGACTTGAGGTCAGCCTCGACAAGACCGGCTCGGGATCCGCCATCTGGTCGGTGGCGTCCGATGTGTATGGCGGGACGGCCACCCTCTACGCGGGTCTCGAGGGCGGCCTGGCCATCGGCACCACCGCCATCGACGTCCAGGGAGACGACGCGCTGCCTCGAGTGCTCGGCCTCGATCCCTACGGAAGCAGCTCCGAGATCACCGACACCATCACCGTCTCCTTCTCCGAGGCCATGCGGTCCAGCAGCCTGCACACCGGGTCCGTGAGCTTCAGCGACAGCGTCGGCCCACTCACCATCGACGATCTCGAGCTGGACGACTCGGAGAGGAACCTCACCATCACCCTCACAGCGGCGGTGGATCTCGGGGCCGACAGCTACGAGCTGGCCCTGACCGACCAGGTCCGGGACAGCTCCGGCAACCGCATCGACGGTGGCTGGACGGGCAGCGCTGGCGCCTTCAGCGCAGAGCTGGGTGCGGTGGGAGACAGCGCGCCGGACGTGTCCATCTGCGTCGCGGACACGGACACCCTGCGTCCTGACGGCGACGACGTGGGCGCCACCTCTGAAGCCGACTTCGCGGAGATCACCGTGGTGGCGCTGGGCGTGCCCACCTGGTGGCGGATGGAGATCACCGACGAAGACGGGGAGGCCCGTGGCGTGCACTGGCAAGCGGAGACCGCCTTGGTGGGCGACCTGCTGTGGGACGCGCGCGGTCTCAACGGGCACGTGCTGGACAACGGCAGCTACACCGTGACCATCCAGGGCGCGGACACCTACCTCAACCTGGGCAGCGCCTACGAGCTGATCCTCACCATCGACAACCAAGTGGTGGAGGTGCCTTGAGCGTCACCCACTCCGAAGACAACGGGGTCACCGCCGATCGCTGGATGGAGATAGGGCGCCTCGCCGAGCTCGGGCTGCTCTCCGCCACCATGGTGCACGAGCTCAAGCAGCCTCTGTTCGCCATCAAGTCTCTGCTGCAGGTGAACCCCCCGGATCCCGACGACCAGAAGGCCGTGCAGCTGCACCGAATCCTGATGGAGCAGGTCATGCAGATCGAGGGCATCCTGCGCGCGGCCGGGGGACTGGTCCAGCGACCCGGTGACTGGGAACAGCCCTTCGCCGTGCATGGCCCCGTGCAGGGAGCCTGCGAGGCCCTGGCGGTCCGCGCTCGCAAGCAGGGTGTGCAGCTGGACTGCAGCCTGGTGCCCGGCCTGCCGGTGATCCGGGGCAACCCCGTGGCCATGCAGCAGGTGCTCACAAACCTGCTCGCCAACGCGCTCGACGCGGTCTCGGAGGTCAAAGAGCCCATGCTCTCACTCGTCGCCGAGCCCGGCGACGACGGTGTGGTCATGGTGATCTCCGACAACGGGCCGGGCATCGCCCTGGAGCAGCAACAGCGCATCTTCGAGCCCTTCTTCACCACCAAGCCCCCCGGCTGCGGCACGGGCCTCGGCCTGTCCATCGCGCGCAAGCTGGTGGAGATGGCCCACGGCCACATCGAAGTGCGCTCGGACGACGGCCTCACGGAAATCCGCGTGTTCTACCCGCTGGACTGTAGGATCCGATAAGTGCCCAGCGCACCCTGCCAGGGAGGGCGATGTGAGCGCCGATCAGGACCAGCGTGGATCCACTCCGGTCCCCGCCGACACCCAGGCCGAGCCCGAGGCGCACCTGGAGGGCCTGGGGGCTCGCTTCATGGCCGCCCTGGAGCTGGTGCGACGGGGTGAGATCGACGACGCCACAGGTGAGCTCAACGCCATCCTCTCCGTCGAACCCAGGCTGGCCGAGCCTCGGATGGAGCTGGCCCGCGTCCTGCTCGACAGCGGGCGGCTCGACGAATCGGAGGCCCAGGCCCGCGAGGCTCTCCGCAGCCTGAAGGCCGGGGGTCAGTGGGTGGAGGAGCTTCCAGAGCCCGTGGTGACCGGTCTGGCCCACGGCCTCCTGGCGGAGATCCTGCGTCAGATCGCCGACACAGATGCCGTGATCTTCGGTGATCCCGAGCGCTTTCGCGCCATCACCAAAGAAGCGCGCACCCACTTCGAGGCGGCGGCGCACCTGGATCCGGACAACCAGCACGCGAGCTACCACGCCTTCTTCATCGGCCTGGGCCAGGACGACGAGCCCGCAGACTAGTCCAGGCGCCTACCGCACCGGGTGTTCGAAGGGGCTGTCCGCCGGGGCGTCCGGCTCGGCGGCGGCCGAGCTGGCGACAGGGCGCGGCGCCCCTATGCGACCCTCGAAGGCGTGCAGCTTGAAGCGCTGCAGCAGCCAGCGCTTCAACGGCGGAGCGAGCCTGCGCCGCGTGAAGGGCTGCACCAGCGCGAAGCCGGTGATGTCGGTGAGCACGCCCGGAGTGATCAGCAGCAGGCCCCCGGCCACCACCAGACCACCCTCCACCAGGTGATCCGCAGGGGGCAGACCCTTCTCGAGGTCGGCCCGCAGCGTGCTGACCACCGCGAGCCCCTCGCGACGGGTCAGCGCCGCTCCGATGATCCCCGTGCTGAGGATCAGCCCCACCGTGGCCAGCGGGCCGATGAGCTGGCCGATGCTGATCAGCAGATAGAGCTCCACCGTTGGGATGACGGTGAAGGCCAGCAGCAGCTTCCAGAACATCTCTCGGCCGGGTTGGATGCGAGACCGAAGATAGGCACCACAGCGACCGCGGCTACCGAGAGGCCTTGACTTCCTGCCAGAGCAGCTCGAGCTGGGCGATGTCCGCCCGGTGGAGATCCAGGCGGCGGAGCCGGGCCAGACCCTCCAGCGCCCTGAAGCGATCGTCGAAGCGCTGGTTGGCGGCTCGCAGAGCCTCTTCGGGACCCACGCCGACGAAGCGTCCCAGGTTGGCCACCGCCATGAGCAGGTCGCCGTACTCGTGGTGGATCGCGGCTTGATCCCGAGACGCGATGGCCGCGTCCAGCTCCTCGAGCTCCTCGGTCACCTTGGCCCGAACTCCCTCCAGATCGGGCCAGTCGAAGCCCACCCGGCTGACCTTCTCGCCGGCGCGATGGCTGTGGATGAGCGCCGGCAGGGTCTTTGGAATTCCGTCGAGGATGGAGCGATCTACAGGGCGTTCCAGCGCCTTGGCCGCCTCCCACTCCTCGGCTGCCCCCGAGAACCCGCTCCCCTCGGCAGGAGAGAGGATCCCGGGGTGCCGCCGCCTCATCTTGGAGACGATCCTCCGGCTCACCTCTGAGAGGTCGAAGGCGCCCCGCTCCTCCGCGATGCGGACCACCAGCAACAACAGGTAGAGCAGGTCTCCCAGCTCGCTGCACTGTGAGTCGGTGTCTTCCCGCTCGATGCCCTCAGCCAGCTCGTAGGTCTCCTCCACGAGGTAGGGCAGGAGGCTGCGGCGGGTCTGAGCCCGGTCCCAGGGACAACCCTGCTCGGAGCGCAGCTGGTGCACCACCAGGATGAGTTCTTCCAGCTCGGGGGGAACGGGACCGGTCATGGCACGCTCGGGGCCTTGGGGTCTGGGCCAACCTTCGGTTAGGATGCGGGGTCAACAGCTCGCTGCGGCAGCATCGGAGTCCAGCTTGCCCACACCGAACCAGCCCGAAGTCTTCGGCAAGTACCACCTGCTGGAGAAGATCGCCACGGGCGGCATGGCCGAGGTCTTCCGCGCCCGCTCCTACGGCATGGAGGGCTTCGAGAAGATCCTGGTGGTCAAGCGCGTGCTCGACCACCTGGCCAAGGACGAAGAGTTCATCCAGCTGTTCCAGTACGAAGCGCTCATCGCGGTGGAGCTGCAGCACGTCAACATCGTGCAGGTCTTCGAGTTCGAGCAGGTCGAAGGCCAGTACTACATCGCCATGGAGTACGTACACGGGCTCGACCTGGCCCGCCTGCTCACGCGAGCTCGGCGCACCGGCCCCTTCCCGATCCCGCTGGCGCTGTTCATCACCTGCGAGGTCCTCAAGGCGCTGCAGTTCGCCCACGACAAGTCCGACGAGCATGGCCGCCCAATGAACGTCGTGCACTGCGACATCTCACCCCAGAACATCCTCATCTCCTATGCTGGCGAGGTGAAGATCACCGACTTCGGCATCAGCCGGGCCGCCATGCAGGCGGCGGGCACCCACAAAGTGGTGCGCGGCAAGTACGCCTACATGAGCCCGGAGCAGGTCGAAGGCGGCGAACTGGACGGTCGTAGCGACGTGTTCAGCCTGGGCATCGTGCTGTGGGAGCTGCTGGCCGGCCGCCGCCTGTTCAAGGCTCGCACCCGCGAGGAGACCCTCGCGCGAGTCCGCCGGGCCGAGGTCCCCAGCCTCCGCACCTTCCGCTCCGAGGTCAGCGAAGACCTGGAAGGGCTCGTGCTCAAGACTCTCTCGCGGCGCGCGAGCGATCGCTACACCACCGCCGCGGAGCTGCTGGAGGCGCTGTCCATCCTGGTGGTGCGCGAAGGACATCGGGCCACCAACAACGACCTCTCGCGCTATCTCAAGGACGTGCTCGAGGCAGCCAGCCGCGCCCAGAGCGGAGATCCCTCCGCCGCCGCGCGGCCGGCGCGCCGCACGCTTCCCCCCAGCGCTGTGGTGGTCATGGCGGCCGAGGCCAGCCCTCCGCCGCGCTCCATCGCCGCCCCGCAGACCAGCCTGGCCAACCTGCTGCAGCAGTGGACGGCCATCGTGCAGGAGAGCGAAGGCGAGATCTGGGAGTCGGGCGACGGCTCCGCTCTGGTGGTATGGCTCGTCAAGGAGGGCCTCCGCGACACCCTCAGTCGCTCCGTCAGCTGCGCCCTGCGCCTGCAGCGCCTCACCCTCCAGTCGGGCTATCGCCTGTCGGCGGGCATCGCCCCGGGTGTGGTCCGTCTGCAGAGCGATACACAGCGCCCCGACGAGGGCTGGGAGCTGGCCGGCCCCTTCTACCTCTCCCGCTGGATGATGAACCTCAGCGCCCACCGGGGCCGGGTGCTCGTCACCGAGGTGGGCAAGCGGCAGATCGCCATCAGCACGCAGCAGCTGGGCCGCATCCCCATCGAGGGCAGCCGCTACATCAACCTGTACGAGGTGGGCTAGCGCCAGGGCAGGGGAGAGCCGGTGGGTCCCAGCAGCCGGCGACAGCACCCCGAATCTACTGCGACACAGCAGCTCGCCGCCGCAGCGCGCCCTGCTTGCGGAGCCGACTTCGGAGTATCCAAAATACACCTTCACCCGGCACCACTGCGCAGAGCGCGCTGCGCCTGGCGCCTGCTGGCCCTCGCTACGACCCCGGGGCGGCCGCCTGTCGGCGGCCTGTGCTGTCGCCTGCTGCAGGAATCTGCGGCTTGTGGTTGACACGTCCAGAGTGTATGGTAGGCTAGTCCTTACTGTTGACGTGTCCAGGCTCCGAGCTGAAACCTGCTGAGATTGTCGCATCCTGTCAACAGGCTGCCTGCATTCCCGTCGAAGGTTTCTCTTTCTGGTCCGTCCGGTGTCCAGTCTTGTGACCCCCAGAGCCCGGCCAGTCCCATGCAGCGCCTACTCCTGACCGCCGCCCCCCTGGCCCTCTGCCTGCTGGCCGGAAGCAGCCTCCGCGTCGAAGACAGCGTGAGCTTCGACGGCATCGAGCGAGTGAAGCTGCGCTGGGCCAGCGGCGACCTGCAGATCAAGACCCGTGACGGCGACATCGTGCATGCCGCGGTCCAGTCCTGGGGCCCGGAAGCGGCCCTGGCCTTCGACGCCCGAAGGGACGCGGAGATCCTCGTGCTCACTCTGCAGTGCCGCACACCCGCGCCCTGTGGTGGCGACCTGGATCTGACGCTGCCTCGGGGCATCGATCTCGAGGTGGACTTGGGTGACGGACGCGCCGCCCTGCAGGGCCAGCTCGGAGATCTCTCCGTAGTGGTGGGCTCCGGGAACATCCGGGCTGGCGCCCTGGAGACCGACTCTGCGGTGCTGCAGGTGGTGGATGGTCCCATCCGCGCCGTGTGGATGACTGCTCCGCAGCGCGTCGTCGCGGCCTCGGTCACCTCGGACATCGAGCTGTACCTGCCGCAAGCCGCCTACGCCCTCGAGAACCACGCACTGCGCAGCTCGGTGGTCGGGGTGGAGATCTCCGACACCAGCCCCTTGAGCATCCAGGTGACCACCCTGGAGGGCGAGGCCCGGCTGCACGGCGTACGGGCCATGGTCGAGATCGAGACCGAGCTCGACCCGGTGGCCATGCTTTAGTGCCCGTGCCCAGAAGTATCTGCCCACCCTGCTGGGCGGCCAGATACTTCGGCCGTACGGTCGCCAGCGACCGTACATGCCGCTCCGCGGCACACGGTCACCAGGCTTCTTCGGGGGGCCTCGCCCCCCACGCGCCTTCGGCGCACCCCCAGGCGACCGCTTCGCGGTCGCATAGAGCACGCGCAGGCAGCTTGGGCGTGGGTGGCCAGGAACTTCCGGGCGCGTGCACTGGAAGCCAGCTTGCCCGCCGCGGAGCGGGTCCATATCTGGTGGCATGCGACACGAGACCACACCCGATTCCCGGGGCCTGCGCATCGCCATCGACGGACCTGCCGCGTCCGGCAAGGGCACCGTGGCCCGCGGTCTGGCTGCGGCCCTGGGCTACACCTACGTGGACACGGGCACGCTCTACAGGACGGTGGCGCTGGCCGCCTCCCGTGGGGGGCTCGCCCTGGACGCTGAGCGGGAATTGGCCAGCCTGGCGAGCGCTCTGCCTGTGGAGCTGCGCTGGGATGGACGGCGACTGCAGGTCTCGCTCGACGGCGAAGATGTCTCGCAGCTGATCCGCAGCGAGGCCGTCGGGCAGGGGGCCTCGGCCGTGGCGGTCCTGCCCGCGGTGCGCCAGGCCCTGATGGCCCTCCAGCGGCGCCTGGCTGCCCGCGGGGGCGTGGTCATGGACGGCCGCGACATCGGCAGTGTGGTCATGCCCGAAGCGGAGCTCAAGGTCTACCTGGACGCCAGCCTGTCGGAGCGGGCCCGACGGCGCCACCTGGAGCTGCAGCAGCGCGGCATCGACAGCGATCTGGAACAGGTGCAGCGTGAGCTCGCGGCCCGCGATGCCCAGGACTCCGGTCGGGCCGTCGCGCCGCTGCAGCTGCTCCCCGATTCCTGGCGCCTCGACACCACCGGCATGGACCCGCAGGAGGTGCTCGCAGCGGCGCTGGACGAAGCGCGACGGCGGGGAGCCTGACCACCGGCGTACTCGACGTTTGACGGGCCAGGCTCCCCTGGATAGTTCGCCGCTGCCTGCCCTCTGGTTCCAGGGGCAGACTGTTCCTTGCACGACACGCGTGCACCCGGAATCTCCCTGGTGTCGCGCGACATCGACCCCATCACCACCGCACTGCCGGCTGCGCTAGGGCTGCCGGTGGGCACGAGACCCATCAACCATGACCACCCCCGCCAACGGAAATCTCCTCGACCAGCCGCTGAGCGATCTCGATCGCGACGCCTTCAAGAACCTCTTCGACAGCGCTCTTCTGGAGTCCAACATCCAGGAGCACAGCGTCGTCTCGGGGAAGGTGATCGACATCGGAGACGAGTTCGTCACCGTGGACATCGGCTTCAAGGCCGAGGGCATCATCCCTCGCCGCGAGTTCCTCACCCCCGAAGGTGAATTCGGCATCACCCTCGACGACATGGTGGATGTCTACCTCGACAGCCTCGATCAGGGTGATGGGCAGCTGATGCTCTCCAAGGAGCGCGCCGACCTCATGAAGGCCTGGGATGAGATCTCCAAGGCCGTCGAGGCGGACGAGATGGTCTCCGGCACCATCGTTGCCAGGGTCAAGGGCGGCCTGCAGGTGGACATCGGAGTCAAGGCCTTCCTGCCCGGCTCCCAGGTGGACCTGCGCCCGGTCAAGAACCTCGACAAGCTCATCGGTGAGACCTACGAGTTCAAGATCATCAAGTTCAACAAGAAGCGCGGCAACATCGTCCTCTCCCGCCGCGTCCTGCTCGAGGAAGAGCGCGAGGCCAAGCGCTCCGAGACCCTCAAGAAGCTCCAGGTGGGCTCCATCATGCAGGGTGTGATCAAGAACATCACCGACTACGGTGCATTCGTGGACCTGGGCGGGATCGACGGCCTGCTGCACATCACCGACATGAGCTACGGCCGCATCAACCACCCCAGCGAGATGTTCGAGATCGGCCAGACCATGGAGGTCAAGGTCCTCAAGTTCGACCGCGAGTCGCAGCGAGTGAGCCTGGGCTACAAGCAGATCCGCCCCGACCCCTGGGAAGAGGTGGAGTACAAGTACCCCGTGGGCGCAATCGTCCGCGGCAAGGTGGTCTCCATCCCGGACTATGGCGCCTTCATCGAGCTGGAAGACGGCATCGAGGGCTTGGTGCACATCTCCGAGATGACCTGGAACAAGCGCGTCAAGCACCCCACCAAGATCCTCAACCTGGGCGACCTCGTCGAGGCCAAGGTGCTCGGTGTGGACGTGGACAACAAGCGCATCAGCCTGGGCATGCGCCAGCTGGAGCCCAACCCCTGGGACCTGGTGGAAGAGAAGTACCCCGTCGGCACCATCGTCAACGGCAAGGTCCGCAACATCACGGACTTCGGCATCTTCGTGGGCATCGAAGAAGGCATCGACGGCCTCGTGCACATCTCCGACCTGTCCTGGGGCCAGCGCATCAAGCACCCCTCCGACAAGTTCAAGAAGGGCGACGATGTCGAAGCCCGGGTGCTCAACATCGACAAGGAGAACGAGCGCTTCTCCCTTGGCATCCGCCAGCTCTCCGAGGACCCCTGGCTGTCGGTGCAGTCCCGCTACTTCCTGGGCCAGGTGGTCCAGGGCCGCGTGGTGCACAAGGTGGACTTCGGCATCTTCATGGAGATCGAAGAGGGCGTCGAGGGCCTGGTGCACATCTCCGAGCTGGCCGCCGTCGGCGAAGACTGGCCCGACCACTACGCCGTCGGTCAGCAGCTGGTGGCCGAGATCATCAATATCGATCCCCACGATCGCAAGATCAGCCTGTCGGAGAAGGGCGCCGAGGAGCGCAACGTGGACCAGGGCTCCATGTCCGACTTCATCGCGCGTCAGGGCGAGTCCTCCACCCGCCTCGGCGACGTGATGGGCGATCTCTCCCGCAAGCTCTCCGCCTCGGTCACCGACGAAGAAGCCGCGGACGCTGCGCAGGAGACCGCCAGCACCGAGCAGGAAGCCGCCAGCACCGAGCAGGAAGCCGCCAGCACCGACGAAGAAGCCGCCAGCACCGACGAAGAAGCCGCGACCGCGGACACCGAGCCGGCCGCCGAGGCCAGCGAGCCCGTCGAAGGCGAAGCCTCCGTATAGGCCTGTCCCAGGGGCTTCATCCCCCGACAAACCTCGGAACCCTGCTGGGCCCACTTGCCCTCCGCAAGCTGGTCCAGTAAGGGTCTCCGCGGTGGCGGCCGCTCCCGACTGGTGCTGCCTCTGCCCATCGGAGGCCCCTCATGAAACACGCCAGGTGGATCTTCTGGTTGGTGGTGCTGCTCCTCGTGGCAGCTGTGATCACGCTGTTCATCGTGCAGAACCTCGACCGCACCACAGGTCTGTCCATCAACCTCTTCTTCTTCTCCACCCAGTTCTCGCAGCCCATGTCCGTGCCACTGCTCCTGATCGGGACCTTCAGTGGTGGGACGCTGGTGGGACTCGTCGTCGGCTTCCTGCTACGAGGAAGGGGCCGCCGGAGCGCCGACACGCTGGGTGCAGCCGGTGCCGACCTCGACGACGCCTGGGCCTAGGAGCCCTCGTCAGAATCTACAAGCGTCCGGGGAGCAGATTTGCCCGCAACACAGAACAACTCGAACAGCGCTGGCGCCAGCGTCAACCTCGTCCTGGCCATCGGCCTGGTGCTGTCTATCGCCATCGGGGCCGTAGCTGCCTACTCCGCCTACCAGGTGGGCTACAGCCAGTCCGAGGCGGACTTCGCGCTCCAGCTCGCCGAGAAGGACAAGGAGATCGCCGCGGCCCGCGCCGCAGCGGAAAAAGCCGCCCGCAGCAAGAGCCGGTCCGGCAGGGAGCCGCCTCCCCCGGTCAAGAAGACCTCTCTGGGGGCCACCGACCTGGGCATCAGCAGCCTCACCATGCTCAACGCCAGCCAGCAGGAGCTGGTCATGGGCGTGCTCAACACCGCCGTAGGCCCCTGCGATCCCTGCATCGCGTCAGGTCTCTCCGCGGCGGCCTGCACCAAGGCCAAGCCCATCTGCGAGAACATGCCGCGCCTGGTGGAGCGCGCCGCCCGGCTGGCCGCCGAGGGCAAGGATGCTGCCGCCATCACCGCAGCCATCAGCTACGGCGCAGGCTGGGCCCGCATCGATCTGACCGGCTCGCCCAGCGAGGGCTCGGACGACGCCCCGGTCACCATCGTCGAGTACTCGGAATTCCAGTGCCCCTTCTGCCGTCGTGCCCAGGCCACCATGGCCCAGGTCCACGAGACCTACGGCGACAAGGTGCGCTTCGTCTTCAAGCACTACCCCCTGGCCAAGCACAAGCAGGCTCGACCCGCCGCCATCGCGTCCATGGCCGCCGGGCGCCAGGGCCTGTTCTGGGAGTACAAGGCCGCCCTGTTCGAGCGTCAGAAGGACCTCCGCACCGAAGGCGTCTTCGAGGAGATCGCCGGCGAGGTTGGGCTGGATATCGCACGCTGGAAGGCTGACATGGAAGATCCGGCCATCGAAGCACAGATCAAGACCGACGTGACCCAGGCCAAGAAGGTGGGCGTCACGGGCACACCCTGTTTCTTCGTCAACGGCTACAAGCTCAAGGGCGCCAAGCCCTTCGAGGCCTTCGAGGACGTCATCGAACGCGAGCTGGCGGACTGATCTCCGCGGCTGACCAGCCTTGACACCCGCCCAGCGTACCAGGCGCAGCGGCAGCTCCGTCAACCAGGGGCGCAGGGCAGCGCTGCGCGCCCTGCTGCGGATCGAAGCAGGGGAGCCCAGCGACCAGGCGCTGGCGGCCGAGGCACCACCGCGGGGTCCCGACCGCGCCCTGGCCTGGCACCTGGTCTACGGTGTGTTGCAGCACCAGGCCGAGCTTGACTTCGTCATCGACGCCCTGTCCAGGCGCCGCGCCGGCCGCATCGAGCGCTCGGTGCGCCTGGTGCTTCGGCTGGGTCTGTTCGAGCTGCGCCATGGCCGCGCCCCCGCCCACGCCGTCGTGCACCAGGCCGTTTCCCTGTGCCACACCAGCGGCCTCAGACGGGCGGCAGGTTTCGTCAATGCCCTCCTGCGCCGCCAACAACAGGCGCCAGAGCCCCCAGCCCGCGTCGCCCTGAACCACCCGGACTGGCTGCTGGAGCGCTGGGAGGAGCGCCACGGCGCAGCAGAGGCGGCCCGCTGGGCGCGCAGCAACAACCGCCCGGCTCCACTCTCCCTGGCCCTCAACGGTGCGCAACCGGCGCTCGCTGCGCAGCTCTCACAGGCTGGTCACGAAGTCCTGCCCGCCATCGCCGCGGGTCGCCCAGTGCCCGGCATGCTCCAGCTGCGCGGCCCCACCGGGCCGGTCAGCTCCCTTCCTGGCTGGCAGGAGGGACGCTGGTGGGTGCAGGACCCCGCCGCCGCTGCGGTCACGGACCTGCTGGGCATAGAGGCGGGCTGGCGCGTGCTCGACGCCTGCGCCGCCCCCGGGGGCAAGACCTTTCGCCTGGCAGCCACCGGGGCGGAGGTCACGGCGGTGGATGCGTCAGCACAACGCCTCGCCATGCTGGCCGAGCGCCTCGTGCAGCTGGACCTGCAGGCCACGCAGCTGCAGCACGACTGGCTGCAGGGCGAGCTGCCGGTGGGCGCAGCAGGGCAGGGGAGCTCCCTCTTCCACGGGATCCTGGTGGATGCCCCCTGCTCCGGGCTCGGGACGCTCCGCAAGCACCCGGAGATCCGCTGGCGCCGCAGCCCCGCGGATCTACTGCGCAACTCCGAGCGCCAGCTGGGCATCCTGATCTCGGCTGCGCGACTGCTGCAGCCCGGAGGGGTGCTGGTCTACGCCGTGTGCACTCCCGAGCCCGAGGAGGGCGAGCGGGTGGTGCAGCGCTTCCAGCAGCTCCAGCCCACCTTCACCCTGGATCGGGTCCTGTGCACCGCGCCTCCGACCCACGACGAAGACGCCTTCTGGGCTGCCCGCCTCCGACGGGGATAGAAAGCTCACGAACCGAAGGAGAATACGTGAGCAAGGCGGCCGACACGCCCATGTTCCGGCAGTACCTGGCGCTCAAGGCCGAGCACCAGGACGCCTTCCTGTTCTTCCGCATGGGCGACTTCTACGAGCTGTTCTTCGACGACGCCGAGCGCGCCGCGCCCCTGCTGGAGGTGGTGCTCACCAGCCGCAACCGCAACGACCCGGACCCCATCCCCATGTGCGGAGTGCCCGTCAAGGCCGGCGATGCCTATCTCCGGCGGCTGGTGGACGCCGGACACAAGGTCGCCATCGCGGAGCAGGTGCAGGACCCGAGCCAGACCAAGGGCCTGGTGGATCGCCAGGTCACGCGGGTGGTCAGCCCAGGGGTCGTGCTCGATCCCGACGGGCTCGAGGCACGCGAGCCCAACTTCCTCCTGGGCTTGTCGGACGCCGTCGACGGTCGCTGGGGTCTCTGCTTCCTCGACGTCTCCACCGGTGCCCTGCGCGTCATGGAGGCCCACTCGCTGGAGGCCGCCTGCGCCGAGCTGGGGCGCATGCCGGCCCGCGAAGCCGTGCTGCCCGACGATCTGCCGGGCGCCGAGCTGGTCCTGGCCGCGCTGGGCGACGCGCTGGTGAACCGCCTCCCGCGCTCCCGGTTCTCCGCCAAGGCGGGGCGGCGGCGGGTGGAGTCCGTGCTGGCCGTGGCCGACCTGGCGGGCTTCGGCGCTGAGGGGCTCGGCCCGGCCATGGGGGCCGCCGGGGCGGTGCTGGACTACGCCC
This sequence comes from uncultured Enterobacterales bacterium, assembly GCA_964512185.1. Lineage (GTDB taxonomy): Bacteria > Myxococcota_A > UBA796 > UBA796 > JAFGLY01 > CAZEJJ01. The sequence goes on along the minus strand of CAZEJJ010000029.1, from coordinate 18,249 downwards.
GCGACAACTCCCGCTCCGATCTTGCCCACGTGCACCGTCTCCAGGTGATCCACCTGCACGGCCACATGGTGCTCGACGACACCACTCGCAGGAACCTGGAGCTGTTCCGCCCGCTGCGCGGGGGAGGTCGGCGCGGCAGCCTCATCCACCTGCTGGACCGCACCTCCACACCCATGGGCGGCCGCCTGTTGCGCGAGTGGCTGGCCTTTCCGCTGCTTGATCCCGAGGCCATCCGCCAGCGCCAGGACCTGGTGGAGTCCCTGGTCCTGCAAGGCAGCACCCGCGAGCGACTGCGCCACGACCTGCGCACGGTGGCAGACCTGGAGCGCATCGGCTCCAAGGTGGCCCAGGGCACCGCCCACGCCAGGGATCTCTCGGCACTGGCCCGCTCCCTCGAGGCCCTCCCAGGGGTCATGACCGAGCTGGCGGAGGAGCCCGCCTTTGCACAGGTCCTCCCCCTGGATCTCTGCGATGACGTCAGGACCGAGCTGGCCGCCTGCCTGGTGGACGAGCCCCCCCTGGCCACCACCGAAGGCGGCCTGATACGCCCGGGACTCGACCCTGAGCTGGACGAGCTTCGCTCTCTGGCCACCCACGGCAAGGACGCCATCGCCGAGATGGAGGCCAGAGAGAAGCAGAGCACTGGCATCAGCAGCCTGCGCATCCGCCACCACAAGACCCAGGGCTACTTCCTCGAGGTGCGACGCGCCAAGCTCCACCTGGTGCCCGAGCACTACCGCCGCTGGCAGACCCTGACCAACTGCGAGCGCTTCATCACCTCGGAGCTCAAGGAGTTCGAGGAGCGGGTGGTCACTGCCGACAGCCGCAGCAAGGCGCTGGAGTACGAGCTGTTCACCGCGCTGCGCGCCCGGGTCGCGGCCCAGCTCGCCCGGCTGCAGACCCTGGCAGCAGCCGTCGCCGTGCTGGACGTGCTGGGCAACCTGGCGGAGCTGGCGGTGCGCCATCGCTACCGGCGTCCCGAGGTGAACACCGGCGACGCCCTCGAGCTGCGCGACGCCCGGCACCCGGTGGTGGAGACCATGCTCACCGAAGAACGCTTCGTGCCCAACTCGCTGGTGCTGGAGCCCAACCAACGCCGGCTGGTGATCCTCACCGGGCCGAACATGTCGGGCAAGTCCACCATCATGCGGCAGGTGGCCCTGTGTGTCCTGCTGGCCCAGCTGGGCTCCTTCATCCCAGCAGCGAGCGCCACCATCGGCATCTGTGACCGAATCTTCGTCCGCGTCGGGGCCAGCGACGACCTGGCCCGCGGGCGCTCCACGTTCATGGTCGAGATGGCCGAGACCGCCAACATCCTGCACAACGCCACCCGGCGCTCCCTGGTGCTGCTGGATGAGATCGGCCGGGGTACGAGCACCTACGATGGGCTGTCCATCGCCTGGGCGGTGGCCGAAGCGCTGCACGACCGCATCCGCTGCCGCACGCTCTTCGCCACGCACTACCACGAGCTGGTGGGTTTCGCGCGCCGGCACCCCCGGGCGGCGAACATGCGCGTGGCGGTCAGCGAGCTGGGCGAACGCATCATCTTCCTTCGCCGTCTGCAGGAAGGCGCCACCAGCCGCTCATACGGCATCCAGTGCGCTCGCCTGGCGGGCATCCCCGCCAACGTGGTGGAGCGAGCCCGGGCGATCCTCAAGGAGCTGGAGCGGCAGCGCCCCCGGGATGATCGCCAGCTCTCCCTCTTCGACCTCGATCCGGGCGCCGGTGAGCTGGAGCCCGAGCCGCCATCCCACGCCGAGGTGCAGGCCTCCGACCTGCTGCGCGACGCGCTGCTGGCCATCCAGCCCGATTCCATCACCCCGCGCGAGGCTCTCGAGGCCCTGTATCGCCTCAAGGCCCTCTGCTGATGCGCGCGACGCGGCGCCTGTGGCCGGCACTGCTCTTCCTGCTGCTCCCTCGGCTGGCCGCCGCCACGACCCTGGAACAGGTGCTGCTGTTCCTGGGAGAGGACCATGCCCGCCTGCTGCTCGTGCTAGACGAGCCCTGCGGCGAGGTGCAGACCCGCAGCACCCCGGCCGTGGGCCAGGCGCCGGCTCGTGCCAGCGTGCTCCTGCCGGACTGCGCGGTCTCTCCCACGCTGCTGGCGGCCTACCGCTCACGGCCTGGCGGTGCCGAGATGCCGGTGGACCAGCGCGGTATCCGCCGCCTGGTGTTCACCCAGGTGGGTGAACAGGCCCAGGTGGCCGTCGAGCTGGACCGGGCTCGAACCGTCGCCACCAGCACAGTGGCGGGTCGAGCGCTGCTGGTGGATCTGAGGGTGCCCAGCGCAGCTCTCGACCAGAGCCTGCCCGACCCCGAGCTGCTGGCCTCCTGGATGAACGGCCTCTCCTTGGTACCCACCGGCGAGCGGAGACCGCACGACCGACCCCGGATCGTGGTGGATCCGGGGCACGGCGGCTGGGATCCGGGCGCCGTCGGTTGTACCGGCACCAGAGAGTCGGACCTGGTCCTGGCCCTGGCCCGCCGCGTCAAGGCGGACCTCGAGGACCAACTCGACGCAGACGTCGTGCTCACCCGCGAGACCGACATCTTCCTCTCGCTGCAGGAGCGCGCAGCCCTGGCCAACTCCCGGGACGCCGACCTGTTCGTCTCCATCCACGCCAACGCAGCGCCGGCACCCACCGTCTGGGGCATCGAGACCTACTACCTGGACGTGGCCAGCGATGCCGCGGCGGCGGCCGTCGCCCGGCGCGAGAACCAGGTCATGGTCACCGCCGAGCGCGAGCAGGACCCAACGCTTAGGGTGGTGAACGACCTGGTGATCTCCGGCACCAGCGCCCTGTCCAGAGAGCTCGCCAACGACGTGCACAGCTCGGTGATCCAGAACCTGCAGGCCACCTTCGGCACCGACCAGATCCGTGATCTCGGGGTCAAGTCGGCCATGTTCTACGTGCTGGTCTCCACGCGCATGCCCTCCATCCTCTTCGAGGCATCTTTTCTGACGCATCCAGAAGACGAAATGAGGCTTCGCACGCCCGCCTTCCAGCGTGCAACCTCAGCCGCCATCGTGGCCGGCATCGGCCGCTATCTCGAAGCCACAGCAGAGGAATGAGCGCTCGCCCGAGCTCCAAGAAGGGCAGGGGAGGGGAGCGCCCCCTCCCCTCGGCCTGCGAGAACGCCATCGAGGGCTACCTGTCCCACGCCCGCATCGAGCGAGGCCTGGCTCAGAACACCGTCGAGGCCTACCATCGCGACCTCTCCCGCTTCTTCCGCTGGCTGGACGTCGAGGAGGGCCTGCGGAGCCCTGCCCTGGTCACGCGACACCAGGTGAGCGTGTACCTGGGCTCCCTGCTCGATGCGGGCCTGTCCCGCCGCAGCCTGGCGCGACACCGTGTGTCCATTCGGCAGCTCTACCGCTTTCTGCTCGCCGAGGGCCTCGTGGAGCAGGACCCCACGGCCCTGGTGGAGGCCGTCCTGCCTCGTCGCAGCCTGCCCACCGTGCTCAGCCTCTCCGAAGTGGAGGCCCTCCTCGCCGCTCCGGACAGCAGCTCCGTGCTCGGGCAGCGCGACTCGACCATGCTTCAGCTGCTCTATGCCACAGGACTCCGGGTCAGCGAGCTCGTCTCCTTGCCACTGTCCGGGCTGCACCTGCGTGCGGGCTTCCTGAGGGTGCGCGGCAAGGGCGGCAAGGAGCGGCTCGTGCCCACCGGCGAGCGCGCAGCCGAGCAGGTGCAGCGCTGGTTGCGGGGTGGACGCCTGGAGCTGGACCCCGACGGCCGCTGTCCAGCGGTGTTCCCCAGCCGGAGAGGCAGGGCCATGAGCCGCCAGAACTTCTGGCAGCGGGTCAAGCGCTACGCGCTGCAGGCTGGCATCCACAAGCCTGTCTCTCCACACAAGCTGCGCCACAGCTTCGCCACCCACCTGCTCGAGCGGGGCGCCGACCTGCGCATAGTGCAGGCGCTGCTTGGCCATGCCGACATCTCCACCACGGAGATCTACACCCACGTCGCTCGCGAGCGCCTGCGGCACATCCACAGCGAGCACCATCCGCGCGGTAGCTGAGCCGCCCACCGGCATCCAGCCATGAGAAGGGAGCCCCTGGCTCCAGCGGACTTCGCGCTCGCACCGCCTGGATCGCCGCTTCCTTGGCGGGCAGCCCACCATGGTGGTGAACTTTACATAATGTTACTTATCGGATCTTTGCGAACCCGAGCCGCCTGAGGGGAGTATACTGCCCTCCATGCTTCCCCCATCCAGATCGCTGCTGCTCTTCGGCCTGGCCATGCCCGCCTGCAGTCTGGACGGCGAGATCTACGACGCTCGCCGGCCGGCCATCGAGCTCCAGCTGCCTTGCGAGGACAGCGGGGTGAGCTGCAGCGCGCTGAACCTGTTCGAGGTTCCCTACGGCCGCAGCCGCGGCGAGGTGATCACCATCTCCAACCCCGGGCACAGCTTGCTGACCGTGGACATCGAGATCAGCGACCCCGACTTCGACGCCGACCCCCGACAGCTCGGTGTGCCCGTCGACGGCCTGCAGGAAGTGACCATCAGCTACGAGCCGTCGAGCTTCCAGGAACGGGACGCGGAGATCCTCCTCGACCACGATGCCCTCGGCCCCAGCCTGGTGCTCCAGGTCCACGGCAGCACGGACTTCGACGCCGACGACGACAGCCATGACCACCAGGACGCTCCCCAGGGCGACGACTGCAACGACTTCAACGCATCCATCCACCCCGACGCCGAAGAGACCTGGTACGACGGCCTGGACCAGGACTGCGACGGGGCCAGCGACTACGACCAGGACGGCGACGGCTTCGACATCGAGACGCGCCCGGACGGCGAGGACTGCGATGACGAGGACGCCCGCATCCACCCCGGGGCCCCGGATCCCCCCGACGACGACATCGACCAGGACTGTGACGGCGAAGACGGCTGATCCGGGCTGCTGCCCGATCAGCGGCCAGCGCTGAAGGGCGGACTCCAGGGCGGCTCGTTCAACCGAGGCACGATCTCCGCGCTCGCGGGGGCCACCAGCGAGATGATGTTGCCGGCGTTGGTCACCAGGAGCAGCTGACGCCCATCGATCACCGGTGCCACGGACAGCCCGTCGAGCAGGTATCCAGCATCGTAAGCCCAGTTGGTAACACCAGTTTCAGCGGACACCGCCCAGAGCCCCCCCGCGGAGGAGCCCACGAGCAGCCCGATGGGACTGGGGATGGGCTCGGTGAGCGCGCCGGAGGTCTCGCTGTCCCACTCCCAGATGATGGAGCCAGTGAGGCTATCAACCGCCCGCAGCTTGCCGTCGGTGCCGGGAACCACCAGCTCACGCCCCAGCGCCACTGGCGGGGCTGCGATGCCGAAATCCAGCCTCCACCTTACGTTCTGGCTGCTCATCTCGAGCGCCAGGAAGGGGGCCGAGAAGCCACCCACGAAGACGTCGCCGCCCACCACCAGGGGCTCACCGATGAGGTCGGGGTAGCGCCCCTCCCCTACCCTGCTCTCCCACTGGACCTCACCGTTCTGGGTGTCGAGCGCGACGAGCCGACCATCGTGGAAGCCCGCCAGAACGAGCTCACCGAAGGTCACCGGAGCAGGCGCTCCGAAGAGCTCGAGGTCCGATTCGCGGCCGCTGTCGGCCGGGTGGGTGTACAACCAGCGGCTCTCGCCCGTGGAGAAGTCCACCGCGTGCAGCACGTTGTCGAGAGCGCTCAGGTAGACCACACCGTCGACCACCAGCGGGCGGGCCAGGATGGGCGCGCCGGCGAAGTGCCTCCAGAGCAGATCGCCAGTACCCAGGTCGTAGTGCCAGGTGTAGCCGGCACCATCGGAGAACAGCACGCTGTGCTCGAGCAACACCGGCTCGGCCATCACGGCTCCACCGGCAGGAAAGCTCCCGGACACCGAGCCATCGTCGCGGCGCAGGGTGAACAGCTCGTCCTCGCTGCCACTGCCCACGAAGATCGCGCCATCCCGCACGGCTGGCCGCGCGTGTTCCGACAGAGAGCTGGGAGTCGCCGCTCCCGGGAGCTGGTGACGCCACTGGGTGAGAGGCGGAACCGACAGCTCCCCTGTGTAGTCCCCAGGCTCGAAAGGCGCCGGCCCGGGGGACTCGTGGATGGTGGTGATGGCACCCAGCAGCAACAGGGCCAGCATCAGGTGCCCTGCGCGGCCAGCTCGACTTCCAGCTGCACCACCTCGTCCATGCGCGGGCTGTCCGGGAAGCGTGCCCGGAACTCGGCGGCATACCTCTGCAGCGTGGGACCGTCGCCCGCCGCTCGCTCCAACGCCATGAGGTCGATGAGCGCACGCTCCGCCAGGAAGCCCTTCATGGAGGTGGCCAGGGTGCGGTAGATCGCGCGCGCATCTGCGTCGCGGCCTGCTTCGCGGTGCAACACGGCCAGGCGGTTGCCGGCAGCGTAGGTGTAGATGCCGCCTCGATCTGCGTCGTAGGCCTTCAGGAAGGCGGCCTGGGCACGCTCGGCGTCCTCAAGACGGGTCCAGGTGTCGGCAGCCCTCAGCCAGGCTTCGGCCGAGGCCAGGCCGCCGTTGTCGTTCGCCACCGCTTCGAGAGCCTCGGCGGACGCCGTGAGCTGCTGCACGCGCTCCTGGTCCGAGAGATCGTCGGCGGGGGCGAGCCCGTACAGGGACAGCGGCTCGGGTTCGGGCAGACCACGCACCACCTCCGCCAGCGCAGCGGATCCAGCCCGCTCGCGGTCGCGCAGGCAGGTGGAGGTCTGGCCCACGATGAACGTGACGCCCAGGATGACACAGATGACGGCGATGCCCTGCTTCCAGTAGCCATATACCCAGTGGGCCACCTTCATCTGGACCTTGAACATCAGGTCCGCTTCCTGGTCGGCGGGCGTAATGGGCACCTGGGGCCTTTGTGTAGCCACAGCTCCTCCACGGATGCGCTGGGATCCAAACACCGAGGATCCGAATCGCGGTCCTAGCTTGTGGCAGGCAGTGCGTCCAGCGGCCGAGGTGCTTTGCCGCGTGGGAATCGATGCCAGGCGCAGCGCGAGCTGATCAGGGGCGCTTGAGCTCCAGAGAGATGCCGATGCCCTGCACGTCGAAGTGCACGTCGCGCACGATGGTGAAGGCTTCGCCCTCGGCCGGCTGCACGAAGAAGGTGTGCTTGCCCTCGGTGAGCTCCACCTTGACGGGCAGCTCGCCCACGTACTGGTTGTCGATGTAGATCTTGGAGCCGATGAGCACGTCGGCCCACAGGGTGACGGTGCCAGAGACCGGGGTCTCGGACTCCAGCTGCACGGTGCCGAGATCTTCGGCCTGGGAGGCCCTGATGTTCGCGACCTTGGACACGGTGCGGTAGCCGTCGAGCTCCAGCCGGACCATGTGGCTTCCCACGGGCAAGGACTTGCCCACCAGGGGCGTGCGACCGACCACGTCGTCTTCGACCTTCACCACCGCCCCCATGGGGTTGGAGCGGATGGTCAGGGCGCCGGTGGTGGCGGGCTCCTGCTGCTGGCCTGTGGGGCCCCAGATGTCGCGCCCTCCGCCGTCGCCGGTGGCGCCGGGATCCGCGGTGCTGGCTGGATCGCCCGAGGAAGCGCTGCCAGTGGATGTGGTGCTGCCGGAGGAACCGCTGGAGGCGGTGGTGGAGCCACTGCCCGGATCTTCCCGCGGGGGCTGCCGCGGCGTGGGGTTGGTGGGGGGCGGCGCGGGATCCGGCGGCGGCGGCTCGGGGGGAGGATCCATCTCGAGCACCGCCGCCACGTCCTGCATGTCGCCTGGCTCGCCCGGTTCCGCGCCTGGATCCTCGGGAACATCGACGGGTGGATCGGGCAGCGGCGGCGGCGGTGGTGGCGGTGCCGGGGTGGGCTGGTGCTGGGCGGTGGTCTGGTGGGGCGGTGGCTGCGGCGGCTCCACGGGGTCGTCGCCCGGCTTTCCTTCGAGGCCAAACAGGACCCATCCGAGCAGAGCGAGCAGGAGCACGCCGCCGATGGCCATGGCGACGAAGATCCCGCGGTTGGAGCTCCCCTCTTCTTCTTCCTCCGGGTCGTCGTCGGGAACCTCGAAGACCGCGGCGAGGTCGGAGTCGGACTCCTCCTCGAGGTCCTCGGGGGCATCGGCGGCCGAGAAGTCGTCGCGAAAGCCTTCGGCCACGCCGAAACCTTCGGACAGGGTGGGGGCGGGCAGCGCCTCGGCGCCGTCTGGCGTGGGAGGGTCGTCGGAGGCGTCGGGCACCATGGTCTCGCCATGGGACAGCGCGGGTTCTCCGGGATCGTTCATGCCCAAGGGCCTGGCGGGCTCGAGATCTTCCTGGTGGGCGAGGACCGGCGCCTCGGGAGCATCCGCTGCAGGGTCCAGGGTGGCGGATTCGGGGGCATCCAGCTGGGAGCTGGGAGCGTCGAGGGGAGACTCCGCGGGCACATCCAGCGCGGAGTGGGCGTCGGGCGCACGCTCGAGCGGGGCCCTGTCGGGGGCATCCAGGAATCCAAAACCCGGCTCGGGCACGTCCACCAGGCCTTCGCCCGAGGTGAAACGATCGGGGAGATCTGCCGGCTCGATGGCTTTCGCCTCGGGCCCTGGCTCCACTGCCGGCGGCTCCTGGTTGAGCTCGAACGGGCGTGTGGCCGAGGAGTAGATGTCCTCGGCGGGTTCGGGTGCATCGACGCCCGGCTCCTCCTCATCGAGGGGCACGAGGGGGGTGCCATCTCGAAAGCAGAAGTCCACGCGGTCGTCGTATTTCGACTTGCAGAGGCTGCAGAATTTCATGCGCGCCGCCGTACCGGTTCGGAAGCACTAAAGTATACGGAGGTGTGGAGGTCGGGGCAATGTTGAGGCCGTGAGCCTGGGCATGATCTCGTTGGGAGCTATGCTTGCAGGGGGCTATCCCCTGCCCCGTTCGAGGGCAGGTCGTGCATCCGTGGTAGTGCGTCCACGAGCAAGGCGACGGGGACGGGGGTCGCAGACCGCAGCGCCGAGGGCAGGGGCAAGCGTCTCAAGCCACAGAGCTCGCCCAGGCCCACCAGGCGCTCGCCCTCCAGACCCAGGGTGCGCAGGCGCGTCACCCGACACTCGGCTGGGTCCTGGCCGAGCGCTTCCAGCAGGTCTCGAGGCCTCAGGAGTGCGCCGAGACCTTCGCGTCCACCCGTCAGCGCGAGCAGAGGGCTGCGGCCCAGCTCGTCTTCACCGCCCAGGGCCGGTTCGAGGACCAGCAGCGATGGACGCAGGTCCCGGCTACGGGTGCGCTTCCGCGTCGTCCGGGTGACCACGAGCTCCGGCCTGGCCAGCAGAGCCTGCGCGCGCTCCTGGATCTCGCGCGCCGGCAGGGGAAGGTAGACGGCATGCACCACCCCCGCGACCCTCGCCATGAGCGACGTCTCGCGCCGCTCGATGCGGGCCGCTCCCAGCACGAAGAAGCCCCTGGGGAGCCAGGGCTGGAGCGCGGAGACCAGCCTCTCGGGCTCCCAGACCTCGTGCAGGACCAGGTCGCCGTAGTCATCGATGGTCTCCTCACCCACGGGAGTGGCGTGGGAGAAGGCCACTCGAGGGTGAGCATGAAATCCCCTGCTGTAGGCGAGCGGCACCCGCGCACGCCGCAGCGCCCGGATCCAAGCGGTCATGGCCTCGCGATGGGACAGGAAGCGCGCCCGACCCACGCGGGCCAGACGGACCACCAGGCGGGCGGCGGGCTCGCCCTCCGGGCGACTCCCCCTCCCTGCCTGCGCCGGCAACGCCTCGCTGGGTGCGGCTCGGCTCTTCAGCATGGCGGCACAGGCCTCGGGTGTTCGCTGCAGCACACCGCAGTGCAGACAGCCATCCAGCCTGCAGTCGGGACTCAGCTCGCCGCTTCGGGACCGCTCCCACTCCTGCTCGAGCCAGCCGCGGGACAGGAGGGGCCGGAGGTGATCCCAGGGGAGCGCCTCGCCGGGCTCGCGGGCGCGCAAGGACCACTGGGGGTCGTAGCCTGTTTCCAGCAGCGCCCTCTCCCAGAGCACCGACTGGCGCAGCTCGCTCCAGGCATCGAAGCGCGCTCCCAGCTGCCAGGCACGCTCGATTACGTCAGCCACCCTGCGGTCCCCCCGCCCGATGATGCCCTCGATCCAGCTCTCGTCCGCGTCGTGCCGCCCGAAGCGGATGGCGGTCTTGCGGCCGATGCGCCGCCCGAGCAGGGACTGCCGCCGGCGCGCCTCGGCGCGCGTGACCTGGGCCGCCCACTGGAAAGGAGTCCACGGCCGGGGCACGAGGGTGCTCACACCCAGGTTGAGACGGGCTCTTCGATTCACCGCCCGACAACGCTGCAGCAGGCGCAGGCAGAGCTCCCCGATGGCCTCCACGTCCTGATCCTGCTCGGTGGGCAGCCCGATCATGAAGTAGAGCTTCAGGTGGTTCCAGCCGCGCTCCATGGCCTCGGTGGCCAGGTCCAGCAGCCTCGCGTCATCGAGCGGCTTGTTGATCACGGCGCGCAGCCGCGCGGTGCCCGCTTCGGGGGCGAAGGTGAGCCCGGAGCGGCGGATGCCGCTGACCTGGTCGGCGAGCCCCATGGAGAAGCTGTCGAGGCGCAGCGAAGGCAAGGCCAGGGAGGCCCGCCAGGGCTGGGCGATGTCCGCGGCGCCGGCCACCAGCTGGGACACGCGGGAGTGGTCACTGGTGGACAGTGACAGCAGCGACGCCTCCTCGTAGCCCGTGTTCTCCAGCCCTGCAGCCAGCAGCTGTCCTACGCGCTCCGGGCTGCGCTCCCGCACCGGACGCGTGGTGGCCCCCGCTTGGCAGAAGCGGCAGCCGCGAGTACAGCCGCGCAGCACCTCTAGACCCAAGCGATCGTGCACCTGGGGGGTGAAGGAGACGACGGGTCTGTCGGGATAGCAGGCGTTCTCCAGGTCAGGGAGGAGGCGCCGGAACACAGGCCGCTGGCCGCCCGCGGCCACCAGCACGCCCTGCTCGTTGGGCGTCACCGCCACCAGCGCCGGCACGTAGACCCCCTCGATCTCCGCCAGGGCGCCGAGCCGCTCCTCGCGCGCGCTGCCGCGCAGGTCCCGCAGCAGGCGGGCGATCTCGAGGATGACCTCCTCTCCGTCGCCCAGCACGAAGAAGTCGATGAAGGGCGCCAGCGGCTCCGGATTGCAGGCATTGGGACCGCCCGCGAAGACCAGGGGATCACCGCGGCGCCGATCGCCTGTACGCAGGGGCAGGCCCGCCAGGTGGATGATGTTGAGGATGTTGGTGCTGGTGAGCTCGCTCTGCAGCGTGAAGCCGATGCCGTCGAAGACAGCGAGAGGATCGCCACTCTCGAGGGCGAACAGGGGCTCCTGCCGGCTCAGGAGCAGCGCCTCCAGATCCGCGGCCGGGGCGTAGGCCCGCTCCGCGCCCGCCCAGGGAAGCTGGTTCACGACCTGGTACAGGATCTGCAGGCCGAGGTTTCCCAGGGCCAGATCGTACAGGTCGGGGAAGACCAGCGCCAGCCGCAGCTGCAGCTCGGAGGGTCGCTTGTGGATCGCGTTCCACTCCGTGCCCAGGTAGCGCGACGGACGCTCCAGTCGGGGGAGCAGGACCTCGTCCAGGAAGGTCTCGCGGTGCATGATCCTCGCTCAGGCTCGAGCCGCTGTGCTCATACCCGATCGCCGGTGCCGGTGTTAGTGCAGCCCCATGGACGAGCAGCAGGTTGCCCGCTTCGACGACGCTCAACGCCGGGCCATCGGCCTGCTGTCCGCCGTGATCGCAGGGCTCGAGATGGATCAGAGCGAGAAGGACATCTCTCGCCATGCCGAGCAGCTGCTCGGAGAGTGGGGCTTTGAAGGCTGGTTCTACCCCCCCGAAGTCCAGATAGGGTCGCGCTCCCGCCGCGCCGCCATCTGGCGCCCGCCGTCAGCGAGTGTGCGGCTGCAGCGCGGCCAACACCTCATGCTCGCCCTGGGCCCCTACGGGGGAAGCGCCTGCGGCGATACCGGGACCACCCTGGTCTTCCAGGCTCCAGACAGCCCCCTGGTGGAGGCCGCGCGGGCCTGCACCGCCGCCACCTGCGGCTACGCATCCTCTCTCAAGTGCGTGGGCGAGCTGTTCGTGTTCGCGCGCACCTGGGCCGCGAACAACCGCTTCAACCTCGCCAACGCGCGCAGCATCGGCCACGCGCTGCTGCCACCACCCGGAGCAGATTCCCCTTTCCACGCGCGCAGGGCCCACGCCACCACCTGGCTGCGCCGGCACCAGGTCCACTTCCTCAACCCACGCCGCATCGCGGGCATGTTCACCGTGGCGCCGCAGCTGGCATCCAGTGAAGCGGGCGCCCGCTTCCGCGAGGTGATCTACGTGGGAGAGAGCGGCAAGCGCATCCTCGGCCGGAGCGGCCCCGAGGACATCGGCCGGTTTGGCTAACCAGCCTCGACCGGTCCGGCGTCCAGGGCGCGCTGCAGCGCCGTGACAACGCGACGGAAGGTCTCCGGATCCTCCGCGTCCTGCACCGCCAGCTGGTACAGCAGATGGGTGTCGCTGGAGACGACGCTGCGCACGCGTGCACCCACCTGTTGCTGCGGCTCACCCGGCATGGCCAGCCCCAGGAGCAGACCGCCACCCTCGACGAAGACCAGGATGTGGTCGGCGGGCAGGGTGAAGGAGAGGGTGTCGACGCCCAGCTCCATGAGGCGTCCCGGGCCCTCCAACAGCGAGATCCCGGGACCGTTGGGAGGCAGGATGCGCAGATCCAGGCCATGGTCCGCCTGCGAGCGGGTCTCAGCCTGGGTCCAGCAGTCGATGAACCCGATGAGCACGCCGTTCTGCGACCTGTCAGGGAGCGGGACTCCGGTGCGTATCACCGAAGCCTCGAAGGTCCGGGGCGTGCCATCCAGGTTGAACCAGCAGCGCAGATCCTCGCCGCCGGAGAGGTGCAGGCCCGGCACCGAGATCACGATCCCTCCGGGCTCTACGCGCAGCAGCTGACCCCTGCTCCAGCCACCCCTGCGGGGCAGGACCTCACAGGTGACCCGCCTCTCGGCGGCCTGCTCCAGCACACGACGGGGATCCTCCATTGGGGCTCCTGGGATCTGGAAGGGGACGTCGCCAGCGCAGACCCGTGACCGACGGGGGCTGCCTGCCTGGGGAAGGTAGCATCATGGCCCGCGCCGCGACAGTGTGGCTGTGGCAGCGGGCAGCGGCAGGATGTATGCTCCCTCCGTCCCCGTGCGGAGTGCCATCCTTGCGCGTCGCCCACTTCACAGACCTCCACGTGTTCCGGCCTCCGCGCCTCTCCGGCCTGCTCGGCAAGCGGCTGCTGGGAGCCGGGAACCTCTACCTGGCGGGCCGAAGCGGCCGCTTCCAGGATTCGAGCGCAGCGGCCCTCGTGCAGGCGGTGCTGGAGCAGAAGCCCGATATCTGCGTCTGCACCGGTGATCTCACGGCCATGTCCCAGCAGAGCGAATTCGAGGTCGCCCGGGAGATCCTCCGCCCGCTCACCGAGCGCCTTCCGGTGGTGATGGTGCCCGGCAACCACGACTGCTACACGCGCGGTGCCTGGCGCGAGCGGCGCTTCGAGACCTGGTTCTCCAGCTTCTCCAGCGGCAGCTACCCTGCGCTCCACCTCTACGACGATCTCGCCTTCATCGGCCTGGACTGCTGTCGTCCCCATCCGATCCTGGCAACCGGGCAGCTCCCTGCCCGACAGCTGGATGAGCTGTCCCGCCTGTTGGGTTCCTCAGAGCTGGACGGACGCTTCGTGGTGCTGCTGCTCCACTTTCCGCTGCGCGATGCCCGGGGAGAGCCCTATGGCCCATCCACGCGCCACCTGGTCAACGCGCGGGATCTCGAGGCCGTGCTGCAGGAGACTGGCCGTGTCGGGCTGATCCTCCACGGACACGAGCACCACGGCTTTCGCACAGAGCTGCCCTCTCCATCCGGTGCGATCCCCATCATCGATCCTGGTGCCGGAGGTCTGGCGCTGTCCACCGCGCGCGACGAGACCGCCTGCTTCAACGTCTACGAACTCACCGCCGCCGGACTGCACGGCGTGGAGCGTCACACCCTCGGCGCCGGAGGCTTCACCGTGGAGCCCGGCGGACCCTATACTTCGGTGCGCTGACGCGAGGAGCGGACGACCGCCGCCCCCTCAGACATCCTCGGGGTCCAGGACCTCGGCCATGCGCCAGGCGTGAGCCTCCTGGATCTTGTCTCGACCAACGTGCTCTGCAGCGACGCGCAGGGCGTCGATCATGTCTTCGGCCAGGACCAGGAGCGGTTCCGCCTGGTCTGGGATCTCCACCCGCCAGGCAGCGGTGCCCCGGCGACCGAGACCTGCGGTCCCGGGCGTGGCGGCATCGACAGAGGTCCCCACCCCACGCGCCGAGTCGGCTTCGGGTGGGAGCGCGCCGGCGGGAGAGGGCTGCACCTCGGAGCGTTCCGGCGAGGGGCTCTCAACCACGCGCGGCGCAGGGGGGGCGCTCTCGTGCTTCGGTGTCCTCACGCCAGACCTCTTTGGTGTGGCGGGAGCCGTGTCTTCCAGCTCCTCGAGGGAGACCGTTCCCGGCTCGATGACCCGCACTGGGGCGCGGCTGACCCGAGGAAGGCGTGGGGGTGTGGGTGCAGGTGCGGGTTCTTCTCGGGGCGGGCTCGCGCCGGGTCGCACCACCCTGCGGCGCCGGCTGCCTGCACGGCGCTCGGCGGGTAGACCGTCACCCTGCACTTCGGCTCCCGGAACACCCGCGCTGCGAAATCGGGAGGCGAGCGTCGGCAGAGCGGAGCGTCGTGTCGGTGCTTGCTGCGCTGGCGCTGCAGGCACGGGTTCCGCGGCGGGGGGCTGCTCCACCGGCGGGGGCGCGGGGTGCTCCTCCAGGGGCTCGTCACCCGCTGCCCCGCTTCGGCGGATGATGACCGGCTCCGGAATCTCGTCCCAGCGCCGGCGGCGTGGGCTTCGCTCCCGCTGTGGCTTGGGCTTTTCGCCCCACTCCTCGGCGTCTGGTTTCATGCGGTAGGGCTCGATCCCCAGGCGGCGACGCTCGCCCTTGACCGCTTCGACCGTGACACCCGCCTCGCTGGCGATGACACCGTCGGGTTCCTGGCCGAGCCGCTCGCGGAAGGCCTGCAACGCCGGCAGACCCTCATCGGTCACTGAGGCGCCGGCGATGCGCACGGCGCAGCGGGCGAGTCCGCGACGAAGCCGGCGTGGGTTGGTGCCGAAGCGCCGCGCCAGCTGGCGGATGGAGCCCTGCTCGTGCTGTCGGAGCACGATGGGCCACCACGCCTCCTCCTGCACGGAGCAGCCACCGGTGGTGGCCGCCAGAGCCTCGTCCAGCTCAGCTGGGGTGACTGCATATTCGACGGCCAGCTCGACAAGCTCACGTTCTTTGAGCTTTTCGATGAACTCAGGCCACCATTCCTGCTCGGGGAGGGCTGACATGTGGGTGGGATCCTCGTACGTGCGAAACCAGGCGTCCCCCTGCTGACGACGCCCTGTTCTTCTCCTGCTCGGAGGGGCGCGTCTCCCAGCCGATTGTTATCACGGCGAGGCAGAGCTGCCACCCGCGAAAAACCCGTGGCGGTCGAAACGATGAGCGACCTGTAGCTTCTTGTCAAGCCTCCGATTTCACGGTATTGTCGCGAGTAACCCCTCCGGTGTCTGCGGCGTGGCTCACAGCCCGCCCGCGCCGGTCCCTCCCCCTCCCCCTCCCCAGCTCTCCCGGTCATGCTCACCGCCCCGACCGCAGGTCCAACCGTTCGCACGGACGTCTACGATGGGCCGCTCGACCTGCTGCTGCACTTGGTGCAGCGCGATGGCGTCGACCTCTGCACCCTGCCGCTGGTGCACATCACGCGCGAATACCTCGCGGCGCTCACCGGTATGCAGGCTCTCGAGCTGGATGTGGCGGGAGAATTCCTCGTCATGGCCGCCACCCTCTGCGAGCTGAAGAGCCGTGAGCTGCTGCCGGGTTTCTCGCGTGAACGGACGCGGGACGCCGAAGAGGAAGATCCCAGAGAAGCCCTCGTGCTGCGGATCATCGCCTACCAGCGCTTTCGCCAGGCCGCGCAGGATCTGGCCGATTGCAGGTGGCTTGGACGAGACTCCTTCGCCCGGCCGGCGCGCAGCACCAACCCGCGGGAGCGCCCCGTGGAACCGGGCGTCGATGCGCTGGGCCTGCGCGAACTCTATGAGCGCTCGCTGCGGCGCTCCCAGCGCCCGGATCCCGTCCTCGAGGTCACGCGAGAACCCCTGCGCTGGGCCGACACCGTCCAGCATGTGCTGCGAAGCCTGGACGACGGCCAGACGCGCAGCCTCGATGAGCTCCTCGCAGGCCTGGCCGACCGGCCCTCCCGCATCATGGCCTTCCTGGCGGTGCTCGAGCTCTGTCGGCTGCGCGCTGTCGGCATCGAACAGAGAGAGCACCTCTCCCCGGTGCTGCTCAAGGGGCTCGTCCGCGCCGAAGACGCCGACCTCTCACAGGTCCCAGAGGCGGTCTGATGGTGGCCGCAGCGGGCGGAGACGAGCCGCCGGACCGGACCGACAACCTCATCCTGCTTCCGGGCCTGCGCCCTGCGGAGCTCGGTGACACCCGCAGGCCTCCGGCCGCCGGCCTGCAAGAAACCGAGCAGCCCACAGGCCCGCCGCCAGACCCTGGCGAGGGCCTGGCCTACATCCCCACCCGCACCCCTGACCCGGCGCGCATGGCCGCGGCGGTGGAGGCCGTGCTCTTCTCCCTGTCGGAGCCGCTCTCCCTGGCCCGACTGCTGGACATCCTCGATCAACCCGACGAATCCGACGTCAGCTCGGCTCTGGCCCTGGTGCAGGCCCGCTACGAGCGGGCGGACCACGGCCTGCGCCTGGTGGAGGTCGCCGGAGGCTGGCAGCTGCGCACCCACCCGCGCTACGCCCGCTGGTGCGCGCGGGCCCAGGCCACCCGGCCTGTGCGTCTCTCGCGGGCGGCCCTGGAGACCGTGGCCATCGTGGCCTACCAGCAGCCGGTCACGCGCTCCGAGGTGGAGAAGATCCGGGGTGTGGACCCGGGTGGGATCCTGCGCACGCTCGTGGAGAGAGGGCTGGTGCGCAGCCTGGGCCACCGCGACGAACCCGGCCGGCCGCTGCTGTATGGCACCACGCCGCGCTTTCTCGAGCTGTTCGGCCTGCGCGACCTGTCGGATCTGCCGACGCTACGCGACCTCCGCGAGCTCAAGGAGGATGATCCAGAAGCTCAGCTCCGACTACCGGGCCTCCTGGACGGCGGCGAGGAATAGCCCGGGTTGACAGCTCGGGTCCGCGGCGGATACCCGCTTCCGCCGCCCCCACGCACCCGCAGGTTCCATGAGCAATCCCAGTCAACCTACAGCCTCCACTACGCGCCTGGCCCGGCACCTGGCCCGCACGGGGGCGGCCAGCCGACGCGCCGCCGATCGGCTGGTGCGCGAAGGGCTGGTGACAGTGAACGGCGAGGTCGTCCGCGACCCGGCGGCCCAGGTGGACCCCGAGCGGGACGAGCTCCGCCTACGCGGCCAGCGCCTGCAGAGACGCGCCCCCCTGGTGTACCTGCTCATGAACAAGCCCAGGGGCTATCTCACTGGCCGGGCAGACCCTGAGGGGCGCAGAGATGTGCAGGAGCTGCTGCCGAGCCTCGCGCAGCGGGTCGAGCCCGTGGGGCGCCTGGACTTCAACACCGAAGGCGCCCTGTTGTTCACCAACGACGGCGACCTCGCCCACCGCCTGACCCACCCCTCCTTCGAGGTGCCTCGCCGCTACCTCGCGAAGGTGCACCGGACCCCCTCCGAGCGCACCCTCGACAAGATCCGTCGCGGCATCCGGCTCGACGACGGGCGCACGGTGCCCGCCCGCTGCCGGACCGTGGAGACCACCGAGAGCGGCAACGCCTGGGTCGAGATCACCGTCACCGAAGGCCGCCACCACCTGATCCGCCGGCTGTTCGCTGCCCTGGGGCATCCTGTGAGCAAGCTGCGCCGCGAGTCCTTCGGCAGCGTCTCCATCCGCGGGCTCGAGCGCGGCCGGGTGCGCAGCCTTACCGCGGTGGAGCTGGAGCGCCTCAGGGACCTCACCTCGCGGGAGGAGGGAGGGAGGCGCCAGCGCTCTCGCAAGGGCTGGGCCCGCCCCGCCTCCCGGCGCGACAAGGGGAAGCCCCTGTCCAAGGCCAGGAGATCCAACAAGCGCAGAAAACGCGGTCCGAGCCGGAAGCGGAAGGCTTGACAGGCCAGAAGGGTCTCGTTACTTGCGCGGTGCTTCGAGCATGGAAACATGCCCAAGGCCCCTGTCGCGGGGTGGAGCAGTCCGGTAGCTCGTCGGGCTCATAACCCGAAGGTCGTCGGTTCAAATCCGGCCCCCGCAACCATTCGAACAGC